>CAIQDA010000057.1 GCA_903870415.1 uncultured delta proteobacterium
CGCGGCTGCCCAGAACGTCGCTCTCCTTGGAGGCAAGAGTGACTGGTTCGTGCCCTCCTCCGCCGAGGCCGCGGTGATGATCAATTACCTGCGCGATGCGGGGCGCTACGTCCCCATTTTCACAACGACCGCGTACCTGATGACGTCGACCGAGTACGAGGAGAATGCGGGTTACGTCATGACGGTCGAGATGAACTCCGGATTGCTCGCGACGGCTAGGACTAAATCCTCCTCAAGTAGTTATCTTCGTCTGATGCGGAAGTTTTAGAGCGAATTCGGCGCTTCGCGGACCGTTATTCAAGGTTAAAAGTCATGAAGCAGCATGTCGGGGTGTTTTCGGTCGTGACGGCGGGGCTTGCAAGCCTCGTGGTTGCGGCGTGCACCGGTGGCGGCGACCAGGCGACCACGACGCGGGCGGTGTCGCGCTACGCGAGCGAGGCCGATCGCCCGGCGTGTGACGCGGCGCACGACCTGGAGGTTGCCTTCGCTGTGGCCGAGCAATCGCTGACCTTTTGCACGGACGGGCACTGGGTTGCGGTGACGGGGGGCGGGGCTGGCGCGGTCGGCGGAACAGGCGCAAGCGGCGGCACGGGCCCGCTCGGTGCGACGGGCGATGCCGGTGCGAGTGGTTCCACGGGCGTGGACGGCCTTCTGGGCGCGACGGGCCTCGACGGTGCGACCGGTGCCACGGGCGTGGACGGCCTTCTGGGCGCGACGGGCCTCGATGGTTCGACCGGAGCCACCGGCGCAACGGGACACAGTGGCGTAGCGGGCTCAACCGGCGCAACCGGCGCAACGGGACCAAACGGGGTGGCGGGCGCAACGGGCGCAACGGCTTCCACTGGAGCGATCGGCGCAACAGGACAAAGCGGAGGGACCGGCGCAACGGGCGCAACGGCTTCCACTGGAGCGATCGGCGCAACAGGACAAAGCGGAGGGACCGGCGCAACGGGCGCAACGGGTTCGACCGGAGCCACGGGAGCGACAGGACAAAACGGCGTGGCGGGCGCGACGGGACAAGACGGCGCAACCGGAGCTGCCGGAGCCACCGGTGCGGCGGGACAAAACGGCGCGACGGGCCCCACGGGCGCGACCGGCGCGGCGGAGCTCGTGGACATTTCCCCGGAGCTGGTCGGCGCCAATTGCGCGAACGGCGGCTTTAAGCTGGTCTTTTACACGGACTCCAACGGCAACGGCATCCTGGACACGGCCGAGGTGCCCGCGGCGAGCACCTCGTATGCGTGCACCGCGGACACAGGTGCGGCGGGCGTGGGCGTGACCGGTGCCACCGGGTCGCCGGGCGCGGACGGCGCGACGGGCAATTCCGGCGCAATCGGCGCCACCGGCGGCACGGGGGCGACGGGGGCCACCGGCGACCTTGGCGCCACCGGGTCCGCTGGTGCCGTCGGGTCTGCGGGCGCGACGGGGCAAGACGGCGTGGCGGGGGCCACCGGCGCCACGGGCGCGACGGGAGTCACCGGGGCTACCGGCGCGACGGGCGCGACGGGCGCGACCGTGACGTACACGGGCTTCGTGGTCAAGAACGCCTGCGGTTCGAGCGGGACCAACCCCTGCGTCGTGGGCGCCACCGGGCCCGCGGGCGGAATCATCGTCTTCGTCGACTACCGAAGCGAATACGCGGACTTCGACTACCTCGAGGCGGCCGATTCGGACGCCGCGCAGGTCGCCGGCGTCGTGTGGGCCCCGAAGATCCAGCTCCCGAGCAGCAACGCCACCTTGTCGGGCATGGGTGCAGCCGGCGGCGTCGTTCCGGCGGTGGGCGACCGCATCTTGCTCCGCTATCAGACCAACACATCCGAGAACGGCATCTACACGGTGAACAGCGGCGCGTGGACGCTCCTCAACACCAACCAGACCACCGGCTGTTACGCTGCCAACGGGACGGTGGGGTCCTGTGCGGCCGGCTTTGCCTACGACGTGGCCAACAACGGCGGCACCGACGCGTACTACGTCGCGACGGCGGCCATGGGCATGGGCCGGACCAACACGGACCGCCTCGTGGCCGCGGAGGATTCGCAGGGAACCCCGCGGAGCATCTACCTCGCGGGGATAGCAAAAGACTATTCGACCGTCGCGAACGGCGTCACCTACGCCGATTGGTTTCTTCCGTCGAGGCAAGAGGCGGTCGTGATGGTGACCGCGCTCGCCGCGTTCGGACGCCTCGACCCGCAGTACAGCGCGAAGTACCTCGCGACCTCGTCGGAAGTCTCCACGACCCAGTACGCTCGCATGTACCCGTTTAGTCTCCAGACTACGACGGGCACGAAAGACTCGGTGGTCCCCGCGAGTGCCGGCGACCGCTACCGGTTCATGCGGCGGTTTAGCAACTAATCTCGTGTTTGTTTCGGTGTCGTCGTTTGCTCGGCGGCTCCCTTGATGACTTGAATCGAACGTTTACGGCCGCGGCGGGTGACGCACCCGCGCGGCTCCGCAAGGCAAACGACATGAGGCACAACGTCGGCGTATTTTCCGTGGTGGCGGCAGGGCTTGCGAGCCTTGCGGTGACGGCGTGCAGTGACCAGGCGGAGCCTTCACGGGCGGTCGTGCGCTACGCGAGCGACGCCGATCGCCCCGCGTGCGACCCGACCCACAACCTGGAGGTCGCGTATTCGTCCGCGGAAGGTACCTTTGCGCTTTGCAACAATGGGCAATGGGTGCCGGTTGGTCCAGCCGCGCCGGCCGGCGGCACGGGCGTCGCGGGGTCGACGGGCGCAACCGGAGCAACGGGAGCAACGGGAGCAACCGGGGCCACGGGCGTTGACGGTGCGACGGGGTCGACCGGGGCCACGGGAGCAACCGGGGCCACGGGCCTTGGCGGAGCGACGGGCCATGCAGGTGCTACGGGCGCTACAGGTGCCACGGGCCTTGGCGGAGCGACGGGCAGTGCAGGCACGACAGGTGCCACGGGCCTTGGCGGAGCGACGGGCAGTGCAGGCACGACAGGTGCCACGGGCCATGCAGGTTCGACCGGCACGACAGGTGCCACGGGCCTTGGCGGAGCGACGGGCAGCGCGGGTGCCACGGGCCATGCAGGTGCGACGGGCAGTGCGGGCGCGACAGGTGCCACCGGCCTTGGCGGAGCCACGGGCCTTGGCGGAGCGACGGGTGCTACGGGCGCGACAGGTGCAACGGGCGTGGATGGCGTCACCGGCGCGACGGGGGCTGCGGCCGACCCGCTCTTGGTCGCCATGGTGGCCGAGCCCGCCGGGGGCAACTGCGCGACAGGCGGCTACAAGCTCGTCTTCTACCACGACCTCAACGGCAATCAGACCCTCGACACGTCGGCCGAGCAAAGCGGTGCCCTCACCGCGTACGCCTGCAACGGGGCGACCGGCATCACCGGCTACGGTGTGACCGGGGCCACGGGGGCCGACGGAGCGACCGGCGCAACGGGGGCCGCGGGCGCTACGGGCGTCGCCGGGGCCACCGGGTCGGTCGGCGCGACGGGCTCAACGGGGGCCGCCGGAGCGACCGGGGGCGTAGGTGCGACGGGCACGGCCGGGAGCGCGGGTGCCGTGGGGTCCACGGGGGCGACCGGGGCGACGGGGGCCACGGGCGCGACGGGGGCCACCGGCGCCACCGGGCCGGTGAATTTTGTCCTATCGACCGCGTGCGGCGCGACGGGCGGCGGCTCGCCGTGCATCGTCGGGGCCACGGGGCCCGGCGGCGGCATCATCGTCTTCGTCGACTATTACAACGAGTATGCCGGATTCGATTACCTGGAGGCCGCGCCCATTGTACTTGGGCCCACCTACGCGCCATCGGGCGGGCGGGCGATCTACCCCAACGTCCCCGTCTGCTACTCGGCCACGGGCGCGACCGGCATCGCTTGTGCCCCGAGCCCAACGCCAGCGAGCACCATCTACAGCAGCGATTACGCGGCGCAAGAGATCGCCTCGACTGCCGTCGGCATGGGGTTGACGAACACGCAGCTCATGTACTCGCTCTTCGGCCCCAGCGGCGCGAACGTCGACGCTACGACGTACTGGGCGGGCATCGTCACTGCGTACCAAACCTGGGGCAATACGGGCTTCTACTACCAGGACTGGTTCATTCCCTCCCTCGGCGAGTTCAGAATCATGGCGAACGCGCTCTCGCAGCTCGGGCGCCACGACGCGTCGAGCAGCACGGCCTACGCAACCTCGTCCGAGGCGTCGACCGCGACCATGATGACGTTTGCGCCCGGAACCGTCTCCTACCCGGTTATGGCCAGCAGGAGCTCCGCCACGTTGTACAACGTGCGGCCGATGCGCATGTTCTGAGGGCGGCACGGACGTCACCACCGCTCGCCGTCTCCGTGAACCTCGAAGGGGGGCTTACGATGGCGCGAGGCCTGAGGACAAACAGGGAGCAAGAGCTTCCTCCCTGTTCTCACGCCTTCGTCGAGGCGACCCGCCTTAGCGGCTCTGCTTTTTTCCAGAGCCGCGCGCCGGCCGCTCAGAAGACGGGCGTCATCATGTCGAACTTCCAGGTCTCGCAGCCGTGGATGATGCGATTTCGATCGCTGAAGTCGATGGAGCCGACGAGGTGACTGCGAGCGTCGACGCGCGCCTCCAAGATGAAGTTTTCAAGGTATTCCGTTTGGCCGGAGCGATCGTCCGCGCCCGTGATGCGCGCGTCGTTCGAACTCGTGAGCGTGAACGTGAAATAAGGCGTCTCCTCCGAGAAGCTCCAGTCGAAGAAGGCTCGGTCTCCCGCTCTCGAGAAGCTGATCGTCCCCACGCCATAGGCCCTCGACGATGGGGGCTGCGTGCTGCCTGCGCTTGCGGTGCATTCGGTCGGCGTGAGGGTGCGCGTGATGGTTCCCGTGAAGGTACGGCCTTGGAGGGGCGCCGAACTGGGACTTGGTCACCAAGAGTATGGGCGTGTGTGGGTCGGACGCCCCCACGCCGCAGCAATGCCGACCCTATTCTTTGCCTCCACGTTGCATTGCACAAACGCCGCTGTGAACGTGTCGTCGTGCCCAAGGCAAGCCGGGTTCAGTCCAGCTTCCGTTCACCGCAGCCAGCGTATCGGCAGCCGATGACGTGCGAAATACGACGCGCATATTAGGTACGACACAATGCGCAGCTGTGAGCAGGGCGTGGGGCGCGACGAGCGTGGCGGTGCAACGTTCGTTTCCCTCGGCGTCGATGAGAGCTGCAACCGCGGCATGGCTGGAATCGTGCGTTCCGCCTACGATCGCGAAGGCCGCAGACGCGTACTGAGCGCGCGCAATTCGGACCACGCACGAGAGCGCGACCACCCCGCGCAGCAACGACCCGCCCTGAATCGTGTATGGGACATTGAAAATACGAATCCGACACAAGCGTTGCCAAGTATTTCGCTCGATTGTGCGGACTAGTTTCACGCTTTAGCTAAACAGGGTCCATCCGCCACAGCTCGGAAGCGATAATGCCATGAATATTAGCACCGCTGAAGCATTTTTCAAATGGTGATATAGAGGTGTAATGAAAATGCGTATCGTCCTAAATCGTCGGGGAATCCTATCGTCGAACGGGGGCTCCTCTCCGAGGGCCCTACTCTGGCTTCGCTTGCAGGAGTTCGTTGGCAAACTTCCTCACGTCCTCCGATGGATCGTTCCGGCCTGACCACGTGATCAGCGCCAGCGCCTCGGGAAGGGACTTCACGCGGTCGAGGGCGTGGAGTGCAGCGTGGCGAACCAGCGGCGCAGCGTCACTCTTCGCGACCCCGCCCAGCGCCGGTATATAGGCTTGAAGTGTGCGGAACTGCTCCGCCGTCTCGATGGCGCCGACGCGCACCTGGGACTCGGTGTCCTCGTGCAACACGCTCATGAGAAACGCATCGACGTCCGGCAGCGCCACCCGTCGCACGGAGGCGACCGCGGCAAGGCGCACGACGGGCATCTCGCGCGTTTCTGCCTCCCTTGCGAGCGGCAAGACGCGCGCATCGCCGGAGTTGCCGAGGGCACGGAAGCACAGCGCCCTTTGTTCCGGGGTCTGCGCGCTCGCCAGGGCGTTCAGCAGCGTGGTGATCGCGAACTCGTAGGCCGCAGGGTCACTTTCTCGCAGATTCCCTGCGGCGCTTCCGAGCGCGAGCAACGCCGACGCTTGCACCATGGGGTCGGGATCGTTGAGCAACGCCGCGAGAGCGTGCACGAGAGGGGACGACGACGACGTTGCGAGGCCGAGCCCGGTCACGGCGTTGAGGCGAACTTCCATTGGTGTCCTGTTGTTCGCGGCCACCTCGGCGAGCGATCCGAGCGCCTCCGGGGTGCCTGCCCCTGCCAGCCCGCCGGTGAGAAGCATCCCGTTTTGGCTAGGTGAGCCCGGGATATCCTTCGCCATTTGCTTCGCGTCTTCCGCCCGCAGGCGAAAGTCTGCGCTCAGCCGTGACATCATCACGCCGCGATCTTGGCTCGTCCCGGTGCGTGCGTGCTCGAGCTCGCCCAGCAGATCCTGCAGCTTGGCGCCGTTCAGCGTATTCCTGTCGGCCTGGTCGCGCATCGCCAGCATCGTCGCCGGAGCCTGCATTTCGGCCGTGGCGTCCATCGTAGCCTCCGGCATTTCGGCTCGCTCGGCGCGGTATTCCGGGAGCTTCGCCTCGTCGAAGCCGGTGTCGCGCAGGGTCATGATGCAGGTCTCGTGGTCGCTGATGTGACCGAGGGGCTCGCCGAAGGGAATTTCGGTTGCTGTGTTCGCCGAGAGGGTGGCCAACGCGCCGTCGGCACCGAGTGCGATGCGGATGTCGTCGTGGACCTCAACCAGCGCGGAATCGTCGGCGTCGCCGCGTGCTCGTCCCGCGAGGTGCACGTAACGCACGCGGGTCTTGCTCAGGCGGTTGCCCGCCGCACCGCGGGTGTAGGTCGCGTCGTAGGCGCCCGTCGTGTCTTCCTCGCGCGTGGTCCAGGTGTCGCCCGCACCGGTCACGACCTGTCCAAGCGCTATCATCGCTTTCAAGCCGCCGCGCACGTCCATGGGGAGCTTCGCGTCGAAGGCAAACGCGACCACGCGCCCGTTCGCGTCCGTATCGAAAAAGAAAGGGCGCGCGAGCAACGTGAGCAGTTCCGCGTTCGTCACAGGCTCGCCGTTGAGGGAGGTTCCGACGTGATCGAGGGTTGCGCGGTAGCGTATGTGCCTCGCATCGTGCTCGACGCAGACGAGGGTGAGACCCCCCTTCACGGTCTTGTCGAGGCCTTGGCGGGCTACGGAGCCCTTGGCCGCGGGCTTTGCGCTCGGACCGATGCTCATGCTCTGCACAAAGGTCAGGTCGTAGCTGTGCAGGCTGCCTGGCTTCGGCGCAGGCGCATCCGCCGCAGCGGCCGCTGTCACCACGGGCATCGACGCCGGCGTGGTGGCAGCAACCTCTTGCGGAACCGCTATCGGAACCGGGTTGGTCGGGTGGGGACGGCTGAAGACGGCGATAAGCACGACGAGCGCAGCGCCGCCCACCACGGCGGCACGAGATCGAGCAGTCATGACGACTCCATCCAATACATTTGCTTGCCAATAGAGTTGGAGCTCGCGTGTCGAGGCGGGCCCGGCTGGACACAAAACGGGCGTCTGTGTCCACGGAGAAGGCCGATTAGAACGTCACGCAACCGTGGTAGTCCAAGTACGGCGTGACCTGCTCGTTGCCGCTGAAGCGCGCGATGGTGGTCGACCACTTTTTCTTGAACCAGAGGAACTTTGCCTTCACGAAGACCGAAAGCTTCCCGTTGAGCTCCGTGGAGGTTGCTTCCCCCGTGACGCCGAAGTGAACGCCGGCGGCGGTCGGCCCGACGACGGGCGTGTTGTCGAACGTGAGGTCGACGAGCGCCTTGTCTTGCAGCTGCGTGAGAATGAGATAGCCTTCAACGCCGGCGCTGGTCGAGGCAAAGCCAGGAATACCCATGCCGACTGAGCCCTCTGCGGTCGCGGTCAGGTTGATCCAGGGCACGGCATTCACGGTGAGCTTCGTGGCGCTCACGTCGAGCGAATCGGTGATGCCCCATTCCGCTTGGAGTCCGACGGAGACGACCACAGAAATCCCGCCGACGATGTAAGTCTTCTTCGAGGCGGCGCCCGGCAGCGGCAGCGGCAGCGACCACGTCTGCTTTAGGCTCAGGGGCGACGTTCCGTTCATCGGGAAGCCGACAATATCCAGTCCGAGCGTCTGCACGATGATGCTGGCCGTGTTGCTTCCGTCGGGTTGGCGGACCGCATTCGCCTCGAAATAGGCGACCGGTACGACCCCCCCGAAGATGGACGCGCGCACCCTCATCTTTGCCGCCCCGGAGGCGTTCCGAAGGCTGTCAGCCGCTGCGAGCTTGCTCACCTCGTAGGAGGTGCCAAACAGTTTGTTCCCTCGAAGCTTTGTCCGAGTGAAGGAGAGCGACCACGCCTTTTCTGTGCCGCCGCTCCCGCAACTCGACAAGTTTGTCGGTGTGCTCGACGACGGTGGCACGTCCATACCGTTGTTGCCTTCTGTCGACGGATCCTCGGCGAGCGCGGCCTCTTCGCAGTCTTGGGACCCGGCGTGGGTACTTATGCCGGGCTGGCAGCAGTAGTCGACGAGGTTACAGGCCGAGGCGTTCTTGCTCGCGTTCGAGACGCAACTCGCGACGGAGGCGCTGAACGACGTGTCGTTGCAGCAGGACGAGTAGGGCTGCGTCGGGGTCGAGTCGCAGCAGAGGATGCCGTGCAGCACTGTGGTGCTGTTGGACATGCTTACGCCTGAGATCACGCGGCCTTGGCCGCACTCGAGCTTGTAGTAGCCGGGCGACCAGTCGCCGGAAGTGGTCGTGGACTCGTGAGCATCATGAAGACCCGTATTGCCGAAGGTCACGGCTGTGCAGTTGGTCTGGGCGCTTTCGGCAGGGAAGGAGGCGCAAAGCATGTTGCCGAGATTGACCATCCCCTTCTTCACGGAGATCCCGGCGACGTGTTGGCCCGCCGCACACTCCTTTTTGAGGTAACCGGGGTCCCAGTCCACTTTCGAGAGGGCGCTTGGGTACGACCCGACAAAGACGCCGTTGATCGTCACCATATTGCTCGCCACGGTGGCGTTCCCGCCATTCGCGTTCGTGTAACTCGACAGCGCGCAGTGGTGCTGATGAACGCCGTTGTTTGCGCCGACCGAAATTCCTGACATCACGTCGGTCTCGGCGCAATCCAGCTTCGAGTAGCCCTTCGCCCACTCGCCATTGTCCCATGTAAATGGAGATACGCGACAATCGTTGTTCGTCGTACAGGCGAGCGGGTTCGCGTTGTAGGTGCTTTGCGCCGAGAAGGAGGGGCTCGCATCGCAGCAAAGAACGCCGTGGACGCGGCCGATCGCCACCCCTCCGTTTTTTGCCGTACCCGTCGGGCCGCCGTTGGCGAGCGTGCTGAGGCCGCCCATCACGCGCCCGGTGCCGCACTCGAGCTTCGTGAAGCCCGAGTCCCAGTCGCCCGTGAGACTCGACTCGCGGGCATCGACCACGCCGGCCGCGTAGGTCTGCGCCGAGCAGTTGGTCTTCTGCGTCTCGCCCGCGATCGTGCAGCACAAGATGGCGGCGACGTTGCCAGTTCCGTCGCGCGCATAGCCCGAGACGTGCCTATTTCCAGGGCACTCGAGCTTGGCGACGGGAGTGCCCGCGGTGTTCGGATCCCAGTCGCTCGACATCAGGCCGCCGCTTGCCGGGTACGTCGTTGACGTCGCCGTGGCCCACACCACGGTGCACGAGGACGCCGGTATGCTGCCGCCGGTGAGGTTCGAGTACGACGTCGAGGCGCAGAGCAGGTTGTGGTCCCTCTGGCTTGTGTCGGTCGAGATCCCGGTCATCCAGTCGATGTTCGAGCACTCACTTTTGAGCCAGCCGTGCGCCCAGTCGCCACCCAGAGACACTGGCGAGCGCCGGCACTCCGAATTGTAGGTACAGCCGGCCGGGTTGGGGTCGTGTACCGTGCCGTTGCCGAGGCAAGTCGTGCCGCTGCTGACCCACTCGTCCTCCGTCGGGGCCTCTGCGGCGCCCACGGTCGACGGCGAGCCTGACGAGCACGCCACGATGGTTGTGCCCACGACCGCGAGCAAAACGCCCAACCAGGGCCTATGTATCTTCGAAGCCATCTCACATCTCCATCCTTGAAAACGTTCGACCATCGGGCTGCTCACTTTCCGTAAGCCGCGGCGTCCGCGAGGCAGGCGTCGTCGAAAACGGCGCTTTCGCCGCTCGTCATGCGTGTGGTGACAAACTGGCGCACCGAGTTGAACCGGCTGTTCATCCAGTACATCAGGCAGTTCGGGTTGCTGCAGTGGTGCCCGTGATCCGCATCCTGATGCTCCGTCGACATCGGGAGCCCATCGTTGACGAGCCCGACCGCGTGTCCCAATTCGTGCAGCATGACCATCTGCTCGACAAGCCGCGAGTCCGCAGCCAGCCGAAGCTTTTCAGCGGGGGTGTCGGTCGAGGTGACGAGGGCGTCGAGGTTCTCCTGAAGCGCGGGCTTGAAGACGGCGATAACGCCGCTGTCGCCGACCGACACGCCGAGCACGGCGTTGTTCCGCTGGCCATCCTTGCTAAAATAGCCGTTTACCCACAGGAAATAGTAAGCCGCGGTGTTTCCGGCCGAGACCTTGCTGCGGTGCTTGGCGGCGATGTCGAGGAGATCCTGGGACGTAAAATCGGTCTGGGTGACGTCGTCGAGCTTCGCCATTTGGTCGAGCGAGGTCGGAATTTCGAGGATCTTTTCCGGACCGCTGAAGAGGCGCAGGGCGTTTCTCTCCATGAGGAGGAACCCTCGCGTCGATCCCCCGAAGCCTTCCATCCAGGGCTCGGCGCCGGGGGCATAAGCCATTTCGAAGACAACTTTGGTGACCACCGGCGAGAAAACCTCAGCGCGGTTCGTGACCGGCACGGCCTCCGTGCCCGAGCTCCCGCAACCCGCGATGGCGCACGCTGCCGCGAAAATCGCGGACGATGCCAGCCGCCTCCAAAAAAAATGAGAAGTTGTGGCTGGATTCACGATTGGGTTCATTCCTAGTTTGTGCAAAAAATGACGCTCGGGATAATCAAAGCGCAAAAGAGGCGCATGCCTGGATGGCAGCGAAACCCCGCGGAGTAAACGCTGACTGGCAAAAAAACGCCCACATTCAATTTGACCGTGATGTGGATCATGGATCAAAAAAACGTTGTAGTTTGGTCAGGGTCGGCACGCCCAACGAGGCGCTTTGGTACGGCGATTGGGGGCGCCTCATCCGCAGCAGCTGCGTTGTCGTGCAACCCGTGCAGTGGCTCGCCTGCTCGGCGCCCGCGCGCTACTTCTCATCGAGCTGGAGGAACTTCCGCGTGCTCTTTGGAGCGTCTTCGGTCAGCTCTCGGAGGGCGCGCAAGAACCACCAGTGGGCGGGCCCGTCTTCTGGGCACCGGTCGACGATATCACCGAAGAGTGTCGAGGCCTCTTCGTAGTCCGCAGAAAAGAACGCTTCAATCCCCTGACGAAACCGAACCCTTGTGTCGATTTTGTGATGACGCATGTCCCTTCCATCGAGGGCAAAGATCTCGAACATCGTGACGGGCTCAGCTTTTCCCTTCACCGCGAATCGCCCCAGGTCGCGCAGGTGCGGCAGCAGATCGTCGGGCAGTTCCTGTGCCACCGCTCCGGAGATGAGAAGGCTGCAACCAACCTGCTTGGTGAAGCCTTCAAGACGTGCGGCGAGGTTCACCGCGTCGCTGATCACCGTGGCCTCGAGGCGCATTTCTTCACCGATGGTGCCCATGATGACCCGGCCCAAATGCACGCCTACCCCCATGCGAATTTGGCGATCCCCGCCGCGTGGCGGGGGCACGCAAGCAATGGCCTTCTGCATGGCCAAGGCGGCTCGCACGGCCTGCGCCGGGTCATCGGGAAAAAGCGCCATAATCGCATCACCGATGTACTTGTCGATGAATCCTCCGTGGTCGCGAATGGGCGGTCCAAGCTGCGCGAAACATTCGTTGAGGAATGCAAACGTCTCCGCCGGAGAGAGGTTTTCGCTGATCGCGGTGAAGTTCCGCAGATCGGCGAAAAGCACGGTCATCGGCCGCTCGCGCGCATCTCCGAGACGCACCGTCGTGAGGTCTTGGTGGCCGAGGGCGTGAAGAAATTCTTGTGGAACAAAACGCGCCGAGCTGGCCGCGAAGATCTCCGTCGCGTTGAGCGCCGTCGCGTTTCGCCGTGCCAAGGTGGAGGCGAGCACGACGGGAAGAATCGCAAGCGCGTAGGTCATCAGCCCAAGGCGCACATCTCCCATGCGCGAGAGAGCGAGGTCGACAACTCCAAATACCGCGGGAATGGCCATTCCAGCCGCCAGAACGCGCCTCTCGCGATTCGAATAAGAGTCGAAAAGAGCTCGGCCAGCGGTCGCCGTAATGGAGAGCGCGCATAGCCCTGCAGCCGGCTGTGCGAGCGCAAAGAGTGACCAGGCGAGCAGGCGTGTGGGCACCAGCAACGTTGCCGCCGTTGCCACAGCCGCCGCCGCCACGAGGGCTCTATTCAGCGGCGTCCGCGTCGAATGAAACAAGACCATCGCCGTCAAAAGTCCAGTCGCGCCCATGCCAGAAACGGCGGCAAACTCCAAGCGGCGACGCAGGAGAAAGGATGGCCATTCCAAATGCTCGACGACCGCTCCGTATCCGCCGATCCAAAGGGCCGCCGATAAGGACATGAGCGCCACCGCCAGGGAACTGGTGTCTCTTCGCCTCGCCCACCATTGAAGAAGCAGGAAGCTCGAAATCGAGACAAGGTACATCCCAATGCCTGCATATTTCAGGCGATGGCCTTGCACCTCGCCCGCTGCCTCGGATGCGAGCATGAGTCTTGGCGCCTCCGAAAAAAAAGAGCGCCAACCCTCCACTGGAGGCGGAACCGCATACACCAGAATGCAGGTCACATCCCTCGCCAAGGGGAGCGTCGCCACATAGGGAGCCATGCTGGTCATCGTGCGTGGATCGCCTTTCGGCGCACTCGAGTAGACGACCTCCGGCCCGTCAGCCGATCGGCAACGCATGGAGCTCGACCAAAGGGTTGGCAGTAAAACGCCCATGCTCTCCGCCGGCGGAAGGCCATGCAGAGCAAGTTCGAGCGACACCACGCCTTGTCCTCGCGTCCAAGTTCCAGCCCGAGCCTGCGCATCGACGCTGCCCGGCATGGCAAACGCGTCGCGCGGCGCCGCAGGGTCGAGTCGGCCTTCCGAATCGGGCGTTTGTCCCCAGACAGCTGTCCACGCGCCCTCGAGCGGCAATGCCCCGTCACTCGCAAAATCCCAAGCCGATGCATCGAGCACCCCGCCTTGCGCAAGCGGCCGAAGACGCGCCGACGGACGGCCACAAGCCCCCAATACCGCGCAACAAGCAAGGACAGCAAGCCATGGAGCCCCAATCGGGGGACGCTTGGCTAAGCCTTGCCTGTGGTCATACAAGGGACGCATGAGACAATCAATCCACGAATCCGGGCGTGAGCTCGCCCGCGATTTCGGACATATTGGGGAACAACAGAAGCTGGCCCTGGGACGCAGTGAAGGTCGTCGCAAGCGCGCCCCCGTCGAGCGTGCGCATCACGGGCGGCTTATTCGTGGACATGGAAGGAGAGCTCCTGGGCTGTACGCCTCCCCCGAGCAGAAGCAAGGCCCGCGCCGGTCTGGGCGGAGCCGCCGAAAACGCGAGACTCAGGCCGTTTGCGCGCGTTAACCGAGCGTGCGGCCATGCAACACGTGTGCTCGAAGCCGATCGAGCCCGCTCAATGCGTCGGGGCGTCCGCCTGCAAATCGCGCAAGCGTTGCGCGCAAACGCAAGACCGGCAAATCGTGGTGGGACAAACTCCCGCGCGGATTCGTGGTTTTCATGCCCCATGAACCCGGTGTGAACATGTAGATTCAAGCATAATTGGCGGTGTCTCGCGGGCGTCTGGTGACGCAAGGCCTGCGGTTAGGGGCAGAACATGCACAGGCGACGCGCGGCAATCGCGCCTCTTCGGGGACCCATCCCGCGGAACGGCAAGCCGTAGGCGTAGGGGAAGGGGCGTCGTCCTCGAAGTGTCCGGAGTAATCCAGCGTCCGCCTTTCCGTGGGTGCGGTAAATCGTTGCAACCGTGGCGCGGAGCACGGCGGGTGTTCGGCTGGCTTGGTTTTTGCTTGCGGTACGGAACGTGTATTGACGTTTGCGCGCGCCAGCGGCTGGCACGGGGCGTCGCGCAAGGAGTCTGCATGTCCATTCGTCGCGGTTTTTGTCCGCGAGCGTCGGCCTGACCGCCCTCATGGTCGGTGTGGTTGGTTGTGAAACCAAACCCGCCTGCCTGTTAAATAACAATCTCTATTTCGTTGTGTGCGGCAAAATTGCTCGCGCTTCATACGCATTAAGGAATCGAACATCATGAGAGCCATCTTCGGTAACATTGGCGTGGCGTCGCTTATCGTACTTCCCTTTGGGTTCACGGCAGCCTGTTCGTCCTCCGGCGACAGCCCGTCGGGGTCGGCGGATATGACGCTCGAGTCCATTAGCGTGACGGATGCATCGAGCCTCCCCGAGTGCACGGTCGCCGCCAGCGGTCGCGTGGCGTATGTGGTAAGCGAGTCGGCGATTTACTACTGCGGCCCCTCGGGTACGTGGACGAAGGCCGTTCTCTCGACCGCGGGGGGCGCGACGGGGGCCACTGGAGCTACGGGCGCTTCGGGGGCAGACGGCGCGACGGGGGCCACTGGAGCCATGGGCACAACGGGCGGAACGGGCTCGAACGGAGCCACCGGCGGGACGGGATCGACCGGAGCGGACGGCTCGAACGGAGCCACCGGCGGGACGGGATCCAACGGAACGAACGGAGCCACCGGCGGGACGGGATCCAACGGAACGAACGGGTCGAACGGAACGAACGGAGCCACCGGCGGGACGGGATCCAACGGAACGAACGGCTCGAACGGCTCGAACGGAGCCACCGGCGGGACGGGATCCAACGGAAC
>CAIQDA010000058.1 GCA_903870415.1 uncultured delta proteobacterium
GATGTCGAGGCGCGCGAACGAGAGGTCGCGACGCTCAAGGCTTCGTTGGTGGATTCGGATCGCCAGCTCGAGGAGCTTCGCGGCAAGTTGACGTCGGCCTCGAAGGGCCAAAGCAAGGTTTCGTTGATAGAGTTTCTCGATCTGCGCGAACAGATCGGCAAGCGTGATCGTGAGTTGCTCCAGGTGCGCGAGGAGCTCACGATGAAGGACCGCGACCTCTATGACGAGCGCGACCGATCGCTGGCCCTCGAACGCTCGCGTGCGGAGACCGACGAGGCCATCACGGAGTTCACGCGCGCCAAGCTCGGCGCGGAAGAAACCAAGGCCCGGCTTGAGGGCGATCTCGACCAGCTTGTCGCGCGGCTCAAGGCTGCGGACGCCGCCGCCGAAGAACAACTCGCGTCGCTCGCCGACGAGCGAAATCGCGTGGCGCGCGCGACGGACGAGCTCCATGCGCTTCGTGCCGAGAAGGCTGCGGCCGATGACGCGCTCGTGGCTGCGCGTGCCGAACAGACGGCGAAGAACGACGAAGCCGCGCAGGCGCAAAGCGCAACGTTGGCGGCATTGGAGAGCGAACTTGCGACACTCCGCGAGAACGTTTCCAAGCGCGACCTTGCGGTTGCGAACGCCGAAGCGCTCGTGGAGACGCGCGAGGTCGAGCTCACCAATCTTGCGGCACAAAAAGCCGCGGCCGAGGTCGAGGTCATTCGCCTTCGCGAAGAGGCCGTCGGGTTCGCCGAGGCTCACGAGGCAGACCAGCGCACGCTGACGGAGCTTCGCGGAACGCTCGAGACCACGCGATCGTCCCACGAAACGCTGGCGGCCGCGCTTCGCGCTGAACTCGGATCGACCATCGACCGACTCGAAGCCGAAGTCGAGGCGCGCCGGGTTGACGAGTCCGTCGTGCGGGGCGACCTCGAAATCTCTGTGCAGAATGCAGGCACTCTCACGGCGAAGCTGGAAGCCGCAGAGAGCGCGCATCGGGACGCGCTGTCGGCACTCGCGGCGGCTGAAGCAGCCTTTGGTTCGCGCAACGCGGCGTCCACCGACACCATCGCCTCGCTCACGGCGCAGCGTGATGATGTGCAGGCGCGAGCTCTCTCGCTCGAGGCGGAGGCGAACGGCGTTCGTGCGGATCTCGACGCGGCGCGCGCGCTCTTCGCGGACCTTCAGGCTGCGAATGCGCGGGATGCGGGCCTGCGTCACGACGGCCTCGAACGTGCGCGCGATGCGCTCGCGGTGGTCCTCGCCGAGCTCGACGCGCTCCCGGTTGGTCAGCGTCTGTGATCGTTCGGCGCGCGACTCTCGAGGATGTGACGGCGGTGGCCGACCTTGACTGGCGCGCGCTGCACGAGCCATTCCTCCTTGGATGCCACGCGCAGGAGCGCCGTGAGTCGCTGACCGCCGTGTGGCCCGGGTTCGCAGAGAGCGCCGGCTCGCACTTGTACGTGGCCGAAGACGGCGATGGACTTCTCGGTTTTGTCGCCGTGCGTGAGGTGGTCGGAGAGGCGGAGGTCGATGCGATCGCCGTTGAGCCGCGCGCCCGAAAACGCGGAATCGGACGCGTGCTGCTTGGGCGCGTGGACGAGGATCTTCGGGCGCTGTGGGTGACGCGAATCGGGCTCGAAGTTCGCGCGAGCAACGTGCCCGCGCGTCGCCTCTATGCCGCGTGCGGGTTCGAGGCCGAGGGCTTGCGGAAGCGGTATTACGAAAACGGAGAAGATGCGATTCTTCTTGGAAAAACCCTAGCCGTCGCCGTTAGGGACGGTAGCTTGGTCGCTGCGAGCTGAACGTGAGGTCGAGTCCGACGATGACGTCGTGCGCGACGCCGACGACGAGCGAACCGCCGGCGGGTGTTCCGTCTGGAGCCCACGCCCTTCGACCAAAGAGGTCGTACGTGGCGGTCACTGCAAGAAAGCGCGAAAGAGGCGCGGTCACCTTCGTTCGCGCGCGCACCTCGATGCCCTTTGGATCAAACACCGTGGTCTCGAACGGGTTGCGTCGACCGAGGTCGAACGTGGCCTCGCCCGTGAGCGTCCTTGGACCTACGGAGAAGAGCGGCGTTGGCTTCACGATCACCGTCGCGATGGCGGCGGGCATGAGAGGGAGCGAGCCGCTCGTGATGAGTTGCTCGCGGGTGGCCAGGGCCTCCCAGTCCGCACCGAAGCCCACCTGAAGCGAAGCGGTGGGCGCGAGCTCGAAGCGCAACCCGGCGGAAGGGCGCACGAGCAGGTGTTGGTAGGAGCGCGTGGGCGGAGGCGCGGTTTCGGTTTCGACGAAGACCTCGGCGAAGAGGTTCGGCACGCCCACAGGGGTGACCTGTCCGCGGGTCTGCTTCAACACGAACACCGAGCGATCGTCGATGATGTCGCGGTTCTTGGCGAGCGCTCCGCCGCTGCTCGAAAGCCCGTAGCGAAGGCGAACACCGTTCAGGAATTCGAATCCCGGGTGATCGGCGTCGGCGCGCAACTCGACGTCGGTGGTGAGTGCCAGCGCGTCGCTTCGCACGAGCGGACCGTCGGTGAGTTTGGTGCGATCGTCGTTCGAGACCTGGGTGGTCGAAAGCGCGAAGCGAAGCGTCGATCGAAAGGTCCAATTCGTCAGCTCCTCGGGCTTGCCGATGCGCGCGCGCGGGTCGTTCACGCTCGCCACCTCGAGTTCGCGGAGGACGAGATCGCGCAGGCTCATGCCCTCGAAGCCCTGAGCGCCCTCGCGAAAAAGGGGAAGCTTCGCCGCGGTGTGGTCGAAGTAGAGCCGCGTCGTCGCCACGGTGTAGCGCTGAGATTCTCCGAGCGAACGACCGTTCACTTTTCCGCTCGCCGCGTCGTAGCCGCGGACCACGAAGCCCACGCTGGTGACGCGTTCGAAGAGCTTCTTCATCGTCGCTCCATCGAGGGACACGGTGCCAACGGCGTCGTTGAACGGAAGGGCCGCATGGATGTCGAGGAGCGTGAGCTGCTGCTCGAAGGGCCACGCGACGCCGCTTCCGTAGGTCTCGCGGCTCACGATCGCGACGTCGGCACCAAGATCGCGGCGAAGCACGTCGGCGGAGAATTCTCGAAACTCTCTTCGACCGAGCGGCGTTGGCAAGAGCCCCCCCGGGAGCGGGCTCCCGAGGTTATGGCATAGCGACACATCGAAGTCGGCGGACCACGCTCGCACATAGCGGTCCGCGTCGGTCTCGCGCGGGGACGGAATGCGCACGCGATCGCCGTCGATGCGGACGATGCCTCCGGGACGCGTGGCCACGACGCGCAGGCTCGAATGGGGCCTGTCGAGGCGAGCCAAGTGCTCCGCGAGACGATCAACCAAGAGGACGTCAGGCGCGTCTTCCTCGTCGATCGCTTGAAGGAACCGGAACGTGCTCTCGAGGTCCGCCGCGGGGTTTGGCTCGTAGGCAACGACCACGTGCTTGGCACCGGCGGCACGCGCTTCACGTACCGCGTGCGCCATGGCTTTGACCGGGTCTTCAAGACGCAGTCCCGCCCTCGCTTCGTCGGGCACGTCGTCGAAGATCGTCGGGTCGATGAGCGCGAGAAACGCCACGACGCCGCCCGGCGTGTCGAAGGTTGCGCCCGTCGATCGCGCGTCGACGATGGCGTCGCAGAGGCCTTGCGCCTCGGGCTCGCACGCGAGGTTCGTGAGCACGAGCGGGATGCGATTGGCCGCGAGGGCCTCGGCGAACGACAAGAGGAGAGGCCGCGGGACGATGAGGTCGCGATGTTCGAGGGCCATCGCGCGGATGCCCAAGTGCTCGACGAGATCGGCCAAGAGCTCGGGCTTACGGCGAAGTGCCTCGTTCCCCAGGAAACTTGCTGCCAAAAAGTGCCCCGCGTCGACGACCAGATCGCCCTCGGCGACCGCCGCATGGAAGACCGGGTCGAGGCCGTGCAAAAGGGGAGGGCTCGCCTCGCGCTGGCAGGCAAGGGCTGCAATCGCCCCGCGAACGTTCGAACTCACGGCGAGGTGAAGGTCGTCGTCGGCGCGAGCGCGTGGGCATAGGAGCGCGATGGCGACCGCGATCAAGGCCGCGCACATGCGGGGGAGCAAGCGACACACCCCCTTCACCTGCCAGAGGCGCAATCGAAGATCGAGTGCGCACGCGGCAAAGATGTTGCCGCGTGGCGGAAGCCCTCAGCGCTTCGTGCTGCGACGACGTCGAACCATGGCCACGAGGCCGAGCGCAAAGGCCGCGAGGCCGAAGGTGCGACGCTGCGGAGCTCCCGCTACGGTGCATCCGCAACCTTCGACACGGGCGGGCTGAGGAGTGTCTGTCGAGGCGCCTTCACCTGCGTCCGCGCCTGCGTCCGGCGCCGGAGGTGCCTCGGTCTGCGTCGACGAGAACACGATACCCTTGTAACTGCCGGCGTTGTCGCCAGAGTTTGCAATCTGCACGTAAATGGTCTTCGCACCTTCAGGCGGCGTGAACACGGCCTCGTAGTTCGAGCCAGCCTTCACCGGATCAACGGACGTCGCTTCGGTCGCGACGAGGTTCGCGCCGGACTTCGTCCACTCGATGCGCGTGTCGAAGCGTCCGAAAACCTTCGGCGTGAAAGGCGTGCCGCCGCCGCCAAAGCCGCCCCCGCCGCTGCTCTGCGGGCCCTTGAAACCGAAACGAACTTCCGTGGTGTATGCAGGCAAATCGTAACGAAACGTCATCACGCCCGGAGCGACGGGACGGAACGACGGGAGGTCTTGACGACCCGCGGCTTGAAACTCGCCACCAAGGTCGGCGGGGCCGTCGATGGGGGATCCGGTAAACGCGAGGGTTCGGTCGCAGGCAGGAAAAGCACCGCGGGTGCGCATCGCGTTTTCAAGAGCGATTTTGCCCGCGGGAAGGTCCGTGGCAAGCACCGCCGTGATGAGGCCCGTGACCTCTTCGAACGTGACGCCGCCGCGACCGGGGTTCGCAAGGAGCGCCTTGTAGACCGACGCGTC
Organism: uncultured delta proteobacterium; assembly: GCA_903870415.1. Lineage (GTDB taxonomy): Bacteria > Myxococcota_A > Polyangia > Polyangiales > Polyangiaceae > CAIQDA01. Next base: position 4,939 of record CAIQDA010000058.1, read on the forward strand.
GAACGTGGCGCGGTCCGCTTCGGGGAGCTGCGTGCGGGCCGCCCAGAGGCCTCCGCTCCAAAACGTGGAGTCGTAGTGAACCTCGCCGCCAACGGTGCCCGGGCACGTGTCGGTATTGGCGAGGGTACGGATAACGTTCAGGCTCGGGTCGATGTCTTTCGACGCGTATTCGCCGACGTCCGGATCGCCCGCGATCGCGGAAGAGAAGTAGTCCGCGAGGCCTTCGTTCATCGCGCCCGGCGCATCGATCGCGCCTTGTGCGTCGCGCACCCACTGCTCGAGCTTGATGGTGGCGTCGACAACGGCGTGGGTAAACTCATGGTAAACGACGTCGCCGTCGTACGAGTAGTCGTGCGTGGGGCCTTGGCCGAACCACATGGCGCCGCCGGTGAGGTTGTAGATGGGCCCGAACGGATCGCCCTGGCCGCCCGGCGAGAAGAACGCGTTCTGAAAGGGTGCGAGCGGCACGTTCGGATCGCCAAGCGAACCGAAGTTGCCTGTCGCGAGGCCCGCGGGGATGTGCAGGTTCGAGATGGTGGGGAGCGGCTTGTCGTTGACCACTTGCGCGTTCGCCTCACCGCGGAGCGACCGGAAGAACGAGTACGCCTTCGCTGCGTGGAAATACATCGACACTTCGGAGAACTCGTCGCTGTCGCGCGCAGGGTTCGAGGCGTCATCCACGGGCGCGTACACGAAGTTGCCGTCTGCGTTTGCTGTGGCTTTTCGCAGGAGAGAACACACGTGAACGTTGGTTGGCCCGCCGAAGCCGAAGTCCACGCTCGCGATGCGCTTGTCGTCGACGCAATTGTTGCTCTCGATGACGTCGGACACGAGGTTCGCGGAGGTCGGGTTGATGGACAGCGTGCGCGTCGCAAGCGACGACTTGACGGGATTGGTCTCGTACATGCTCGCGCTCGCCCGCACCGCGAGGTCACGCACTTCGAGAACTTCGCCACTCAGCGCGTCGACGGTCGCTTGGGGCGAGATGATACGAGGAAAGCTCGGAAATAGACGAAGCACATACACAAGTCGTACATCGTCTTCGTCCACCAAGCGAAACGCGAGTTTCACCGAGGGCAAGGACGCCCGCAGCCCCGTGTGTCGCTCGGCGAAGCGGACCGCGTCGCTGGCGAGAAGCGCAGGTGTGGCCGAGGCCGGAAGCGCATGGGCGAGGCGTTGCGTGGCGAGAAGGGCTTCGCCGAGAGCGTTGAAACGCACGGTGGCCCCGGCCCCGACGACGGGCAGTCCAAGGTGGTGTTGCTCGAAACTCACGAACCGATCGCCGTCCGCCGCCGCCGTGATGCCTGAAGGGACGAGGCCAAGCGTTGCGGTGCCCGCGTCGATGCGCGTGAGGAGCTGCCGCGCGGCAACGTGCGCGTTGAGGTGACGGGGCGTCGCAACGCGTCCGACCCAAGGCGTGCTCGCCGTCGCAGGAAGGGCCAGAGACAACGCGAGGGCAAGGACCGGAAGAAGAGCGAAGCAACGCATGGGGGCCGGCTTCGCATTGTCGGCACCGTTCGCGCGAGACCGAACCGCACCGGATTGAAGCGCGTTCCGCCGAGGCTTCACGCTTTCGAGCGCGCGGTTTACGCTTGAGTCGGTAGAGCCACGAAAAGGGCTTTCGGGATTTTTGGAACCTGCTACCCCCGTGAGTGGCTCCGTCGACCGTGACCCGTGAACCCCGCCAGGCCCGAGAGGGAGCAACGGTAGCGCCGAGCGGTGTGACGGGGCCACTCGTTTATCCATCGCCTGGTCGCGCCTGCTGGCCGCGCCTGCGTGCGTGCAGCTTACATCGATGGTTGAAGCACCCGCAGCGACCCGCGCACGACCCCGTAGTGGACCTCGGTGTTGAGTTTGTCGCGGAGGTCCGCCGGGCTCATGGTGCCGAGGAGAAGCGCTCGGTAACTCTCCACGATGCTCGCGGTGGTTTCCGCGGACTCGCGCACGAGCTCAATGCGAAAGCGCTGAACGCCCTTCTTGCGCGCCGTGGCGACGATGGCGGCGCCCGACTGGCTCGCGGCGTGGAAGACCGTGTTGCGGCAACCGACGTCGGCCTCGACCGGATGGTCCATGCCCGCGCGATCGCGAAGGCTCACTTTGCGGGTCTCGCAGGGACGACCGCAGTCGCGATGGTCACGGCCTGACGAAAGCTCGGCAGCGATCACGCAGTGTTCCATGTGAAAAAGCGCCATCGGGTGATGCACGACGAGCTCGGCGAAGGGGCCGACGCTCGTGTCGAGGAGCGTGATGAGCTGCTCCGAGTCGAGGTCGAACGAGGGCGTGAAGGCCACGAGGCCGCGTCGAAGCACCTCGTTCGCGGTGATCGCGTTGGCGACGTTGAGCGAAAAGTCCGCGATGCGTGCGATGCCGTCGGTGACCCCGGTGGCTTCGCGCAAGGCTCCGAGGCCGCGCACGAGAATGGCGTCGGGCGCGAGGCCCACGAGGTAGCGATCGATCTTCTCTTCACCCGGCTTGCGGATGCGTGGCGGGACGACGCCGATGAACCCATCGCCCTCGCTTCGAAGCGTGCGAAAGGCCGCTCCAAGGCCCTGCAGTTCGAGGAAGTCGAGCCACAGACCGTCGGCGCCCGCAGCCCGTGCGGCGCGCGCTTGATCGAGGGTGCGGCACAGGACGAAGAGCCCCGCTGGAGGAGGATTTGCGGGCAGCGAACCGATGGCTGCGATGACCGATGCGGCGCTCGCGTCCGTGCAGGGCCACGAGAGCTTGGCTCCGCGCAAGAGGGCTTCGACGAGCTCGCGGCGAAGGCGGTTCACGAGCGAAGGCGGGAGGAAAACCTGGGCGCCAACGTCGAGTTCGAGCGTTCCTTCGGAAAACGGCGTGTCGCCGAGGCGGGCGAGTTTTTCCTGCGCCGTGGTCCTCGCCGCGCCTTCTTTCGGAGAGGCTTGAAGGGGCTCGGTGGTCGTGACCGTGTGGCGTCGACCATCGGTCGTGGTGCCCGTGAGCGCAGCAGGAGACCCGACGTGCGCCGTGAGATGCATGTGCAATGCATGCTTTCGCGGATGCGCTTCGATCGATGCGAGAACGCGCTTCTCCACGGTGGGGTCTGCGCTCTTGAACACGCGTCGACCAGCGGTCGCCGCTCGGATGCTCTTGTCAGGTCCGAGCCAAAGGTCGACGATGGTGCCCGCAAGGCCCTCGTCAATCTCGTTCGCGTCTTGCGCGAGAACCCAAATGCGTCCGCCCACTTCGCCGTGTCCGCCGTGTCCGCCTTCGACGAGGATGCCGTCGCCGCGCACGACCCGCGCATCGAGCTTCACGCGAAGCCAACGCTTGCCGCGTGCTTCTCGAACCTCGACCAGTTCGCCGAGCAGCAGCCCGCGGTGGTCGCAGCTTCGCCCTTCGACGAGTCGCTGGTGATCGATTCCTGCGAGAAAACCAGGACCCGAACCGCGCGAGAAGGTTTGCACCGCGTCGCGACGAAGCTCTTCGCTTGGGGTGAGGCTCTCGTTTGAGAGAGCGAGAACCGCTTGGCGATAGAGCTGCGTTGTGGCCGCGACATAGGCGGCGCCCTTGAGGCGACCCTCGATCTTCAAGCTCACGACGCCCGCTTGCGCGAGACGCGGCACGAGAGACGACGCTTCGAGGTCTTCTGGCGA
>CAIQDA010000059.1 GCA_903870415.1 uncultured delta proteobacterium
CTCCCAGGGACCAAAGACGCGCGACTGGTTGTGCTCGCGATCCCACGCGACGATCTTGAGGAGGTCCTCTCGCGTGACCTTGTCGTAGGTCTGGATGAAGGGGCGGCGCACCTCGATGCCCACTTGCTTCGCCAAATCCCACAGTTCGCACACGTAGGCGAAGGTGCCGCGGTGCTGGTACGCCCAGTCGCTCAGGTCGCCTTTGAGGGGCTTTTCGGGCTCGTAGAGGAACTCCTCGAAGCCGCTGACCATGGGGTAGCCGGAGACCTTCGTGGCGAACTCGCCCATCTCTTTGAAGATGGCGAGATCGCTTTGGTTCATCTTGCTGTCGGGCCCGTCGCCGAGGGGTCGCAGGTACACGCCGCCAAAGCAGTGGAGGTTGAGCCATGCGTAGAGGTTCGGGTGTTTCTCTACGAACTCGACGACCGCGCGCGACTCGGGCTCGCTCGTCGCGTGGGTGCCCGCGCCAATCTGATCGGCCTCGGGCATCCAGCTGTAAGGAAAATTGCGGTTCAAATCCGTGCGGCTGTCCGCGAGAAAGTGCGGCTCAGGAATCGTAAAGCCGTCGTAATGCTCAATCGTACCTTCGGGATAGAGCGCGTAATACGGACCGGGGTCTTCGAGCTTGCGAGGCACGAGCACGTGGGGCGCATCCGCGAGCGCCACGAACTCACCGCAAGGGTCTTCGCGGCGCATGACGAGGGCCTTGCCGTCGCCGTTCACGTCGTGGGCCGTCCAGCGTGGAGCTCGGCCTTGCGGGTCCGGATGCCGCGGCACGGAGCGGACGTAGCGGCCCGTCGTCAAGATGGCCTCGGCGCCGTCGGGCGACATGCGCGGCATGATGAATGCGGTCGCAGTCCGAAGACGTGAACCCAAGGTTTCGGCCAAGCCAAATGCCGTCGCGCTCTCGCCGCGGCGCAGCGCCAAGAAGGCCTCCGCGAGCCCGAGGGCCACGTTCGTTCCGGCCACTTCCGTCGCGTGCATGTTCGCGTCGATCCACACGGCGGGAGCCGACTCGTCACCGATGGCGAGCACGTAGAGCGGACGCCCTTCGAGGGACGAACCAATCACATGCAGCTTACACACATCGGCATGGGAGGCGGCCCACGCTTGGAGCTGCGACTCGACCTCGGCAAAGGTGAGGTACTGGGAACGAAAGGACGCGGAGGACATGGGGACCTCCTAACGACTTCCGCGCGCGACGCCCAGCGGGGGCTGCGGGCGTTGGCTACGCCTCGGCGACTATAGGGGGTCTGCGAAGCGTATTCCGCCGTTTGACGCGGTACCCATCGACATCCCGATGCTCATGGAAGGGTTTCGTCGGGGGCTGTGACGGCCATCGGTTAAGCAAAAAGCAGAACTCTACCGGCTTAATCGTGCGCGTTTTCGTGACGTTTACGTCCTCATGGGGACGACGTTTCGTGGCACGCATCATGCGGGGGGGGGGCATGATCGCACGCGCGAGGGCGTTCGTTCGTGAAACGTTTGAGCGCGCCCATCCGCTGATTCGCCTGAGCTACTTGCCGAGGTTCGTCGCGCTGACGTTCGCCGCCCCAGCCCTCGCCCAATTCGAAAACCGCGCGTGGACGTCGTTCGACACCACCTACTTCGCGACAGCGCTGCTCGCGCCGCACCTCTGGTTCTTCGGCTCCGCGCTGTTTTGGAACACGAGAACGGCGGGGCGTGCGGCGATGCTCAGCGACGCGCTCCTAAACGGGGTCGTGGTTGCGCTCTATGGGGGCAACAAGGCGCTCATCTTCCCCTTCGTCATCGTGACCCTTTCGAACGCGATCTCCGTGGGCGGCATCGCCTTTATGGTTCAAGCGGGGGCCACGATGGCCGCGACCGCTTTTGGGACGCGATGGGCACTGCCCACGAGCTTCACGGCCGGACGGCTCTCCGCGAGCGGAGAGTTTGGGACTTTCCTATTCCTCGCATTTTACATGTGTCTCAGCGCCTTCTCCATGCGCTCCCAAGCGCGGCGCATCAACCGCATGCGCCAGCAGTTGGAAGGCACGAACGACCTCCTCGAAGCCCGCGTGCAGGAACGCACAGCGACCCTCGCCTCGACGAACGCCGCGATCTCGCGCTTCGTGCCCCTCGAGTTCCTCTCGGCGCTGGGCCATGCGGACGTCACGACGGCCAAGCTAGGCGACGTATCGGCGCGGGAAGTCACTGTCTTGTTTGCGGACATCCGAAACTTTA
>CAIQDA010000060.1 GCA_903870415.1 uncultured delta proteobacterium
CGTTTATGGACTTTGGCAAGCTCTTCCCCCGAGGGCGCATGAGACATTCAAACCACGAATCCGCGCCGCCGCCCGCTTTGCTCTTGCGAAGTCCCGCAGCGTCGCTCGGCCGCCCTCACCGAAACGCGAATATCCGCTGCCCCGGCGGACCTCGCGGCACCCCCTTTTTTGTTTTGCGGCATGGCTCGTGAAGCGAGTCTTCGCTCTGGAGGTTCTCGTGTGCGTGCACTGTGCATGTAAGTTGTGCCTCGTGGAGATCGCGACGTAGGCTGCGGCGATCAAGCGGATCATCCGAGACAAGCGATGCAGGCGAGGGGAGCCCGTGAGCGAGATGAAGGCGCGAGGTTCACCGCGAGGCCCGCCGGGTCAGCTCGTGTTTGCGTTTCGGTGAGAGCCAACGAAGAGACGCTGCGGAACTTCGCGAGAGCGAAGCGGCCGGGAAAACGCTCTTGGAAGCGATGCGCAGCGCGGCCCGGGCTTCACCCACGGCTCGAGATGGGCGGAAATCGAGCGAATGCCGCGACGGTCGAAGGCGATGCTTGAAGACGTGTGGCGCGAAAACGAGTTTTGAATGTCCTATGCGCATGTCCTATGCGCTGGGCCGCGGTGCCACGCTGTCTTCGTACAAAGTCTCCGGGTCGAGATCGGCGCCGTTGGGCCACTCAACGGTGTTGCGATACGGACGCACGGCGCGAAAGAGGGCCGGATCGCGAAGCGCGCGAAACATGCCCTTGTCGAGCCATGGATTCAAATCAAATACCGACACCGCGCCGCTCGTGTAGGTCACCGCAAGGCGAAAACTCTCGAGCGGAATCGCCGTAAGAACACAAGGCACCATGCGTTCTCTTAGCGAAGGTGGCTATTTCCCCCAAGTCCTGCATCGACCTGCCAAACCTAGCCGACAACCTTGCGCATCGCCCGCCCAACAGCGCGGCGTGCGATCCATGCCGTCGGCTTCATCAGGAAGCGGTCCCATGAGGTGCGCGCATCGCGCTTGACGAACGCCGTCAATGGGGCGCGGCGGCGGCACGCGATCGGGAGGCCCGCAGCTCAGCGCGCGCCGATTTTGAGGAGCACGACCTTGACCGTGTCGACGAGGATCGACAGGTCAAAAAGCAGGGATTGCGACTTGATGTAATAGAGATCGTATTGGAGCTTCTGGAGCATGTCCTCCGTCGAAGCTCCGTAGCGGCATCGCACTTGCGCGTGGCCCGTGACGCCTGGCTTCACGTAGAGGCGCTGCTTGAAGAACGGAATGCGCTGTTCGAGGCGTTCGAGAAAGACGGGTCTCTCGGGGCGCGGCCCCACCATGCTCATGTCCCCCACGAGCACGTTCCAAAGCTGGGGCAATTCGTCGAGGCGCGTCTTGCGGATGAAGTTGCCCGTGCGGGTGATGCGCGGGTCCTCGTCGGCAGCGAAGCGCGCCCCGTCTTTTTCAGCGTCGAGGCGCATCGACCGAAATTTCAGAATCACGAAGGGCTTGCCGAACTCTCCTGCGCGTTCCTGCCGATAGAGGAACGGACCCGGTGAATCGAGGCGCACCGCGATGGCCACAAGCGCCATGAGCGGAGCTGCGAGCACGAGGCCGATGGTGGCGACGATGACGTCGAAGAGGCGCTTCAAGCGTCGCTGGGTGCGGTCGATGCGGTAGCCCTCGGCGAAGACAATTTGGCTCGCCTTCAGCTCGCGCACGAACAGCTTGCCCGCGAGCCCTTCGTAGTAGTCGGTTCCCTCGAGGCACTCGATTCCCCGCAATTTCAGCTCCAAAAGCTGTTCGACGGGCAACGTGCCTCGACGGTTGCGGAAGGCCACGACGACGGTTTCGATTTCAAGAGCGCGCACGAGTTCGAACAGTTCGCCGTAGGTGCCGACCACTCCAGCAATCGCGTCCACGTAGGAGCGATCGGGCGCGAGGAGTCCAAGGCACGCGTCGCCGGTCTCCGGGTGCATCGCCAAGTGGTCGCGAATCTCCAGGGCCAGCTCGCCCGTTCCGAGAACCAGCACGCGTTTGGGCGTGACGACGTTTCGCGAGACTGTGTCGTAGACGACGCGCCAGGCGGGAAGCACGGTGACGGTGAGCGCGACGCTCGCGAGGAAAATGCCTCGCCCAAGCGCAAGCGGAGGCACCAGGTAGAAGACCGCGAGCAGGATGGGCGTGGCGACGAGCGCGCTTGTGAGCCATCGCTTGGCCACGCTGGCACCGCCTCGCACGCCTGCGCGGTCGTAAAGCCCCGTGTAGTAGGCGGCACCCGCCACGACGAAGGCGAAGAGCACGGCCTTCTTCCGCAGATGCGGGGCCACGAGCGCTTCGTGAATGCCGAGACGGATGCAGGCTGCACCCATCACCGCGAGCGCGAGCAGCGTAGCCTCGAAGAGGAAGAGCAGTAGCCGCCGCGGCGATCGGAGCAGCTCAATCATGACGTAAGCGTATCAGGCGTCGCGGGGCGCGGAAGAGACAGCGCTCGCTTCCTGGGCGACGTTGCCGTCGGCGTAGAAGAAGTCCAGGCCGAGAGCATCGTGGACGGCCGCGAGCCCATCCTGAAGTTCGGAGATCAACGCGAAGGTTTCCTTCCGCGTCGGCGTGGGGTTTGCGAATTCGAAGGTGGCCGCAAGC
>CAIQDA010000061.1 GCA_903870415.1 uncultured delta proteobacterium
CATCAACGGCGGCGCAAGTTACGCGAGGGTTTCACCGCTTGCGCTCACGATCGATGCCACCGACGCGAGCGGTGTCGCTTCAATGTGCGTAAGCACCGCAGCAACGTGCACCGCGTGGGAGACATTCGCGACCTCGAAGAGTCTGAGCGTCACCGCCGCGGGGACGGTCACAGTCAACGCATGGTTCAAGGATACGTGGGGAAATACGTCGGCTGCTCCCGTGAAATCCACGATCATCTACGACGTGGCGGCACCAACGGGAGGAGCTGTCCGCGCGGTCGCGGGCAACGAGCAAGTGGCGCTCACCTGGACCGGCTTCGCCGACAGCGGCTCGGGCATTGGGGGCTACGTGGTGGTGTCGGCGCTTGGAGCTGTCGCACCCGCGGATTGCGCCACGGGAACGGCGATTTACAGCGGCCCTCTCGCAGCGTTCACCGCGACGGGACTCACGAACGGCTCCACGTACGCGTTCCGCGTTTGCGCGGTCGATCGCGCGGGCAACACGTCTGCCGGTGCAACGGTGACCAGCCGTCCGGCGCCCGAGTTCAACGCACCTACAGGGAGCGTCGTCATCAACGGCGGCGCAAGTTACGCGAGGGTTTCACCGCTTGCGCTCACGATCGATGCCACCGACGCGAGCGGTGTCGCTTCAATGTGCGTAAGCACCGCAGCAACGTGCACCGCGTGGGAGACATTCGCGACCTCGAAGAACCTGAGCGTCACCGCCGCGGGGACGGTCACAGTCAACGTATGGTTCAAGGATACGTGGGGTAGTACGTCGGCTGCTCCCGTGAAGGCAACGATTGTCTATGACTCCGCGGCGCCGACCGGGGGTGCTGCACGAGCCGTTGCCGGAAACGCGCAGCTTGCACTGAGCTGGAGCGGCTTCGCCGACAGTCCCGCGGGCATCGGGGGCTACGTGGTGGTTTCGGCGCTTGGGGCCGTCGCACCCGCCGATTGCGCCACAGGCACAGCGATTTACAGCGGTCCACTCGCGGCGTTCACCGCGACGGGACTCACGAACGGCTCCACGTACGCGTTCCGCGTTTGCGCGGTCGATCGCGCGGGCAACACGTCTGCGGGCGCCACGGTGACAGGCCGTCCGGCACCCGAGTTCACGGCGCCCACGGGCTCCGTCGTCATCAGCGGCGGCGCTCGCTACACCCGCGTGCGAGTCGTCACCCTCACCGTCGCGGCAACCGATGCGAGCGGCGTCGACAGCATGTGCCTCAGCAGCACGACGACGTGCTCCGCCTGGGAGCCCTTCGCGACCTCACGGGAGTACACGCTCGGCGCCACCGCGGGCATTGCTCCGGTGTACGCCTGGTTCCGCGACATCTACGGAAACGCCACGACCACGCCGTCCGGCGCCACCATCGTCTACGACCCCGCGGCACCGACCAACGGCACCGTGCGCTACGTCACCGCGGCGACCGGCGCCGCCACGTTCACCTGGAGCGGCTTCGCGGATCCGACCTCCGGTCTCGATGGCTACGTCGTCGCCGAGGCCGCTGGCACGACACCTCCCGCGGACTGCGCCTCGGGCACAGTGACCACAGTCCTCGCGACCGTCACGACGGCCACGCGCACGGGCGTCTCCGCTTCAACGCCTCTCGCGGTGCGCGTTTGCGCCGTGGACAAGGCCGGCAACGTCTCGACGGGCGCCACAGTGATTGCGCGCTGACCATGCGGCAGCGGGTGCAGCCAGGGCTTTCCCCGACTGCACCCGCGTGACCAAGAATCACTGCAGCGTGGTCGGGTACATCCGAGCCCAAAACGCGCAGTGGTGCCGCGTGCGCGCGTCCACGGTGCCGCTGGACCCGGGAACAAACGTCATCGCCTTGCCATCGCCAGCATATGCCGCCCAGGCGGGCTGGCCGCTCGCCGCAGGCACGCCGGTACGCGCGAAGGTGGACCAGTATTCAGTCATCTGATTCGCGAGCGTTTGCGAGGCAGACTCAAGGTCTGGCGCGTCGATTTTGGACGTATTGGACAGCTTCGGGAAGAAGTAGTTCAGGACCGACGAGTGAACCGTGCCCATGTCGAAGTCCGGGTACGGAGCGGCGATTCCGACGCCGAGCACCGGGGCCTTGGGGTCGGCGAACTCGTACTCGTAGAGGCTTTTTGCGCCCGCGAGCGCCGAGACGCGCTTCGCCGTCTGCAAGTAGAGGCAGTTGTTGATGCCGATCGAAGGAACATAGTCCGAAACGATCGTTCCAAAGGTCTCCGGAACCGCCTTGTCGGAGGCGAAGGTCCCAGACGGCAGGTATTCCGCCATGATTTGCGAGACAATGGTGTCGCTCGTTCCGGGCACATTGCCTGGGTAAAGGAGCGGCAACCACGCGTCGTGAAACCCGGCCGGCGTGAATCGGGGCAACTTGTCGTCCTGCCACCAGTAGCCCACGTAGAGGCGGAGCTCCTCGCGGGCGCCACCCATGAGCATGGGAACTTGGTACAATTTCTGCTCGTCGAGGGCCTTGCCAAAGGAGCGCGGAGCGGTCGCGTTGCCGATGGTCGGCGCAAACGGCGTGAGATTTTCCGGGTGCAGCGTGGCATACTTGCCCTGCGCGTCGAGAAGGTCCGAGACGGACTTGCCGCGCATGCACGTGAGCACTTCGTCGTTCGTGCCCTTGCAGTTGATCGCATCGGAGATTCCCGTGCCGACCTTGAGCGCGTCCTCGACCGGGGTCATGGGCTGAAGGCACGCGGCGCTCGTGAGGGCCGCCTTGTGAAAGTAACCCGGCACCTTTTCCGGGTTCGCGAGGTGCACGCAAATGGAGCCAGCGCCCGCGGACTCCCCGGCGATGGTGATGTTTTCCGGGTCGCCTCCGAACGCTGCGACATTGCGCTTGGCCCAGCGCATCGCCTCGCGCTGGTCCTCAAGGCCGTAGTTGCCGTTGAAGCCGTCGTTCGGACCAAACGCGGGGTGCTCCATGAAGCCGAAGACGCCGATCCGGTAATTGGCCGATACGACGACCATGTGGCCCTTCACGGCCATTTGGTCGAGGCGGTAAAGATTCGACGCCCCTCCGACGAACGCGCCGCCGTGGAGCCAGAAGAAAACTGGAAGCTTTTCGCCAGGCTGGATGTCCTCGGGGACGCTCACATTGATCGAGAGGCAGTTTTCGTCTTCGCTGCGTTCCGTCAAGTCAAAGCGCGCTTCTTGCGGGCATGCGGGACCGAACTCCCTGCTGTCTCTGGTACCTGTCCACGGGAGCGCAGGCACCGGAACAGCCCAGCGCCGGGCACTTATCGGCGCCTCCGCATAAGGCATGCCGCGAAACTCTTTGGCGCCACTTCGAACGACGCCGCGAACCGGCCCGAGGTCGGTGACCACCACCGGGTCTGTGTTTGCAGGCGTGCTCGAGTCCTTGCACGATGCAAGAAACAGAGGGACACCAAGAGCAAGGAACAGGGAACGAGCGCCGAGGCGCGAGCCAAGCGATAGAGAATGGTGGATCGAATGCAAGGTTATCTCCATCGAAGAGGCTGATTTGAGCGGGGCAATAGCACGAACGGGGGCTGGCAGGGGCCGCGCGGGGGCACATCCTCTGGATGGGCACGACGACAGCGAATGGCCTCGATCTTCCCGCGCGACCGGCGCAAGATAGGGCTCCGTTACTGAGAGTTTCGTCGAGAGAGCTACGCCATGAACCCTTCTTCGAAGAGCACGCTCGCGCTCGGGTGCACCATCATCGTGTCGCTCGCGGTGGCGTGCGGAACGAGCCAATCGGGCGGCCTCGCCGCTCGGAGCGGTGCAAGCGCGGGCGGCGGGAACGACGCGAGCACACCCAACGAGGGTGACGACGCGAGCATCGGCGGCATTGGCACGCAAGACCCGGACGCAAGCGGCTCGGGGACCGACGGCGGACCGCGCCCCGATGCGGGTTCTGCGCCTGTCTGCGCTGACCTCGCGTGCCTTTGTGGACTCGCGCAAGGAAGCTGGAACGGGACCACCTGCTCGATCAGCGAGAACGCTGGCAACCTCGCCCCCGCCTCGCAAGTTCAGCTCGCGACGGGCGGCACCGGAGACTCGGCCTTCAAGCTCGTCTACCCCTACGACGGCACCGTGTTCGCGGGCGGACTTCCCTCGCCAACCCTTCAGTGGAACGGGACAGGGGCAACGACGGCGGCCTACGTTCACATTCAAGCGCCTGGCGTCGACTACAAGGGATACTTTGGCGCATCGAATCCGGGCCGCGCGAAAATCGGACAGCGTGCCTGGGACGTCATCGCCGTGGCGCCTGGTCCGAGGGACGCGGTGCGCGTTGAGGTCACGAAACTCGCAGGATCCCAGGTGACGGGCCCTGCGCTGGAGTCGTGGAAGATGGCGAGCGGGAACCTGCGAGGCGCCATCTATTACGAGACTTACGGGTCCGCGCTCGTGGCGGGCGGCGTCATTGGTGGTGGCGTAGGCATCATGAAAATCGCGCCGGGCTCCTCGCAGCCTGTGCCCATTGCTTCCGGTTGCGGAAACGTCTGCCACACCGCGAGCGCCGACGGGTCGACGCTCGTGTCGGCCACGGGCTTCATTCTTGGGTCGCAGGTCCTGGACCTTCGGAACAACGGCGCTGTCATCAGGCAAAATGGCGACCAAACGTTCGTCTACGGCGGGCTTACGCCGGACGGAAAATTGTCCATGTCCTCCACGAACTACCGAACGTGGATAGCAGGAACATCTCGGCTTTTCGATACACGCACCGGCGCCCCGGTCGCGGCTCCCGGCTGGGACGGCGTGGTCTCCCGCGCGGCAATGCCCTCGTTCGCGCCCGACGGCACGATGATCGCGTTCAACCACCACAGCCAGGGCGGCGGCCACACCATCGCGACGATGAATCACGCCGCGGCGACGCACGCGTTTAGCGGCCTCACGACCATCGCCAGCGATTCGTCGCGCTTTTTGGGCTGGCCTGCGTTCACGCCCGACACCAAGTCCGTCGTGTACCATGCGGGCACGAGCCCGACGTTTGAGACTTGCGGGGTCCAGACAGACGCAGGCGTGACGCAGATCACCTACGGGAATCTCTTTTCCGTGGACCTTGCGACGAAGACGGTCACGCGCCTCGACGCCCTCGATGGGTACTCCGGCGCAGGACAATCGTCGTATTTGCCCGCGAATGACCCGGACTACAACTTCAGCCCGACGGTGCTTCCCGTCGCAGTGGGGGGCTACTTCTGGGTCGTCTTCACGAGCCATCGGTCCTACGGCAACACGCTTGGTTCCCTGGATAACAACGACGAAAACGGTAAACTATGGGTCGCCGCCATCGACATCGGCGCGCCCCCGGGCAGGGACCCGAGCCACCCGGCCTTTTACCTCGAGGGACAAGAACTCGGGTCGAACAACCATCGCGGCTTCTGGGTCTTGAACCCTTGCAAAGACGACGGCAACGGCTGCGGGACCGGCGACGAATGTTGCGGCGGCTATTGTGGCCCCGACGCCAACGGCCAGCTCGCATGCACGCACACCAAGCCTCCGTGTTCGAAGGAGTACGACCGCTGCAGCACCGCCGCGGACTGCTGCACAGCCGGCTCCTCGTGCATCAACGGCCGATGCGCAATGCCCGCAGACTTGCGTTAGCCGCGAAGGCCCTATCCGGCCTTGGAGGCTTGCAAGTCACGAAATGACCGTCCTGAACGACGGCTTTCTTCAAAGAATTGTGGCTCGAGGTTGCGGTTTTTTTGGTCGGAGTCCTTGAACTTCCGCGTTCGGTGGCTACGGTGCCGCGATGTCCGGTTCCGCCCACGCCGTTAGGCTCCCTCCCGTCGTTGAAATCACCTTTAACCCGGAGCGATCGGCGCGGGAGCAGGTGCTTGCGGCGCTGGAAACCTACCGAACCAGCTATGCGTGGTTCGCCGCACTGACCGAGGACCAATTCCAGCAGCTCGCCAACCGACTCGTGGAGCTTTGCGGAGAGGCAGACATTGGGGACGAGGAGACCCTCATCTGCATCACGATGGAGGAACTGCAGAACTTCTGCGAGGTCCTCGTCCCGTTGCACGACCTGAATCAGGCGCTGCTCGATGGGCTCGACCTGCAGCACGTGCTCGGCAGGAACGACGAGGAGCGCCACATGGCCACGTACTCGCAGTTGACCGCCGCCCGCTATGAGCGCACCCCGGCCATCGCCGCGATGGACCCAACGGGCAAGAAGTTCACCGTGGACCTGGCCCCCATTCTCGAGCCGCGAGGCTACGCGCGCGCGGGCGCCCTGAACTTCACCGCCCTTGGCTGCCATGGGACCGTGACCACGAGCCTCCGCCGCGTTGAGAACGCCGCGCAAGTCCCTTACGTTCCCGTTCGGGCGTTCCTGGGCAATCAGAAGGCGGTCGGCGAGGAGGTCAAGGCATGGCACAGCAGACAGCCAGCCGGCGCCGCGACCTTCGGCTTTTTGCTCGGCGATAACTTTTACGATTCAGGTCTGCCGAAGACCGGTATTCCCTTGGTCGATTCGATGTTCGACGAGGGTTATTACAAGATCTACAACGCGCAAGAGACCGGTATCTTCAGCAAGACCACCACGGGGTTGAACATCCCGTATTTCGGCCTGCTCGGGAACCACGACTACAACTTCCACGGCCACGCCGCCCTCGCGAGCGACGGAGGCACGTACGCGCAGAACATGGACCGAGCCATCGCGCAGGTGGACTATGGATACCGGAACCCGGAAAAGGGTTGGCACATGCCCTACCGGTACTACGTGCTGACCTCCGCGCACGCGGACTTTTTCTGCATCGATACCGCCACGCTCCTCTTTGATAAGACGCAGCAGGAGTGGCTGCGGAACGTCTACGCCTCGCGAGCGGGCAACGGCAAGTGGAAGTTCCTCATGGGACACCACGGCTACGTCACCTTCGGCAATCGCGGTTCGGGGCACCATGCGGAGAAGGACATCAAGGGCCTCATGAAGACAGGCCACACCAAGGCCTCCGCCAAGGCGCTGTCCGAGCAGGGCGTCACCAGCGCCAGCGAGGAGCAGATGGCCGGTTCGGCGGCCCTCGGGCTCGACGGCAACGTCAACAAGCACGTCTTCACTTGGTGCGTGAGCAATTCCCTTCACTTTCACTTTAACGTGGTGGCGCACGATCATTTCAGCGCCGCGGCAATGCTCACCTACGACTTCCCGGACGGGACCTATCGGCGCACCTATTATGTGCTCGCAGGGGGCGGCGGCGCGACGTTGGGCGGGTCGTCTCCCGATACCCTCGTGGCGCTCGGTCCGAACTGCGCCAACTTGGACTTGATGGAAAGCAAGTGGGGTTTCGCCACCTTCAAGGTGACCGACACGACCGTCGAGCTCAACTACCGGCTCCAGAAGGGCAGTTCCTGGGAGGACGCGTGGGACGACGCAAAAGTCTTCCGCCAGGACACCGCGAACTACTGGGAGGTAAACACGGCCGGGGCGCCCCTCGGGCCGCTGCTCAAGCGGGTGGCGAACCCCGAACTCCGCGGCATTTTCTACAAGCGCGGCGGGTCAGGAACGTTCAGCAACTCGAGCTTCCAGCGGCGCTACTTCGAGATTAGCTGGGGAAACGCAGTGTTCTGGTACGGAGAGAAGCCGGGCAAACTCAAGAACCAGGTGGACCTCCGTCAGGTGAAAGCCGGTTCCCAATCGTGGAAGAGCGGCGAGACGTCGAACCAGACCATTCAGTTCGGTGCCAATATTTTCGGGCGCTCTCAGTCCATCAAGAAGAACACCAAGAAAACGCAAGATGGACTCTCGACGCTCACGTTCGAAATGAACGACGGACGCGTGCACGAGTTCGCTGTCCCTGCGGATCTTTACGGCGACCTTTGCGCCTGGCTGGACGTGGGCATGGGCGATCCAGGCGGCAAGGCTTCTAAGCTTTTGTAACGGCAGGCGCGCCGCCCCATGGAGTCGAGGTGCCTCGCCCAGTCAAGCTTCGCGCAAGGTCGGCACATGGTGTCGCCTCCACAGCACCGCATCGAGTGCATAGTGCACGAGTTGCGGGAGCGCGAGGAGCGGCACAATGGCCGACGCCATGTTGAGCGCCCAACGCGGCGGCGCCGGAAAACCGTGTTCTCCCCAAACGAGGCTGTCCCATAGGCCCTCCTCGAGCAGCGCAAACCCTGCGAGAACCGCCACGAACACCAGCGCCGCCGCGACGCCCTTTCGGCTCGCGGCCGCGAGGGTGGACGCTTCGGCGCGCGTGGCCACGAGGTAGACATACGGCGCCGCGTGCGCGGTGACGTTGAAGGCCGTGAAGGCAAAGTCGCTGTCACCACGCTCGATGGACCAATGCCACCCAAGCGCCGTCGACCCCACGACCAAGAGCTTGCCCAAATGCACGTCTCCGCGTCGCCACGCGAGGCCTTCGCGGAGCAGGAACGCCAGCGCGACGGCCGCATACGCGAGCCGCACCACGTCGAGCGTCCACGGGGGCAGCGACACGAAATCGCCAACCACGAGCCAACCAAAGCTCCGCCCGTGCACATGCCAATACGCCAGAGGTTCAAGGGCCGCGAGCGCGGTGACGGCCGCGTCGAGCCGCGCACCGGCAACGTCGAACTCCTTCGCACGGGAACGTGCAAGATGCACCCATCCGATCTGCTGTCGCACGAAGTGGAAACACGCGGCATACGCCACCACACGCCAAAAGACGCCCGCTCCTAGGGTCGCGTGGACCGCAACACCCGTCGCGTAGATGGCGAGACTTGCCGCCGCGAACCGAACCCCGTGCGCTTCGCGCTGCCCCCGATGAAGGATCGACACCCAGAGCGTCGACCAAACGTGCGCGACGTCAACGCCGACGACGAAGACAAGCCACCCGAGAACGCCGACCTCGGGACCGAAACCGAGGACACCGTGCGCCATCACCGTGAGCGCCGCGACCAGGAGCGGGCCCGCGAAGAGCGCAACGTCGGCCCGACGACCAAAGAGCGCGTGCACCCTCACCGGCCGAGCTCCGAAACGAGGGGACGACCGAGCGCCTCGATGACCTCCTCGGCGGCCCGCGTCCCGTGCCAAAAGGCCTCTTCGAAGAGCGCGACCGCGGAAAGCTCTGTATGTGCAAAATGCACGCTTCGAAAAGGCCGCTGTCCATCGCCGCGCGCCGCTGCGGTTCGCACCCCTGGAATGGGCCTCACCATCGCATGACCCCAACGAAGGACGTCGATGCGTTCCACGTGGTCGCGAATGCGAGGATGCGCGCCCTCGAGATCACGCAGGACCACATCGCACCACCCGGCATGATCGATGGCCAAGAGCTTCTCGCGCACGGCCTTCGGGTCCGCATCGCAGAGCGCGTAATAATGGGTCAGCGGCACGTAGGGCGATCGCGCGTCGAGCTGGTGTCGGGCGCTCACGTAGCCCAGCGACGGACTGGCGTGGATGACGTTGTCCCAAGCGATCGGCGGCTCGTCCTTAAGAAAGGTATTTGAAAGCGTGAGGTTTGCAACGACCCAGCTTCCGTAGCTTGGAGCCTCGACGAGAGACCCCTGCCCCGCGAGACCATCGACGATGCGTTGCCCGATGAATCGCGGCACCGCGAGCACCACCCGGCGCGCCCGCAGCACGTGGCGATCGCCCGCGCCATCGGCGACGAGCACGCGAGTCTCGGAACCGTCTTCGGCGAACGCGATGCGGCGCACGAACGAACGAAGCCACAGCTCGCCCGCGCCTTTTTGCGCCAAGTGAGCCACGAGTCGCCCGTTACCCTCGGGCCAAGGAATCACCGCCCGCGGTTCACCGCCTGGTCCCGATCGCGCTGCGAAATAGAAGAGCGCGGCCCAGGCGCTCGTCGCCTCAACACGTAGACCGAAATCGTCGCGACACGCGTAGTCCACGAGCCATCGCAAGCGTGCGGATCGATAGCCCTCGCGCGCGAGCCACGTGTCCATGGTGATGCCATCGAGTGCGAGGACGTCTGCATCGCTCGACGCGAGACCGAGCGGCGCGATGAACGGCCTTCGTCCCGACCCGTCACGGCGTGCTGCCAATTCGCGCACGTGGCTGCGAAAACGCTCGAGTTCCGCCAAGTCGTCGGCGCTCGCACCTGCGCGCGGGTAGAGCCCTTCTTCCCAGTGCCCGAGGTGAAAGAGCCTCTCTTCCGGGGCGCGCACGACGCACTCCTCCGCGAGAGCCACGTCTCCACTCGGAGTGCGCCCCACGACGACGCCGACCTCTTCGAGCAGGCGAACCATCGCCGTCGACTCCGCAAGGGGAGCCGTCACATAGTGCGCACCCCATGGATGCATTCCGCCTTGGTTTTCCCCGCACTTGGCCGTGCCACCAAGGACGCCATCGGCCTCGACGAGCGCGACCCGAAGTCCAGCCTTCGACAGGCGCGCACGGGCGCTGAGGCCAGCAACACCACCACCAACCACCACGACGTCGAGAAGGTCTCCCTCGCTCTCCGGCATCGGAAGGACCGCTTCGTCGCGAAGCCCGTGGCCACGAGACTCGAGCGAGTCCACGAGCTCGCCATGAACGGGACGCGACTTGCTCCCACGCGCGCAAGCGCCGAGCGCGAGAGGCGCACCGAGGAATGCCTGCAAAAAATCTCGACGCGAGCTCACTGCCACCGATGCCAGGCGTTTTCGTAATACCGAACGAGCGCCTGGTTATCGAGACGGTTCACCGCGACCTCCATCGGGCCAAGGTCACGCGGAATCACAAACAGCGCACCAAGCGTCGGGTCGTCGAGGAAGCGCAGTTTGCCTTCGAGCCACGACGGAAGGTGCGTGGGCGTTTCAAACGGCGCCGTCGAGGCAAGCACGTAACCCCACGGGCCGAAGCTCGGCACATGCGCTTGGTAGGGGCGCGCGAAGAACCCCGCCGCCTCGAGGGTGCGAACGATGCACCAATACGCTTCTCTGGAGAAAAGCGGCGAGCTGGCCTGAACGACCACGGGCGCGCCGGGCGTGAGGGCCCCGCGAAGGAGATTGTAGAACCGTGTAGTGTACAGCTTTCCGAGGGCGAACTGATTCGGGTCTGGAAAGTCGACGATCGCAAGGTCGAAGCGCGGGCGCGTCGCACTCTCGGAGAGCCACGCCATCGCATCGTCGTGAACGACGGTCACGCGTGGGTCGTCGAACGCATGGCCATTGAGTTGCGCGAGCGGCGGATACGCGTGAGGCAGATTCGTCATCGCCGGATCGATGTCGACGAGGGTAGCCGCTTCGAGCGAGGGATTTTTCAGCACTTCCCGCATGGCGAGACCGTCGCCGCCGCCAAGCACGAGCACCCGCTTCGCGCCTGGACGCAACGCATACGCCGGATGCACGAGGGCTTCGTGGTAACGGTATTCGTCCGCGGACGAGAACTGGAGGTTCCCGTTGAGGAACAGTTGAAACCCCGCACGGTTTCGCGTGACCACGAGGCGCTGGTACGGCGTGGACTGCGCGTAGACGATCTCGTCCGCGTACACTTGCTCCTCGCCGTGCTTCACGATGGCGTCGGCCCCGGCGAGAACGCCAACGAGGAGCGCGAGGACTGCAAATGCCCTGAGACGCAGCCCCTGAAGGCGACGCGGGGGAATGGCATCGGCGAGGAGGTACGAGCACCAGAGCGCGACGCTCGCGTTGAGGAGTCCGAAGACGACGGCCGTGCGCACGAGCCCAAGCTTCGGCACGCACAGAAGCGGGAAGAGCAGCGAGGCCGCGAGGCTCCCGAGATAGTCGAACGTGAAGATGCGCGAGACGAGGTCGCGGAACTGCACGCGCCCCTCAAGGATGCGCATCAGTAGCGGCAGCTCAAGCCCCACCAAGATACCAACCACGGCGACGATGCCGTAGAGAAGCACTGGAAAAAGCCTCACGTGCGACGTCGCGAGAAAGAGCATCGGGGCCGAGAGACCACCGAAGAGCGCGACGCCAAGTTCCACGTCAACAAAGCGCGCCGCGAGAGGTTCGTCGAGGTGACGGGAGAACCACGCGCCGACACCCATGGCCGAAAGGTAGAGGCCGATGACGAGGGAAAACTGGGTGACCGAGTCGCCGAGCACGTAGCTCGCGAGCGTGCCGGCGAGGAGCTCGTAGACGAGCCCGCAGGTGGCCAGCAAAAAGACATTCAGAAAGAGCAGAGACGGTCGCGCACCTGTGACCGTCGTCGCGGCCGACGCCTCGGAATCTCGGGCGAAGGAGCCGTCGTTCATCGCGCGCGCGGACCCGCTACTAACCGTGAACCGCAGCCGAAATGATCAACGCGATGCCGATGATCACCGCGCCCATGAGGATGGCGAGGGCCGTGTTCTGATCGTCTTCGATCTCTTTGCGGATCGAGAACGGGGTCACCGCGTCCATGAGCCAAAACGCGACGCCGAAGATGAGGATGCCGACGACGGCGTAAAGCGCCTCGGCGAGAAGCGAATGACCGAGACTTGTAAGGTTCATCTATTTTCCTCCTGAAAAACCGGAATGCCAAAAGTGGTACTGGCGCCAGCCGGTGGACGCGCTGCGCGCCGAAAGTGGCGGCGGACGCTCGCTGTTGCTCTGACTGACATAGCCGCTCGCGGAACTCATTAACCATGCACTCTGCAAGCTTCCTCCGAGCAGCCCGAAGACGATGGCGTACTTGCCGTAGGCGCTCATTCGCTGTCTCCTCCGTCGCTCGCCGGTCCGCTGTCGTCGTCGTCACCCGTGGACGGTGCAACGCCTTCGGAACGGCGGCCCTCCGAGTTGAAGTCGCTCGCGCCGTAGCGACTGATTTCGAATTTGGCGAAGAGAATGCCAAACACGCCTGCGAGGGCGCTCACGAGCAACGTGTTCCCCACAAGCGACGCGTACGACACGCCGCCCTCGTGAACCAACACGTGCGCCTCGCGGATGGACGGGCTCGACGCGATGACGTCGAGTCGAAGCCGATAGGTTCCAGGTTCCACGGCCGCGAGCGCGGCTTGCGCTTCGGCCTGCACGACCCCGTCACCGTCGTCGTCGGGCTCGGCATACGACGCGGCCCGAAACGACGCGACCGCCACATCGTGCTCGTCGAGGAGATCGCCAACGACGTCGGCGTAGCTGTTGACCGGGGGCGAGACCCGCACCTCGACCTCGACGCGCCGCTTGCCCTGAAGCTCGAACGGTTCGGTGACGAGCACGACGCCCTCGGACGCGGACGCCGCCACAGACGCCGCCACCTCGGGAAGCGCGAATAGCCGGCTCACGAGTTCGTGCCGCGGTCGGAAGATGAGGAACCCGAGGGCGATGACGAACGCCGCCGCATAGAAGCGCAGGAGCAGCTTGCCGACGCCTCGGTAGGGGTTTGGCTCCACCATGCCAACGCCCTGAACGGCGGGCAGTTTTGCTCCGGGAAAAGCCTTGAGGATCTCCGCTTGCTCGACGTGCTCTCCGCGCGTCCAGTTCATCTCGTGCGCATCGGCTTCGAGCGACAAAACCTCCGTGCCCGCGACGTAGTCGAAGCACTCGATGGTCTCGCCAACGGCGACCTCCCACGGGAACTCGCCGGCGATTGTGTCGACGGTTGCAGTGTCGTGGGCGAAGAGCACGTAGGGCCGCCCGCCTTCGAAGATTTTGGGAAGAGCCTCGGTCGGGCGAGCGAGCGCAAGGGTCGGCGCTGGGGTCGCCCAAAGCCAATGGCCCGTCGCTTCGACGAGCCAGCGAAAGCCCTTACCCGCCTCATACGCGAGATACTCGTTCCACGGATAGCGTATGCCCTCTGAGGTCACGCTTCGTTCCATCCAGCCCACGACCTGCCACTCGACATTTTCGCGATGAAAGCGCGTGCCGAGCGCAATGGGCGGGCGCCGCGTCTGCTCAAGCGTTTCGAGGAAGCGAAAGTTTCCGCCGTCGACCTCGTGAAGGCTTCCGCACGCGGCGCACGTCACCCGGCGCGTCGCATCGGGAACGTGCAGGCGAATGGGACCGCCGCAGTTTCCACACGACACCGACGCCGTCTTGACC
>CAIQDA010000062.1 GCA_903870415.1 uncultured delta proteobacterium
CTGTCGGGCGAGACCCTCGAAGAGAAGATGACGTGCCTTTACGAGCGCGCTCGTATCGCGAACGAACTCTTCGGGCAGTGGCTCGCAGCGGTGAAGGACGAAGGAGGCTTTGACGACGCAAAAATCGTCCACCCGCCGCTCAAGGGGCGTGCCACGGCGACCGCAAAACTGACCCGGGGCGGCGAGCGGAAGAAGCCCGAATCGCTGACGGACATTGTCCGCGCGACCATGAGCTTTCCTGACTTGGCGTCGCTCTACCGTGGCGCAAACATGATTCAGCGAAGCGTGTTTTTCAATACAATGAAAGACCGCTTTCGCGACAGCGAGCACGACCTCTACGACGAATACACGCGCGACGGCGTGGATTTCAAGGGCGCGCAGGGCAGCGGCTACCGCGACATGAATCTCTCGATCAAGATGGCGATCACCCATGAAGGTCGGGTGGTTGACGTTTTGTGCGAACTTCAACTGAACATCGCCGTGATGCTCGTTGCAAAAGAGCTCGAACACCCGGCGTACGAAATCACGCGTCGAGAAACGCCCCGTGACACGTGGCTAAACGACGCAGACAACGGGCTGCTCAACCGGCGAATGGTCGGGCTCGCGCGCATGGAATGCCGCGTAAAACAAGGCCTCGCGAGTCAGGCTGCGAGAGACCTCGTGGACTTTATCGACAGCACGGAGCCGAATGCAGGGCGAGCGCGAATCGCTGTGGTTCCCCTCGATGAAATTGTCGATCGCTTCGGCGCGGAGCCGAAAAAGAGCGACAGAAAATCGCGAGACGACTCCGACTCCGACACGGGCGCATCTGCCGCGCTCGAAGCCGATGACGGCCCGGAGCGCGCGAGGGACGACCTCAGCGAGTTTCACCCTGGGCTTGCCGCGAAATTCGCGATCGTGGTCGACATTCTTACGCAGCGCTCGGGCATGGGATGGGGTGACTCGTCGGCACGGGACCGCTTCGCGGAGACGCAGCGTGCGATGGAGGGGCGTATCGATCTCCTCAACGCCGTGCGAAAAATGCGGGATGACGCTCGTAGCCTCATGGACGACCCCGCGATGGCGTTCACCGGCGAGGAGATCGAGCAGTTCAACCGCGTGGCTCTAAAGCTGCCGCGACAGCGTCCGGTGGCCGCCGAGCTGACGCGTGAACAAATCAACGCTCGCCTCCGAGGCGAAGACATCGCCACCTTTCAAAGCCTCGAGGTCGTGTTCTTTTACGAGAATGACATCGTGGAGCTCAACGCGCTGCTCCCGAAACTTTACGACATGTTCATGGTTGCCGCGATGAACATGAAGAAGAAGGGCAAAGACGGGCGCTGGGTTCGCGGAATTGGGACCAAAGAGTATCTCGAGATGAAGAAGTCGAAGCGTTAACGGTCCGAGGCCGACGTCGCTCCCTCATAGAAAAGAAACGACGCCCAGGTGATGGCCCACGCGCCGACCACGTCGATCGAATAGTGAAGGTGCGCGAGGAACACGACGGCGACCGTGACCACATGGGCCGCGAGCGCCAGCGGGCCCAAGCGCGGAAGGTTGCGGCAGTAGAGAAAAAGCAGGAACGTGCTGCAGGTGTGGGCTGAGAAGAAAAGATCCTTCGTCAGGTTCAGGTGCGGCGCGTTCGTCGTGAGCGCGGACACGGGATTGATGAGGGCGAGCCAATCGGAATAAAGGCGAGCGTGATCCGCGCCCGCATTGAGGTCCGGTCCGTCCACGGGGCCAAGGCCAGTCAACCCGACGCAAACCCCGCGAAGGAGGCTCAGCCAGCCGCCCAGGTACATGAAACGAATAAACCGTTTCGGATTCTGGTGCCAAAGGGCGAGGCCAATGGGGACATAGGCCACGATCCAAAGATGGTAGTTGTGCGCGGAGATCCACTCGTTGCGGGGCACGAGCGCCAGCACCGAATCGTGCAGCGATGGGCCAGGCCGCGCCTCGTTCAAGACACAAAGACCGAGCATGACGCAGTGGCACAGGTATCGCCAAGCGATGGCCGCGACAAGCGAGGAGCGAGGAGACATGAGGACGCCTCGCATAGCGCGTTCCCGCGCCGATTTAGTTGGCTTTCGCGGGAGTCACCGAGGAAATCTCCCGAAGCCTGCACCGCGGAGCGCCTTTCGACGTGGGCGAGCGTGAATCGCGACCTTGTTTACGTGGACACTCCATCGCTTCTTTTGCCCCCGGGCCCAATGAGACAACGAGCTTCACCCGAACGGCGAAGGCTTCGATCGCATCGCAACTCTTCTTCAGATGGCGATCGAGGAGCGCTTCTTTTGACCCAGTTTCAGGACGGATTCGCGCTGCTCGCCGGAGGTTGCTCGAGCTCGCAAACGGTCACCCAAAGCGCGTAACCCGCAGCCGCTTCCATGGAAGTTTCCTCGCCGGACGGCGCTTCGGCAGCGGGAATAGGCGCGCCCGGAGCTTCGAGTTTAAGTTGCAC
>CAIQDA010000063.1 GCA_903870415.1 uncultured delta proteobacterium
GCCGAGGCCCTTGGCCAGGTTACGGTCGCGGGTGCGGATGTCGACGATGGCGGCGTTGGGTTCGTTGCTCACAGGAATCTCCAAAGTTTGGGTCAGAGGGGGTCGTCTTTGCGACGAAGGCGAACGAGTGGTTCGTCCCCGGTCTCGTCGTCTTCTTCGTCGGCAAACGCCGAGTCAAAGTGCTCTGCGGCTGCGGCGATTTCCTCGTCGGTCGCTTCGCGCAGTGCGAGGACTCGAGCCGTGTAGCACACGGAACGGCCCGCCCAAGGGTGATTGGCGTCCACGAGAAACGAGTCGGGACGAACCTCAAGCACGCGCAGGGTCACCGGTTCGACTTCGAGTCCGTCCGCCCAAACCTCGTCGCCGACCTCGAGTGTGGCGGCGTTCGGAAATTCGCTGCGATCCACGTCGAACACCAGGTCATCGTCTTGGGGACCGTGGGCCTGAGACGCGTCGAGCGTCAGGGTGAATTCGTCGCCAACGGCCAAACCGCGCAACGCGATGTCGAGGCCCGGCACGAGGTAGCCGTACCCATGCACGTACTCGATTTCCTCGTCGACGGCGGGAAGGTCTGCGGCGTCCTCGACGGGCAATGGCTTGCTCGCGAGGGCCAAGCGCACGAAGAGGTTCGAATCGATGCGAAGAGCGGGACTCACGCGCGCCCTCCTAACCTGCTTTCGGGGCGCGTGCACCGGGGACTGCGCTCGAAACGGCGTGATGCGTCGCCGGGCCGAGCCACGCCGCGGTAGGCTTTCGCGCCGTGAACGAACGCACGAAAACGCGTCACCTGGCGGTCGTGACGTCGAGCTACCCGCTTCACGAAGACGACGCGGACGGTCACTTCGTGCGCGCGGCGGCGAGGGCCCATCGGAGTGCGGACCTGTCGGTCACGGTGCTCGCGCCCGAACGCGGCGGACGCACGTTGAACGATGACGTGACGCTCGTCGAGCTTCCGGGTGGCAGGGCGTTTTCGAACCCAGGCCTTCGTGAAAACCTTCTGCGAAACCCCGCGCGTTCCCTCGACGCGATGCGCTTCTTTGTGGCTCTCGAACGGGCCTTGGACCGCCTCGCATGCGACGCGCTCGAGGTGCATTGGCCCTTCCCCACCGCCTTCGCCATCCCGCGAAGACTCCGCGACGTACCCACAACGTTCGTGAGCCACGGCGCTTGCGTGCGCGCTCTCCTCGCGTGTCCTGCGCCGCTACGAAACCTTCTCATTGCCTCGATGGTGCGCCCTTCGGTGCGCTGGGGCTTCGTGAGCGACGACCTTCGCGCCTCGCTGCTTTCAAGCCTTTCGCCTCGCAACGCGACGTCGGTGCAGGATGCATCTTTCATCGAAGCAGCACCGATGGACTTGCCTCGACGCCAAGACCTCGGACCGGCGTGGTCGCGGCCGGCCTACGTGATTGTCGGTCGTCTCATCGCGTCGAAGCGCGTTGACCGAGCGCTCGCCTACGCGGCTCAGCTTGCGCACATACGTGACAATGACATCGTATTGATTGGCGACGGCCCCCTGCGCGACGAGCTCCTCGAAAAGGCGCGTGCGCTCGGGCTACGCCTCCACGCAACGGGACAGCTTCCACGAAGAGAAACCCTGGGAATCCTCGCGGGCTCCTCAGGGCTTCTCTTTGCATCGCAGACGGAAGGTCTCTCGACGGTCGTCCGCGAAGCGGAGCACTACGGCGTACCTGTCATCGACGCTCGATAACCTTCGGCACGGTCGAAGCCTCCGCCTGATTCAGACCTGTTGGCCGAGCTGAAAGCGCTTGAACGTCATCACGTCTTCGACGCTGCCCAGGACAAGCGGTGTGCGCTCGTGGAGCTCCTTGGGCTGCACGTCGAGAATGCGGTTCACGCCGTCAATCGCCATGCCGCCCGCTTGCTCGAAGAGGAACGCCATCGGGTTCGCTTCGTAAAGAATACGCAGCTTGCCCTTCGGCGACTTTTCATCGGCCGGGTACGCGAAAATGCCGCCCTTGAGAAGCGTGCGGTGTGCATCCGCCACGAGCGAGCCGATGTAGCGCGAGCCGTAGGGGCGACCCGAGGCCTTGTCGCTCGCCTTGAGGAACTCGGCCCACTTGCGCGTGCCTTCGGACCAGAGCGCGCGGTTGCCGCCGTTGACCGAATACGTGGTTCCCTTTTGGGGGCAGCGGATGTTCGGGTGCGAAAGAAAGAACTCGCCGATGCTCGGATCGAGCGTGAAACCGTGCACGCCTTGACCCGTCGAGAGAACGAACTGCGTCGCAGGCCCATACAGCGCATAGCCGGCGGCTGCGATCTCGTATCCTGGACGAAGCGCCTCTTCGAGGGTCGGCTTCGAGTCGGTGACCTTGCGGCGAATGATGCCGAAGATGGTGCCGATGGTGCCATTCGTGTCGATGTTCGAGCTGCCGTCGAGCGGGTCGAACATCGCGATGTACTTGCTCGGATGCTGAGTGAAAACCGGGTCGTCCATCTCTTCGGACGCAATGATGCCGCAGTGACCGCTGCGCTCGAGCACGTTGAGCAGCACGTCGTTCGCGTAGATGTCGAGCTTCTGAACCGCCTCGCCCTGCACGTTCGTATTGCCCGTGTAGCCGAGCATTCCCGCGAGGCCCGCCTGGCGCACACGCGAGTTGATGATGCGAATGGCCAGCGAAAGGTGGTTGATGAGCGAGGTGAACTCGCCCGTGGCGCCCGGTGCCGCCTGCATGCCCGAGAGCACGTGCTCCCGCAGCGTGGTGCCGACGAGCGGCTGAATCGGACCTGGGTGCATCGAAACGGGACTCTCGCTCATGTTGGCCTCCGGGCCGCGGGGTTGCCGCGCCTCATGGCGAATGCGAAAAGCCCGGACTGCACCGTATGCGCAAGAGGGGCGTGGTCACTCTACGCTGAGTAACGCATTGCAGCGGCTCATTTTGCGCCACAAGGTTGGACCCATTCGCTAGGTCGGGCCGGTCGAGTTTACCCAGCAAAGCACTCGACAGAGGAGAGACGATGGCCCTGACCGAGCGAGTCCAGCAGATCCTTTCTTGGTACGGGTCCGACAACCCGGGCGTACGCGCAAACCTCGTTCGCATGCTCAACACGGGCACGCTCGCGGGCACGGGCAAGATGGTCATCCTCCCGGTGGACCAAGGCTTCGAGCACGGCCCTGCGCGCTCGTTCGAGCCGAACCCGTCTGGCTATGATCCGGAATACCACGTCAAGCTCGCGGTAGACGCTGGCTGCAATGCGTATGCGGCGCCACTCGGCTTCCTCGAGGCCGTGGCAGACCAGTACGCGGGCCAGATTCCGCTCATCCTCAAGCTGAACAACAGCGACTCGATGGCGAAGATGGACCAGCCCATCAGCGCGGTCACGGGCTCGGTGAAAGACGCCCTTCGCCTCGGCTGCGCGGCCATCGGCTACACGATCTACCCAGGCTCGGGTCACCGCAACCGCATGTACGAAGACCTCCGCGACCTCATCGCGGAAGCCAAGAGCGTCGGTCTACCGATGATCCTTTGGGCCTACCCGCGCGGCTCGGGCATCTCGAAGGACGGCGAGACGGCGGTCGACATCTGCGCGTACGCCGCACAGGTCGCAGCCCAGCTCGGCGCGCACGTCATCAAGGTCAAGCCACCGAAGAACCACATCGAACAGGCCGAAGCGAAGAAGGTGTTCGAGAAGTACGGCATCAAGACCGACACGCTCGAAGATCGCGTTCGTCACGTCGTGCAGTCTGCATTCAACGGCAAGCGCATCGTCATCTTCAGCGGCGGCGAAGCCAAGGGCTCGGACGAAGTCATCGCCGAGGTGCGCGGTCTCGCGGCCGGCGGCGCGTTTGGTTCCATCATGGGCCGCAACGCGTTCCAGCGTCCGAATGCCGAAGCCATCAAGCTCCTTCAAGACGTCATGGGCGCTTTCAAAAACTGACCCGCGCGTTCGCGAACGAAGCGCTCTCCGAAAGGGGGGCGCTTTTTTTGTTTGAGCAACCGTGCCCTCGGCGTCGGCGCTCGGAATCTGCTTAGTATTTCGTGTTCTGCGCCGCGGCGACGTGAGACGTTAACGCCAATGATCGCGGGGGTAGCGTTGGAACGATTTGTACGGCTGTGCCATCCGAAGGCCGCGGCCCGCGCGCTGCTTTTTGCCGTGCTCGCGCTGATGCTTGCATCTTGCACACCGTACTCCGGCAAGACCCCGCCAAAGGTTGTGGAGGGTGTGCTCGATGCGTCGGGGTGGGACTTCGAAAAGGACGGCCCGATTTCGCTCGAAGGCGAGTGGAAGGTCGCGTGGGACGCCTTGCCGGACCACGACGGCTACCTCCCTCCCCCCACGGAACTCCGCTCCTTTCACGTGCCAGGCCGCGTCGTCGATCAGCCCCATTCCGCTTCATGGAACGACGGCGTCGGCGCCGCGACCTTCGCGGTCACCATGCGCGGCTTTCGGCGCGAAGACGCGCTCGAACTCCTGGTCGCGTGGGGCCCTTCCACACAGCTCTGGTGCCATTCGCCGGGCGCACGGCCGCTCCTCGCGACGCGAAACGGCCAAGACTGGCACGAGGGTTACGAGTCCATGGGGCCTTACGCGTCCCCGCTGCCACGCGACGAGACCGTCACATGCTTGCTCGCCTTGCGCGTTCCTCAATGGGCGGTGGTGCAACACGCCGGAATATGGACTCCTCCACGACTGACCTCGACCTCCGAGGGCGCGCGCCTCGTGTCGTTGCACTATACAAAGTTCGCCGTTCTCGACGGTTTCTTGCTCGTGCTGGGCCTCTTTTTGATCGTCGAGTGGCTGCTTCGCCGCACGGAATTTGCGTCGTTGTTCTCCGCGCTCCTCGCGCTCACGGCCGCCGGCTGGCTTGCGGGATACAGCAAGCTTCTCGAACTCGTTGGGCACGTCAGTTATCTCGCGGGCACCCGGGCCGAATTTGGCTTGATGGCGCTTACCCCCGTTTGGGGGATCTTCGCCGCGCAGCACCTTCTCGGCGCAGCGCCGGCCCGACGCCGCCAAGTTGGCGCAGCGCTCGGCCTCGCCGCTGCCGCATTTTGCTTTGCGTGCCCGCCGGCGCTCCTCGATCGCGCGCTCGCTTTCGGCCAGGTGGCAGTCCTCCTCGCCGTCGTCTTGACAACCGACCTCTGCGTCCGGGCTCTTGCTGCGCCCGCACGGAGCCGCGACACCGCCCTCGTCGTCCTGGGACTTCTCGCTCCTGCATTCCTTGCGGTCGGAGACGTCTTGCTTTCACGCTTCCTGGACTTGGGAACGGGTCTGGCGGCCTACGGCCTCGCCGTGCTCGCGTTCACCCTCGCGATCGTCATCTCCAGGAAGAATGCGCGCGTTCGGCTTACGGCGGAGAACTTCGGGGAGGCGACGAAGAGGTTCGTTCCGCAAGAATTCCTCCACGCCCTCGGCCACGAAGACGTCACCACGGCCAAGCTCGGCGACGTCGCTTCACGCGAGATCACGGTGCTCTTCGCCGACCTTCGCAACTTCACCACCATGAGCGAACGCATGTCTCCGGAAGAGACCTTTGCATTCCTCAACGATTGCCTCTCACGCATCGGGCCGCACATCCGTTCGAACGGCGGCTTCATCGACAAGTACATTGGCGATGCGATCATGGCGCTTTTCCCAGGCCATCCAGCGGACGCCGTTCGCGCCGCCCTCGCCATGCAAGGAGAGCTCGCGAGCTCCAATGCCCGTCACCCGGGCAGACCTCCTCTGGCCATCGGCGTTGGCATCCACAAGGGCCGCGTCATGATGGGCACCATCGGCGAAGCGCAGCGCTTCGAGGCCACGGTCATCAGCGATGCAGTCAACCTCACCGCGCGCATCGAGACGCTCACCAAACAGATCGGCTGCACCATCCTCATCAGTGGCGAGGTGGCTGCGCAACTTTCGCCCGACGAATTGCAGTATACGCGCAAGATGGGCTCCTTTGTCGTCAAGGGCAAGAGCGCACCCGTCGAGCTTGTGGAGGTCTTCGCATCGGACACAAACGAGCGTCGCGCCTCGAAGCTCGCCTCGCGCGACAGCCTCGAGCAGATGCTTGCACACTACAGCCATGAAGAACTCGTCGAGGCCTTGACCATCGCTGGCGAACGTCACGATGAAGACCCAAGCGATGCGCCTGTCGCGTGGTGGTTCTCGCGCCTGCAAAACGAGCTTGCTCAAGGCGGTCCGCCCAGCGGCAAAGGAGTCGTGCACCTCGACGAGAAGTAAGCGCGCCGGGGGGCTTCTTCGGACGCGCCAAGGCCGAGGCACCTGCTTGGTTCCCAAATACCGCGGTCTTATTCATGGCAACGCAGCTGCGGCCGTGAGACTTCTGCGCGATGGGAACGCGATGCAATCTGGACACCGCACCTACGAATCGGCAAAGCCAGGTCCTTCGCGCCGTGGTTTTTGCGCTTCTTGCGCTTGTCCTTGTATCCTGCACGCAGGCCTCGGAGAAGGCTTCTCCGAAGGTCGTGAACGGCGTCCTCGACCTCTCCGGGTGGACGGTCGATCGCGACGGCCCCATCGAGCTCAGCGGCGATTGGCTCGTCGACTGGGAGAACTCGACTGCGCCTGCCCACGACGTCACGGGCCTCGGCCTTTTCACGGTGCCCGGACGCGTGCAGGACACCCCCGGTCGAAAGGGCTGGGACGACGGTTCCGGGAGTCTCGCGCTGCGCGTGCACCTGCATTCGGACAGCGAATTCCCTCCGATGGACGCCTTCGTCCCCGTGAACCTGCCCACGAGCCTCGAGTGCACGACCGCCGACTCGCACCGCGTGGCCGGACTCTCGCGCCCTCGCGATGACCGACGCTTGCCCGAAGACATGAC
Source organism: uncultured delta proteobacterium (assembly GCA_903870415.1). GTDB lineage: Bacteria > Myxococcota_A > Polyangia > Polyangiales > Polyangiaceae > CAIQDA01. The sequence continues at coordinate 6,791 of CAIQDA010000063.1, forward strand.
GCCCTACGTGACGTCCATCCCGTCGGGTAACGATGTATTCTGCACACTTCGACTCCACGTTCCGGTCTGGCGCAAACACGATCGCGCAGGCATTTGGGTCGCTCCCACGCTCACCTCCGCGGGCGGCGGCAACGCTCTCCTCGTCGGGTACACGGGACGCTACGCCCTCGTCTCCGGCGGTCTCTTCGTCCTTGGCGCCTTCTTCGTCGCCGAGTGGCTGCTGCGTCGCCGAGAGCAAGGCGCGCTTGGAATCGCAGGCGCCGCGCTGAGCACGGGCGTGTGGCTCGTGTTCTTCTCGCATGTGGTCGACGCGCCATTCCCGATGGCGTCCACCCTGCATTCCCGCATCGAGTTCGCGTCGCTCAGTTGCGCGGGCGCCAGCATTGTCTTCGCCGTCGCGAGCTTGCTCGACAACGTGACCCGCGCACACCGCGCGGCCATCGGCGCGTCGACCGCCGTCGCGATCGCCACACTGCTCGTTCCCGCAGACACGCTCGTTCGCGCGCTCGCGGCAAATCAGCTCGCCCTCGTCGTGGACTTCGCGCTCGCGGGCTCGAGCCTCCTTCACCACCTTCGGCAGGCACGCCGCGGCCCCGACACCTCGCTCATTGCCGCCGGCTTGGTGCTCCCGATGCTGCTGGCCATCGCGGACGTCGTGCTCGCGCGCCGCTCGATTCACGTGGGAATGACCACGTTTGGCGCCCTCGTCTTCGCCTTCACGTTCGCGGTCGTCACGGCGCGACGCACCGCCCGCGCCCACCGTGCCGCGGAGACGTTCGCCGATGCGATGCGCCGCTTCGTGCCCACGGAGTTTCTCCATGCGCTCGGGCACCAAGACGTCACGACCACGAAGCTCGGCGACGTGCGCGCGGCGGAGATGACCGTGCTCTTCGCCGACATTCGCCACTTCACCACCATCAGCGAGCGGCTGTCGCCCGAGGCAACGTTTGCATTGCTCAACCAATGCCTCTCCACGATTGCGCCCGTCATTCGCGCGCATGGCGGCTTCGTCGACAAGTACATCGGCGACGCGGTGATGGCTCTTTTCCCTCGGCATCCATCCGACGCGGTCAAAGCAGCGGCCGCGATGCAGGTCGAGCTCGCGCGCGAGCGGAGCGTTCACATCGGGTCCGAGCGACTGACCATCGGCGTCGGCGTGCACCACGGGCGCGTCATGCTTGGCACCATCGGGGAGGCGGAGCGCTTCGAGGCCACGGTCATCAGCGACACGGTGAACCTCACGTCACGCCTCGAGTCGCTCACCAAGCAATTTGGCTGCAGCATGCTGCTCACCGGCGACGTCGCCAAGAGCCTCGACGACGAACTGCGCCAGCACGTGCGCCCGCTCGGAACCTTCGTCGTGAAGGGCAAGGCCCAGGCCGTCGAGATTCACGAGCTCTTCGCAAGCGACCCCGATGCGTTGCGCTCGGCGAAGATCAGCTCCCGCGAACGCGTCGTCGAAATGCTCGCGCTTCATGCGGCGGACAACGTCGAAGCCTCGCTCCACGTGGCGCGCTCCCTCGTGTCGGCGTGCCCCGACGACGGCCCGATGCAATGGTGGCTCACGCGCCTTCAGAACGAGCGCGCGAACGATGCGCTTCCGAGCAGCCGCGGAATCGTCACGCTCAACGAAAAGTGAGCCGCGGACGCGTCAGCCGAAGAGATTCTTGAGCAGATCGACGAAGCCCTTTTGCTCGGGCATCGTGTCCACGTTCAGATCTTTCGCGAGCTCTTCCATCAACGCGCGCTGCTTTGGCGTGAGGCGCTCGGGAATGGCCACTTGCACCTCGACGCGCTGATCGCCTCGGGAACCGCCGCGTGGAATGCCTTTGTTGCGGATGCGAAGAACGGCCCCCGGTTGCGTGCCCGCGGGAACCTTGAGCTTGCCCTTGCCCTCGAGCGTGGGCACTTCGATCTCGGCACCGAGCGCCGCCTGCGCGAACGAGATCGGCACCTTGCACACGACGTCGTCGCCGATGCGGCGAAAAAACGGATGCGGCTTCACGCGAATGGTGAGGAGCAAGTCGCCGGCGGGTTTGTCGGGACGTGGGCGATTTCCAGCGCGAGGCACCACTTGCGCGGCACCGTCTTCGACGCCGGGCGGAATCGACACGAGCACCTCGTGCTCCTGCTTCACGAGCCCCTTGCCCTTGCAACCTTGGCAAGGGTGCGTGACGAAGCGCCCGGTGCCGTTGCAGCGCGGGCACGCCTTCTCGACGGCGAGCGGAAACATCGCTTGCTGCAGGCGCACACGGCCTTTGCCCGAACACGCGCTGCAGGCCGTGGGCACGGTTCCCGGAGCCGAGCCGCTTCCGCGACAGTCTTCGCACAGGATGATGCGCCCGTAGCGCAGCGTCTTTTGAGTGCCGAACGCGGCCTCGGTGAACTCGAGTTCGAGCTCGAGTTTGAGGTCACCGCGGTCGCCCTTGCCGACGCCAAACACGCCGAGCAAGTCGCCGAGAATGCCCTCAATCGCGATGTCGCCGAGGTCGACCACACCGCCAGGAAACGGACCGTTCGGGCCGAAGGGCGAGCCGGGCTGTTCGGTCAAGCCGCCGGAGCGATCGAACGCCGCGCGACGCTCCGGATCGCTGAGGACTTGGTAAGCCTGGTTGATCTCTTTGAAGCGAACCGACGCCGACGGATCGTTCTGATTGCGATCCGGATGGTTCTGCGACGCGAGACGGCGAAACGCAGCCTTCACCTCGTCCGCAGACGCGTTGCGAGGGAGGCCGAGAACTTCGTACGGGTCGCGTGTGCCGGTCGCCATGCGTGTTGCGCTTTGAGCGGATCCTAAAAAACGGGTGGCGAGAGAAATCGCGAGCGCCAACCGGAGGGGGGACAAGCGGCGGAAACCGCAGCAAATGCCGGGGATTCAGGCCACGCGAAGGGCGCTCGCAGGCGATCGCTTGGACCCTCCTCGCGCAGGTGAAGGCCCTCTGCTATCGCCGGCGGCTGCATGTTTGCTCCTCTTTCGCCGGCCGCGCAGGCCGAGCTCCTCCGATCGATTGTGGAGCGCAGCCGCCCCGAGCCGGGCAAGGCGCGCCCCGTCGTCGTCTTCGACCTCGACGGAACGATCTTCGACAACCGTCCTCGCACCGTGGCCATCTTGCGGTCGTTTTCCGCAACGATTCGCGGCGCGCGTCCGGAACTCGCAGAGCAGCTCGACTCGCTTGTGCCCGCGGAGGTTCCGTACCTGCTCACGGACACGCTCGCACGCCTCGGTATTACGGCGGAATACGACGTCAAGACGTTGCGCGACCATTGGGTATCCTGCTTCTTTTCGGACAGCTGGATGACCCACGACACGGCGCTTCCTGGCGCCGTCGACTTCGCGCGAACCTGCTGGAATCGCGGCGCAAGCATCGTTTACCTCACGGGCCGCGACCTGCCGAACATGGCCCTCGGAAGCTTCGCGAGCCTGCGCGACACGGGCTTCCCCGTCGGCGTTCCAGGCACCGCGCTCGTGTGCAAGCCCGACCCCGCCATGCCCGACGAGCATTACAAGCGCGACGTGTGCCCCGAGATGGGACGCGTGGGCGACGTCATCGCATCGTTCGACAACGAGCCTGGCAACTGCAACGCGTTTCTTGAGCACTTTCCCAGCGCCGCGAGCGTTCTGCTCGCCACCCAGCACATGCCTGGAGCACCGGCGCTGCAAACCGGCGTCGACATCATCGCCGACTTCCGTTTCTAGCTCGGGCGCACATGAGCGAGCTGCGTCGCCATGGGTCCGCCCGCTTCATGGCGTTTGGCATGGCATCGCTCGCGGCATGCCGATCGAGGGACTCGCTTCCCTTCGGCCCCACGACCACCTCACCGCAGGCCAGCGCGGAGCCCGTGCCCCTTGAGCACAGCCTCGCGCGCGTGGACGATGCCAAGGAATCGCCTGGCGTTCTCACGAGAGAAGTCGACGGCTCGGCGGAACCCGTCGCGGCCGAGGGAACGGGTCTCACCTACGACCTGCAGTGGAGCGAGGGTTCGTTCGCCGCACGCATGGGAGACACGTCCGCCGCGACCCTCGACGCGCTCCGGCGACGCTCCGCCACGTCGCTGAACGTCGTCGCGAGCGGGTCACGAGCCGCGCTCACCATTGCGGGGCCGCGCACGCTCTTTCCCCCGGGGTTTGAGATGCGCGCGCAAGCGGAGCATCGCGGCTACACCCTCGTCGAAGCCGCGGAAAAACGCTTCATGGAAGCCCCCGACGGCGTGTGGCGATCGCTCTTGAACGATGGCCGTCTCGACGTCTCGCCTCTGCGCGCGGTGGCCGCACCGGACCTTCCCGCAAAGGGTCCAGGGCCTTCGCCGCACGAGCGCACGCTCACACTCACGACGAAGAGCGCGACGCTGACGCTCACGGTGGCCCCCGGCGGCGACGGACAAACCTGGGGCACCGTCGTCGCGCGTGCGTTCTGCGAGCTTGCGGGCATGAGCCCAGACGGAGCGTTGCTCGCGGACGGCGAGTGGCCAAAGCGAGCCGATATTCAGTGGTTGAGCGGACGAACGCTCCGCTTCGCAACTGCAGCGAAGGTGGCGAGACTCGTCGAACCGAACGAGGTCGTGGCGGCCCCGACGGGGTTTCATGTCGCACGTCGCGCGTTGCCGCTTCCATCGTCGCGCGCCTTTCTGACCCAAGGCGATTTTGCGACCTTGCGAGGTGCTGCGCCCGACGGCACCGCCGGCGAAGGCTCCGCGCTGTGGCTCGTCAACCGTGATGTAGCGCCTCGCGTGGCCCTCATCGAAGGTGTTCCCGTGGGGTGGATTGCAGGGAATCAGTCCCTCTCGCTCGAAGGCCTTCGCCCTGGGCGCTACGCCATTCGTTGGCTGTCTCCGCTCGGCGAACTCGATTCGGGCGACGGTGTTGCCGCTGCGCCTGGCGTCGTCGCCATGCGCGCGACCGCGAGTCCGTAAGCCGCTTCAAGGCGGCCGCCACGCGCTGCGGATGCGCCGCGTTCGATCGCGTAGGCCCGACTCTTCGCGGCTCGCTCCCGTCTCTTGTGCCGCTGTGCCGCGCCCGCAGCACGAGCGCAATGTGCAAATTTCCGCTGGGAAACAGCAACGCTTTAGGCGTTTCTGATTTCATGTTGCACCGCAGCACTTCGAAGATTATGCTGCACGTGCGTCATCCTCGAACGAGTCCCCCAAATGCTGTACGCGATTCAAGATCTTCAGCGGACCTGGCTCCGTCCCGTGTCCCAATTCGCCCGCGGCACCGCGGACACGCTCCACGCCACCTCGGCGCGCATTCCCTTTCCCGCGCCCGGCCTGCGAATCGCCGAAGCCTCCTGGGCACTCATGCATCGGCTGACGAAGACCTTCGAAAAGCCGATGTTTTCCATCACTTCCGTGAGCGTGGGCGCGCACGAGGTTCCCGTTTTCGAAGAGCTCGTCGAGAGCACGCCGTTCTGTCGGCTCATGGCTTTTCGTCGCCTCCCCACCGCGCACGTGAGCGCCGAGACTCTCAGCGCGCAGCCGCGCGTACTCATCGTGGCCCCGCTGAGCGGCCACTTTGCCACGCTGCTTCGCGACACGGTGAAGTCGATGCTGCATGAGCACAATGTCTTCGTCACCGACTGGGTCGATGCGCGCGAGATTCCAGTCAACCAAGGCACTTTCGGCCTCGATGACTACGTGCTGCACGTGCAGCGTTTTCTTCGCACCCTTGGCACGGAGTCCGTGCACGTCATGGCCGTTTGCCAGCCGACCGTTCCATGCCTCGCGGCCGTGGCCCTCATGGCCTCGCGCGGTGAAGCCACGCCGCGAAGCCTCATCTTGATGGGCGGGCCCGTCGACGCGCGAAAGAGCCCCACCGCGGTGAACAAGCTCGCGATGGAGCGCGACCTGTCGTGGTTCGAGCGCAACCTGCTGCAGACCGTTCCGCGCCCGCACGCGGGACATGGTCGACGCGTTTACCCAGGTTTTTTGCAGCTCACCGCGTTCGTGTCCATGAACCGGAAACGCCACATGGAGAGCTACCGGGACTACTTTATCGATCGCGTGAAGGGCGACGACGCAGCCGTCGAGGCGCACGAGCGCTTCTACGATGAATACAACGCGGTGCTCGACATGGACGCGCCCTACTACCTTGAGACCGTGCGCAAGGTCTTCCAGGAGTTCGCGCTGGCGCGTGGCACGTGGCATGTCGCGGGCGAGCATGTGGTGCCGGCCGACATCACCACGACGGCGCTCATGACGATCGAGGGAGCCGACGACGACATCTCGGGCCTCGGTCAAACGCAAGCCGCACACGACCTTTGCACGGGCATTTCCTCGGATCGCAAGCAGCACCACACGGCGGAGGACTGCGGCCACTACGGCATCTTTTCCGGCCGGCGCTGGCGCGAAAGCATCGCCCCGCTCGTCCACACCTTCATTCAAACGCACGGGGCCTGAGGTCATGGGCTTCCTCGATGGCAAGGTGGCGCTCGTCACAGGCTCCACGAGCGGAATCGGTCTCGGCATCGCGCGCAAGCTCGCCGCGAGCGGCGCACACCTCATGCTCAACGGCTTTGGTGACGTTCCCGGCGCCATCGCAGTCGTTCGCGACGCGTGCGCGAGCGGCTCACAGCGCGTCGTTCACCACGGCGCGGACATGAGCAAATGTGCTGATATTGAGGCCATGATGGCCGACGCTGTGCGCGAGCTTGGGCCGGTCAATGTGCTCGTGAACAACGCGGGCATTCAACACGTGGCGCCGGTCGAGAGCTTCTCACCCGAGAAGTGGGACGCGATCATCGCGATCAACCTCACCGCAGCTTTTCACACGACGCGCCTGGCGATTCCGGCGATGCGCGCATCCAATTGGGGACGCATCGTCAACGTCGCCTCCGTGCATGGCCTCGTCGCGAGCGCTCACAAGGCGGCCTATGTTGCAGCGAAGCATGGCCTCGTCGGCTTCACGAAGGTCACCGCCCTCGAGACCGCCCGCACAGGCATCACTTGCAATGCGATTTGCCCGGGTTGGGTGCTCACGCCGCTCGTGCAAAAGCAGGTCGAAGCTCGTGCTGCAGAGCAACAATCATCCCTCGACGATGCACGCTTCGGGCTCCTTTCGGAGAAGCAACCCTCGGCCGAATTCGTCACGCCGGACGACCTTGCAGAGCTCACGCTCTTTCTGTGCAGCGAAGCGGCTCGCCAGGTTCGCGGTGCCGCGTGGAACATGGACGGCGGCTGGACGGCGCAATGACCGCACGCGCCGGGAGTCAGGCTTCGCTCTCGTAGTCGCTTGGCTCGAAGAACCCGTCGGCATCGTCTTCCTGCACCATGCGCTCGCGCACCGCGGCGATAACCACCTCAAGCGCGTCCCAGCGGCTCGACGGCAGGAAGTACTCGTCCGCGTCCACGTCTCCGAGCGCATCAAGGCGTGCCTTCACGAACGGCTCGTAAGCGTCTTCAACCTTCGCGTGCCCGTGCCAACCCTCCGAGTGGTCGTTCAGCAACGCCTCGCGCGCAACGCCCACGGGATTGAACGACAAGTACACCGACGACAAGCGCAGGCGCCACGAGGCCGGCTCCCCCTGGAGGAGCCAGTAGCCGCCGTAGGTGCGCCGCGCCATCTCACCAAAGTAAGCACCGATCGACTGCTCGAGCACGGGCTGCAATTCCGGTTTCTCGAGCAATTGCTGGCGCGCCTCTTGGACGTAGTGATCGAGGAGTGAAAGCGTATCACCCGTTCCATCCATCGGAACACCGACCGCAGCCGCGACCATTCGATGGCACGACGCGACGAGCTCAAGCACCATCACGGGCGCGTCCGGGCACGGAGCCTCGCCCCTGTCGAAGGGCTCGTTCACGATCTCGTCTCCGGCCTCGTCTCCGGCCTCTTCGTTTGGCGCGTGGAGTTCGAGTCCGTTCGAAGATGACCCGTTTGTCGGCTTGCCCATAACGTCGCCGCTTAGCCCGTCTCGTCGCTCTTGGCGCGTTCGAACGAGCGAGCGAGCGCCGCGGTCAGACGCCTAGAAAAAGGCGCTGCGCGAAGTTCTTTTCGAGGTCGAGCTTGAGCACGCGCTCATGCGAAAGCTCCACGTCGTACTCGGCGCGCTTGAATTCGAAGCGCTGCGCATCCGTGTCGAAAACCACGTAACTCGCGCGGTTGTCGAAGTCGCGGGGCTGGCCCACCGAGCCCACGGAGACGATGTACTTCTTGTGCTTCTCGAGCACGAAGGCCTGAGGAGAAAGCTCCTCGACGCTCGTCGGCGTGAGGGCGAAGACCTTGCAGAGGTGCGAATGGCCGATGAGCGTCAGGTGGCCGAGGCGATCCCAGATCGGGAGGCATTCGCGGGCCTGCTCCGGGGCGAAGATGTACTCGAACTCTTCGAGGCGCACGGGCGAGCCGTGGCAAAGAAGCAGCTCCGCTTCGGGGACGCGAATCTCGTAGGGCAGCGTCTTGAGCCACGCCATGTGATCGGCTTGAAGCGCGCGAGCATGCACGTCGAGCGCGTGGCGAGCGGCGTCGTAATAGTAGGAATAATCCATGCGGCCCGCGACGGCTGCGTCGTGGTTGCCGAGAATGGTTCCGTGCGAAACCTTGCGCACGATGTCGCAGCACTCGTTCGGAGAGCCGCCGTAACCCACCGTGTCACCGAGGCAGTAAAAGCGGTCGATACGCTCGTGGCGAAAGCCTTCGAGCACCGCGTTGAGTGCTTCGAGATTGCCGTGCGTGTCGCTGAAGACGCCAATTCGCATGTGGTTGCTCAAGCACGCTTCGGGCGCGTGCGCATTCCGTGCGTCGAGCTTCGGTCAGTTTCCCGTCGCCGTCGCAGCCTTTGGGGCCTCGCCAATGAGACCGTTCGTGCCGATGAGTCCGTTCGTGCCGATCAGCCCATTGGTCCCGATGAGGCCGTTCGTGCCGATGAGGCCGTTCGTTCCAATGAGCCCATTGGTCCCGATGAGGCCCACAGGGGCCGCTGCCCCGCCCGCGCCAGCGATTCCCGGAGGTGCGTCCGCCGCAAAACGCTTGCCGCTCACGTCGGCCCCAAGAGCCACGCTGCTCGCCTCTTCCGGAAGCTTGACGCTGAGTCCGCGGCACGTCGGTCCGCACCCGGACGCGTGGCCACCGGCGATGAAGAAGAGCTGCGATCCAACGACGTCCATGTGTGGAACGGTTTCATCGATCGCAACGCCGCCGCTCAACGCGATGGCCGAAAAGCGCTCCGTGGCCGTCGCGTCGATGAGCACGTGCGCACGCTTTGAGCCGGACAAACGCAGGTCACCGAGCGACAACGTGCCCGCGCCGCCGATGACTTGAATACCGTCCGCAGGCTGACCGGTGAGGCCGTCCACAAGGGCTCCCGCAAGAGCTCGCGTTTGCGTTCGCTCAACGCTCACGCCTTGAATGCTCGCGTCACGTTGACCCCAGAGGCACAAGGCAGCGCCCGCGTTGTCTTCGAACGAGCTTGCGGAGCCGCCGATCGCAAAGGTCGCCGCAAGGCCCGCTGGAGCGCGCTGCGCCCACAAGCCCGCGAACGACGATCGCCGCACGGTGAGGCCGTCGTAAGACCCCGAGCCGCTGTCTTGGAACACGCCCACACCGGCCACGTCTTCGATAACGATTCGCGTGGCGAAAACCTGAGCGCCACGCACGCTGGCAAGGCCTCCGGCGATGGCCGTCGTGGCCGTCGTGCCCGATGCCGCAGCAGGCGACTTGGCGATCGCGATGTCGCGCACCACGAGCGAATCGAAGGAGGCTCGTCCGCCCTCCACGTCGATGCCCACGCCGCCGCCGTGTTCCACACGACCGCCTTGCCACACGACCTCGGACTTCACGAAAGCAGCACCCGCGACGGCCATGCCATCGATCGCCACGTCGCGTGCAGTGAGCGCAGTGCTCGCGGTCACGAGGCCAAAGGACGCCACCGACGATGCGTCGATGGGAAGCGTGAGGTTTGCAACTTGTGTGGAAGACCCGAACGCGCCTTCGATGTGGACCGCGTCGAGGTCGAGCTTGCCGCCATCGCGCGCGATTCCGTAGCCGAGGGCCACGCGCACCGTGACGTCCCGAAGCGCGAGTTCGCCCTGTCCAAGGCCCACCACGGCGCCGCCACGGCCCGCGATGATGAGATGTTCAAGGCGCGTCGCCCGTCGTGTCGCGCTCGTCCAAACGACCATCGTCAACGCGCCGGACGATCGAAGCGTCGGCCGCGACGTGGGGTCCGCACCCTCCACCGTGACACCCGCCGGCACATCGAAAGCGCCCTCGTAAACGCCTGGTTCGAGCAAAATGCGATCGCCTTCCACGGCAACGGCGAGAGCCTGTTCGAGCTCCCACACGGTGCCGATGACGTGAACGCCCGGGTCATGCGACGCACCTGAGTCGCGAGGCCCGCAGGCCGAAAGAGCGAGGATCGGAAGCGCAGAGAGGAGGCACGACGAACGCATGGGCCCGACCATTAGCGCGATTTCGTCAGCGATGCCGACGTCTCGCGCATCAGGCAATTCGCTCCGCGAGGGCCTTCCCGTAAGTCACGAGTGCCGCCGCCCCCATGCGCTCGGCCGCGGTGAGAGCCTTGCGCACTTCGCGCCGAGCCTCGTCGCGATGGTTCGTCTCAAGAAGTGCCTCGGCGTAATTGAGACGGGCGATGCACGAGTGCTCTTCTTCACCAACGCCGGTCCACAGCCCAAGGACGCGTCGAAACGCATCGGCGGCGCCGGCCCAATCGCCCGCCATCGCACGCACAATGGCGAGGTTGCCCTCGGAGTGCGCAATGAGGTGCACCCGTCCCGTCGGTGCGCGAAGGCGCAACGCTTCGAGGTACTGCGCACGCGCCACGTCGAGGTTGCCCTCAAGGCGCGCAAGCTCGCCAAGCGTATCGTGATGCCGAGCGATAGAGACCGCGAGGCCCGTGCGGCGCTCGTGCCCATGCGGGTACGCGGCAACCGTTCGCTCGCATATGGCCCTGGCTTTTTCCACATCGCCGCACTTCAGGTGATTCCACGCCAGCGAGGCTTCGGTCGTCATGAGGCGCTCGTCGTCGGCGAAGCGCGCGGCAAGCGTGGCGGCCGTCGTGAACTGTTCGACCGCGTCGACGAAACGTCCGAGGCTTTGAAGAACCCGAGCGCGCGCCGTGGTCGCACGGAAGCGATGATGGTCGGCGACGGGCGGAAGCGAAAGGCGCGTCTCGTGTTGGCGCAGCCAATCGTCGGCCACGTCGACGTGCGCGAGAGACGCCTCGAACGCACCGCTCACGCGATCGACGTCCGCGCGCGAAAGCTCGAGGCGCGCACGCAAGAGCGGCGTAACGGCGATGCCCACGCGTGACACCATCGCGTCCAAACGATCGAGAAGCGTTCGCGCAGGCCCCAGCGCCAAGTTCGCAATGCGATCATCCACGACCTCGAGCACCACCGCGCCCGCTCCATGCACGTCGTCTGTTTGGAGCAAATGCTCGGCGACGAGCGTCGGATTCTTCGCGCGCAATCCGCGACGTTCGAGTCCTCGCGCAATGGAAGCGTGGAGCGCTCGCGCGTCGCGGGCCGTGAGCGAACGGTAGCAAGTCTGCTGAAATTCACGGCTCACAAAGCGGTACGCACGCGCCCCCTCGACCGTCTCGTCGTGGGACGGCGCCACGATGCCTTGAAGCCGCAGGTCTTGAAGCCGCAAGAGCACGGTCTCGCGAACACCCACGTCGTCACAAACCTCCACGAGGAGCTCGTCCCAAAAGATCGTGCCGAACACCGCGGCCCTGCGCAAGACGTCGCGCTCAACACTTCCGTGGGCGTCGAGCATGGCCTGAAACGTCGCTTCGACCGTCGGCGGAACGAGGCCCTCGGCGGGCTCTTCGTCCCCAATGACCCACATCCCCGACGGGTCGCGATGAAGGAACCTGCGCTGGCGCAAGAGCCGCAAATACTGGAGCGCAATGCTCACGTTTCCGCTCGCGCGCGCCGCAACCCAACCGGGAACCCACGTGCTCGCCTCCTGCGTCGGACGAAGCAACGAGTCGACCATTCGGGCAATCGCGTGGTCCCCAAGCGGAGCCAGCTCAATGCGCGACAAGGCCGCGTCGCCGGGGCGCTTCATGCGATCTTCGAGGGCAAAGAAGATGGCTCCCGAGCCTCGGCGCGCCAAGTGAAGGGCCAAGTCGTGAAGACCCTCGTCGAGAAACTCGTCGTCGAGCACCACGATGGCCAGCGGCCGAGCGTCCGCCATCGCACGCAGCAGCAGCCCGAGCGCCCAAAAAAGAGCGGCTCGCGATGCGCGCGGATCATCGTCCGGCGACGGCGGCGTTCCACGGAAAAATGTTTGAAGGATCGATCGGGCGACGTCTCCGGCCTCGAGGCTGCCGTCACCGATCGCATCTGAGAATCCACGCGCATAGACGTCCACGGCGGCTGCCGCGCTCTCATGCGCGATCGAAAATCGTGCCGTGAGCGCCTCTCGAAGAGCCTCGTGAATCGCCGGTCGCCCCTCGCGCCCGCGGATGACGATCACGTGCGCCGAAGGACGGGCGTCGAGCTCGCGGGCAAATTCTTCAAGGAGACCGCTCTTGCCCACCGCCGTTGGCCCGGACACGAGGACCGCACGAACGGAACCCTCGCGTTGGGATGCAGAATGCAACATTCTCAACCGTCCGAGCTCTTCGTGCCTGTCGATAAAGGGAATCGGGATTCCCTCGAAGAGTCGAAGCGACGAACCACCCGCGTCTTCACCGACGAGACGATGGACGAGAATGGGCTCGCGGCGACCCTTCACAAGAACAGACCCCACCGACTGAAGGCGGAAGCGGTCGGCCACGAGAAGCGCCGTTGCGTCGGAGAGAAGAATCTCACCAGGTTGCGCGTTCGACTCGATTCGCTGCGCCACATTCACGGCGTCGCCAATGACGCTGTAGCTGCGGAAGCCTTCTCCACCAACGAAGCCCGCGATGACACGGCCGCCGTTGATGCCAATGCGCACCCGGACCTCGGAGCCGAGTCGTTCAGCGAATTCCTTGGAAATCTCCAGGGCTGCTGCCTGCATGGCAAGAGCGGCCGAGCATGCTCGTTCGGCGTCGTCACCGTGAGCGCGCGGGGCACCGAAGAGCGCCATCACGCAATCGCCGATGTACTTGTCGATGGTGCCGCCCTTCGCGACGACGATGCGCGTGAGACGCTCGAA
>CAIQDA010000064.1 GCA_903870415.1 uncultured delta proteobacterium
GCCTCGACATCCCGCTCATGCGCCTCGTGCACGTGCTCAAGGCGGCTTCAGAGGGCTATGGCCCCGAGCGACGCGTCATCTTGCTTCATGGCCCCGTGGGGTCGTCGAAGAGCACGATCGCCCGGCTCTTGAAGCAGGGCATCGAGGAGTACTCGCGCACACGCGACGGCTCGCTCTACTCGTTCGACTGGGTCAACCTCGCGGCGACGGGTCTTGCGGGGCAGGACGTCGACGTCTTTCCGAGCCCGATGAACGAGGAGCCGCTGCGGCTCATTCCCGAAGAGTGGCGCGAGCGAGCCATCGCGGACTTGGGTCTCGGCAACGAGCGCATTCGCGTGAAGGTGACGGGCGACATCGACCCGGCGAGCCGCTTCATCATGAAGCACCTGCTGCTTCGCTACGACGGCGACTGGGCGCGGGTGGTGCGCGAGCACGTGCGCGTGCGCCGCCTGATTCTCAGCGAAAAAGATCGCGTGGGCATCGGCACGTTTCAGCCGAAGGACGAGAAGAACCAGGACTCGACCGAGCTCACCGGCGACATCAACTACCGAAAGATCGCCGAGTACGGCTCGGACTCGGACCCGCGCGCGTTCAACTTCGATGGCGAGTTCAACATCGCCAACCGCGGCATCGTCGAGTTCATCGAGATGCTCAAGCTCGACGTGGCGTTCCTCTACGACCTGCTCGGCGCGAGCCAAGAGCATCGCATCAAGCCGAAGAAGTTCGCGCAGACGGACATCGACGAGGTCATCCTCGGACACACGAACGAGGCCGAGTACCGCAAGCTCCTGAACAACGAGTTCATGGAGGCGCTGCGCGACCGAACGATCAAGATCGACATCCCGTACATCACGAAGGTCAGCGAAGAGACGCGCATCTACCAGAAGAGCTTCGGCCCTTCGAAGGTGCGTCATCGCCATGTGGCGCCGCACACGATGGAGGTCGCGGCGATGTGGGCGGTGCTCACGCGGCTCGAAGACCCGCAGAAGCCGAACCTGAACCTCGTGCAGAAGATGAAGCTGTACGACGGCAAAGTGCTGCCTGGGTACACGCAGGACACGGTCAAAGAGCTTCGCAAGGCCACCAAGCGCGAGGGCCTCGACGGCATCTCGCCGCGCTACGTTCAGGACAAGATCTCGAACGCGCTCGTGAACGACGTGGGCGAGGGGACCATCAATCCGTTCATGGTGCTCAACGAGCTCGAAAAGGGCCTTCGTCACCACTCGCTCATCACGAACGAAGAGCAGCGAAAGCGCTACATCGAGTGCATCGCGCTCGTGAAGCGTGAATACGAAGAGGTCGTGAAGAACGAAGTGCAGCGTGCGATTAGCGCGGACGAAGATGCCATCGCGCGTCTCTGTGCAAACTACATCGACAACCTCAAGGCCTGCACCCTCAAGGAAAAGGTCAAGAACCGCTACACGGGCCAAGACGAAGAGCCCGACGAGCGCTTGATGCGTTCCATCGAGGAGAAGATCGACATTCCCGAGCAGCGCAAAGACGACTTCCGTCGCGAGGTGATGAACTTCATCGGCGCGCTCGCCGTCGACGGAAAGAAGTTCGATTGGCAAACGAACGAGCGATTGCGCCGAGCCCTCGAGCTGAAGCTCTTCGAAGATCAGAAGGACTCGATCAAGCTCAAGACGATCGTGTCGGCCGTCGTCGACAAAGAGACGCAGGAAAAGATCGACGTCATCAAGGCGCGGCTCATTCGCAACTTCGGGTACAACGAGGTCTCTGCGACGGACGTGCTCAACTACGTGGCCAGCATTTTCGCACGCGGTGACGCGAAGGGAACCTGAACGCGCTACGCACTTCAGGACCAACGGCAAGGCGCGACGGAATGCGATGTGAAGGGCGAGTGGGCGGCGGCATCGCACGTGCGCGGGGGGCTAACGACTCCTCGCGGCGTGCGAGCGTTCTTGTTCGTCGGGTGTCGCCTTGAGCCATCAACCCGCGCCCGATGGCGTCGTCATCGCGCCGGGAGCCGTGCTCGTTGGCAAGTACCGCGTCGTGCGAAGCGTGGGTCGCGGCGGAATGGCGCAAGTCTACGAAGCCCTGCAAATGGGCCTCGGAAAGCGCGTCGCAGTTAAGGTATTGAATGCGCAATACTCAGGGTCGCCGATCCTGACCGAGCGTTTTTTTCGTGAGGCACGCGCCGCGTCTGCGGTGAAGAGTCCGTACATCGTCGACGTGTACGACTCGGGCCGTCTCGACGATCAGCGGCCGTTCATCGTGATGGAGCTGCTTGAGGGCGAGAGTCTCTACGAGCGGCTGTCGCGGGTTCGTCGGCTCACGCCGGAGCAGGTGCTGACCGTCGTGAGCCACTGCACCAAGGGCCTCGCGAAGGCGCACGCGGCAGGAATCGTTCATCGCGATCTCAAACCCGAGAACGTCTTCCTCGTTGAAACCGAGGAAGGTGCCGAGCTCGCGAAGCTTCTCGATTTCGGTCTCGCGAAGTTTTACGCGGCGACCGACGACGACGAGGCCGTGCAGCGGTTGACGCGCGATGGTGCGGTGTTTGGCACGCCTCCGTACATGTCGCCCGAGCAAGTGCGCGGCCAGGTGGGGGTCGATCACCGAACGGACCTTTGGGCCCTCGGGTGCGTCGTTTACGAAGCGCTCGTTGGCAAGCCCGTGTGGCGCACCGACCAAGGCGTCGCGATGATCTTCTCGTCGATCGCAAGTGGCGACTTGCCGCATCCGAGCGTCGAAAACCGCGACCTTCCTGTGAGCTTCGATCGGTGGTTTCGCAAGGCCCTCGCGCGCAAGTCCGAAGACCGTTTTCAATCGGCGAGTGACTTTTCGGAGACGCTTCGTGAGGCGTTTTCGGAAGCGGGGATTGGCCGCGTTCGTGCCGAAGACCTCGCGGCGACCGAGGAGC
>CAIQDA010000065.1 GCA_903870415.1 uncultured delta proteobacterium
CCTTTTGCCCACGGGGAAAGCTCCGCTACGACCGCGCGCAGGTGCGCCGATGCACTTGCAAGATGCACGGAGTGTTCGTCAGCCAGCTCGCCCGCGACCGCGACCATGCGCACGAGGTGACCGAGACCCGTGCGCGCGTCGCCCTCGGCGTGAAAGAGAATCGTCGCCACTAGCCTTCTTCCACGGCCTTCTGGCGCACGTGCGCGTTCATCGCCATGAGCGCCGCATCGCCCTCCACAAGGTCGCGAATGGCCTCCCACCCGAACGTGTCGCCGGGCCCTAGACGTCGCGCGACCTCACGGACAAACGCCAGGTCGTCCGGGGTGTCGACGCACCAGCGATGTGGCGACAGCGGGTTGCCCTGACCGATGGCTTCCACACGGAATTTTGCAGGGCTTCGGTACACGTGCGGCGTCACGTGGACGCGCTCGTAATCGAGCGTCGCGTCGGCGCTTGCGCGAAGCAAGGTCTGCATCGTCATGACCTCGTGATCGAGCCCGCGCGGGTAGCCTTCAAACCCAAGGTAGTCGACGCCGGCGCGCGGCCACGTGGAGAGCGTCTCGTCGAGAAGCTGCGGATCAATGAACGGGCAGTCGCTCGTCACGCGCACCACGGTCGTCGCCTCCGCCATCGTTGCGGCGCCTACGTAACGCGTCAGAACGTCTTCGAGCGGACCTCGCCACGTGCGGAAGCCGAGAGCCGCCGAGAGCTCGACAATCGCCGCGTCGTCGGGCTCCGTCGTGGTTGCCACGATGACCTCGTCAATGCGTGAAGCGCGCGCAAGGCGCCTCAAATTCCACGCAAGCAGCGGCTGGCCTCCGAGGTCGAGGAGAACCTTGCGCGGCAAGCGCGTGCTGGAGGTGCGGGCCTGCACGATCGCGACGGTTTTCGGAGTCATCACGCGCGTAGAATGGCGCAGAGATCTCCCCTCGGCCAACAAGCAATGCGCGTCTTCGAGCGCCGGCAGCCTTCGCGGGACCTCCTTCCGAGATAACCATGAACGACCCTCGAACGACTCCCCGCGCAGCTTCGCCCATCGCAACAGGCGGCACGTCGTCGCGTGACGCCGAGCGAAACACGCGACGCTCGTTTCTCAAAACGGCCATGGGTGCAGGCGCTGCGGCGACCTTGGGAACGCTCACGAGCGCGTGCGGTGCCGACGCTTCAAATGCAGCGGAAACCGCAGTGCCAGCTGCCTGCGAGACCCCCGCGATCGATGCAGGCACGCCTGTGAGCGGGCCGCTCCTGAACGTCACCGCCGCGGGCTTGCCCTACCGCCAAGACGACCCGGCCTGGGGCCCGGACCTCATGTGGGATCGCGACCTCGTCATTCGCGCGGACCATGAACTAAACGGCGCAACGCTGACGCAAGCCAAGTCGCTGCTGCGCAAGTTCGACGACGGCAACAGCATCGGGAACGAGGGCTGCTTGCTCACGACGCTCGCGATGGTGCTTCAACTGCTCACGCCCAAGAGCCCCGCGTGGACGCCGAAAACGCTGAACACCAGCGCACAAGAGCTTTATTACTACACGCTCTGCGGCCTCTCGATGCAGTCGCTCTACGCCGACCTCGTGTCCGAAGTCTCCGAGGGCAACGTGCAGCAGTGCCTCAAGGAAGAGTACCTCGCGGGCGTGGCAGGATGGCCCAAGACCCACGTGCACACCTCGTCGCTCGTGCGCGCGTACCGGCGACTGAAACCTGCAGAGCGCACGCACTTCGTCGTCATGCTCAAGACAGGCACCTACGACGATACGGTCGCCTCGCACTACTTGCTCCTTCATCCGAACGACGCGGGCTCGCCGGACGACACGGACCCGGAGGTGCTGGACCCTGCAAAACCCCTGGATGAAAGCCGCCTGTGGCGCCTGAGCGACTCGGCACGCGCGATCACCCAAGACCCCGACATCGCGAAGGGTTGGGCCGAGGGCGGCATCGAGCCCACGCAGATCGGCGGCGCGTGGATCTTCACGCGGTGGACAAGCACCCACGATCGCTCGCAGCTTGCGCCCCTGATTCAGGCATGGGCCACGGAGCTCAGCTCCACGCGCTAAACGACCCTCGCAATGAAAACGGCGCCCCTCGTGAAAGGAGCGCCGCATGTGGCGAGACGAAGAGCGTTGCGCGCCGGTCGCCGCCCGAAGACCTCAGGCCGAGGGCTTGACGTCGTAGCCAGCGAAGAAGAACGAGAGCTCGATCTTCGCGTTTTCGAGGCTGTCCGAGCCGTGCGTCGCGTTCTCGCCAACGTTCGCGCCGAAGAGCTTGCGCATGGTGCCTTCGTCGGCCTTCGCCGGGTCGGTCGCGCCCATGAGCTTGCGCCATGCGCCGACAGCGTCGTCCTTCTCGAGCGAGCCGAGGACCACGGGGCCACGCGTCATGAAGTCGCAAAGCTCGCCGAAGAACGGGCGGTGGCTGTGCACGGAGTAGAAGCCCTCGGCCTGCGCGCGCGTGAGCGTCGTGCGGTGGAGACCGACGATCGTGAATCCGTCCTTCTCGATGAGGGCGAGGATGTTGCCCGTGTTGCCCGCTGCGACAGCGTCCGGCTTGATGATGAAGAAGGTGCGTTCGAGAGCCATGATTCGCCTGGATTTCCGCGCGCGCCGGAAGTGGCGGCGAGTGACAAGGGGCCCCCTAGCGGAAGTGCGCCCGGAAAGTCGAGAGAACTTGCCTTTCCGGGGCGCGCGACGAAAGCTCCCGCGTCATGCAGCGCTTGCGGCTCTTCGTGGTTTTTCACCTGAATCTCGCGTTCTCCTCCGTGCCCGAGGAGCATCGCGCGATCGTTGTCGAGCGCTGTTATTGGCCGCTGCTCCGCATGGTGCGTGCACTGCGCATGCCCATCGGCATCGAGCTCACGGGCATGACGCTCCGCTGGATCAACGACATCGACCCGTCGTGGCTCGCGGAGTTCCGTGCACTCCACACGGAAGGCCTCGTGGAGCTTGTGGGCAGCGGACGCGCCCAGCTCATTGCACCGCTGGCACCGTGGCGCGTGAACGCGGCGAACCTGCACTGGGGCCTCGGCGACTACGCGGAGCTCCTTGGCATCGTGCCTGAAACGCTCCTCGTCAACGAGCAGGCTTACAGCCGCGCGTGCGTCGATCATGCGCTCGCGGCCGGGTTCAAGAACGTCGTTCTCGAATGGGAAAACGCTTGGCGCGCCAATCCATCGTGGGACCGTCGCTGGGGCTACGCGCCACAGCACCTGCGCTCGTCGACCGGAGCCAGCGCTCGCCTCCTGTGGAACCAAAGCATCGCCTTTCAGAAGGTCCAGCGCTTCGTTCACGGCGAACTCGAACTCCCCGATCTCCTCGCGTACGTCGATGCGCAGCGCGGCCCCGATGATCGTGCATTCTGCATCTATGGAAACGACGCTGAAGTGTTCGACTACAGGCCAGGGCGCTTTCAAACTGAGAGCGTCATTGAGCACCGGGAGTGGGAGCGGCTCGAATCGCTGTTTCGCGCGCTTCACGAACGCGAGGGAATCTCCTTCGCTCTGCCGTGCAGCATCGCCGCGGCCGCCTTCCCTGCCCTCGGGGATCGACGCCTTGAACCGCAAAGCGCGGCGGAGCCGGTGCCCACCAAGAAACAGGGAAAGTACAACGTGACGCGCTGGGCCGTCACCGGGCGCGACGACCTGACGATCAACACCCGGTGTCAGCAATTGCACGACGCGCTCGTGGACGTTCCGCTCAGCGACCCGCGTTGGGCCGAGCTTTGTGAGCTGTGGTCGAGCGACTTTCGCACGCACATCACCGACGATCGCTGGCGCGCGTTTCGAGCACGCCTTGACGCCGTTTCGTCACCCGAGAAGACAGCCGCGCCCGCCACCGCATCACACGGCAATTCCCTGAGTGAAGACGGCACGACCATTGACCGCGGCGCGCGCTTTTTGACCGTAACGACGCCTCACGTGAACGTCGTCTTCGACATGCGAAAGGGGCTCTGCATCGAGGACCTCGTGTTCCCGAAGCGATCGCGACAGTCGCTCCTTGGAACCATCCCGCACGGGTACCTCGACGACGTGCGATGGTCGGCCGACTGGTTCAGCGGGCACCTCGTTTTCGAAGCGCCTGGAAAGCCCAAGGTCACCGATCTCGAGCGCGTCGACCCGACCGTCGAATCGACCGAGGACGCGATCATCGTGCGCGCGCGCGTCCCATCGAGCCTCGGCTTCATTGAGAAAACCCTGACCGTTTCGAAGACAAGCGAACGCGTGGGCCTCACCTTTGCCCTCTATTGGACCGAGCTTCCGGTCGGGTCGCTGCGCCTCGGTCACGTGCTCCTGAAACCAGGCGCGTGGAACGATCGCGCGCTTCGCTACCGCACGCATCTTGGCGGTGAGCACCTGGAAGAGTTTCGCTGCGGCGACGAGTCCTTCGATCATGGCGACCCGGTCTCTTTCCTCGTCTCTGCATCGACGGCGGTCGGAATGACAGAGGGTTTCCTCGACTTGGGCGACGATGCGCTCATGCTTCGCATCTCGATCGACCGCTGCGTGAGCGCCGCGGTGGGCTCGATGACGCATCATCGCATCGGCCGCGATCGCTTCTTCCGCTTCTGCGCGAGCTTGCGCGAGATGGATGAAACGACGCGCAAAGCGGAGACCGCGCGCACCGAACCGCTGCGCTTCGCGATGGCGATCGAGCCCGCAAAAGCCTGAGCCGCCGCGCAGGTTCTGCAGCATTCGCGCAAGTAGAGACGCGGGTTATCGCCAAATACCCGCACCGCGCAACCCTCGCACCTGGCAGCGCAATCGCAGCACATGCGTCGCCTATTCGCATGAATCCTTCGACGCACGATCGCGCGCATTTGGTTGCGCGGCGATTTCGGTCGGGAGCGTGCCGTGGCACGGTTCGGAGCCATGCGCCTCGTCGTCTACCGGGTCCTCGCAGCCCTCGCCACCTCCGCCGCACTCGCTCACTGCACGTCCGAGGGAGTCGCAACGGTGCCTCCGCCTGCCGGTCGTGCGCCCCTCGATACGAAGGCCGCGTGGCCCAAGTTTCGCGGTGACATGAACCAGTCCGGCGCGAGTGCTCGCGTCTCGGACGGCAGCCTGGGGCGCTCGTGGGTGGTCCAAACGGGCAAGGGCATCTTCAGTTCGCCCGTCGTGGGCGGCGATGGAACGGTTTACATCGGCTCGGCGGATCGCTGGTTTTATGCGATCGCGGCCGATGGGTCTCTCCGCTGGAAAGTCCCCGCCGAGGAGATCATCGACTCGGCCGCACTCCTCGACGATTCAGGACGCGTGTACTTTGCAGCCGGTGATGGAAAGGTTCGTGCCGTGGACCGGACCTCGGGCGCCGTCGTGTGGACGATGTCCGCGGACCCGCCGTCGACACGCAACGCCTACATCAACTGGTTCGAAGGCAACGTGGCCATCAGCCCGAGTGGCGAGCTCGTCGCCCCGAATGACGGCTTTCAAATTTACCGCATCGACCGTGCAACGGGCGTCGTCGCGAGCCGCATCGTGATGCGAGATCAAACGTGGTCATCTCCTGCATTTTCCTGGGCAACGGGCACGATGGTCATCGGCAACAACGACCTGCTCGGGAGCAATCTCTTTGGCTATCCGGCAGACGGGTCCGGTACGTGGGGAGCCAAGCTCGGCGGATCAGTCGCCGCAAGTCCCATGCTCTCCGCGGACGAGAAGACCGCCGTCGTTGGGTCCTTCGACGGCTCCGTTTACGCCTACGACACGGAGAGCGGCGACCTGCGATGGTCGTTCGCCACGCGAGACCACGTGTACGCGAGCCCTGCGCGCCTTCCCGATGGCGGTATTGTGCAAGCATCGACGGACGGAACCGTTTACGCCCTTGAGCCTAGCGGAGAGCTTCGTTGGCAGTACGACACCCGCGAGCCTATTCGCTCGTCGCCCGCCATCGACGGGGCCGGCCGCATCTACGTCGGAAGCGGCGATGGCAAGCTCATCGTCCTCGAACCATCCGGAAAACGTCGTTGGTCACTTCGCTTGGTGCATGCAGACCGCAACGACATGAATGCGTCGCCAGCGTTGGGTCCTGACGCGGTCATCGTTGCATCCGAAAGCGGACAGATTTTCAGCGTTCCTTACGACTACTGCCTTCGGCCGGATCAAGCGGCGAACGCGGACTGCCAAGTGGGCGGGGACGAAGGCCTTGGCGGGGCCGGGGCATCGCTCTTCTTCACGACGCCCTTCGGAGCCCTCACCGACTCGCTTCCCGCGTCCATCGGTGTCGCCGATCCTCTCGTTTTTTCCCTGGTCGCTCGCAGCGAAACGGGCACCGTCCTTGCGACGCTTGACGCTTCGGACCTGCTCGCAACCGTCACGCCCGCGGGAGCGTTCGACACGCATGTTTCCGGCGACCGCCGCTTTGTCGTTCTCACGCCGAAGACCACGTGGACCTTTGATGGGAGCGACGCTCTCCGCGTCTCCGTGAAGGGCACCTCCCGCGTGGACTTCGATCGCCGCGGGCTCGTGCTCACCGGCGGCAAGGCGGGGCCAACGTTCGCCTTCGATGCGACGACCCATGCGACCAAGGGCTCACTCGCGGATGCTGCCGCCGCAACCGCGCCTGCCCCCCTTGCGGCTCTCACGTCGAGTGGCGCTGCCGTTTGGGCAGTCAATCGCCTGGCGTTGCCGCTGCCGACCATGCTCCCGAGCTACAACCAAATCGGCTTCGATTCGCTGCACCACCTCGTCACCGCGGTGGACGTCGGCGGCGGTCGAACGCTTGGATGGATGATCGGCGCCATGCCCGACGCGCAAGGCAACGTCGTGGCCGATCCGTCGACGCGCCTCTTCGTCCCCATGAACGTGCGCATCACCGGGGCGAGCCTCACCTTCGAGAGCGCGAGTGCGGTCGGTGTTGTCGTCATGAACTTCACCCTGCCCATGGAGACGTTTCGGTTCACGGCGCCGCTCGTCGGTTCCACGAGCGCCTCGGCCATCACCCTCGCGCTCGATGGCACGGCGAATTGCTCGAGTATTCCGACCTACGGCGTCTTTCTCGACAGCCTCGGCCTCTGCAACGCCACGACCCATGAACTCGTGGTTCACGGTGGAGCGAACCTCGAACGGGTCATGCAGTCTGCACCCATCTCTGCGGGCGCCATCGGCACGGTCACGCCGGTGCGCTCGGGCTCAAGTCTCGCGCTGCAGTTCGCGGGCGCCACGGTGAAGGCCGCCGAACACGCGATTGGGTTCGCGGTCACAGACCCGAGCGGCGCCATTGTGCGCGCCGACTACGGGCCCAAGTTGACGGTCGGCACGAACCCTGACGGAACTCTTTCGGGCCTTTCCGTCGACTTCCAAAGCGTCACGATTCCCAGCGGGTCCCGGGCGCTCGTCTTTGTCGACACGAGCCTCGCGGGCACGACGCTCATTCCGTGAGGTGACGGCGTCGCGAGCGGTGCGCGCCGAGGCCTATTCGTCTGGGCTGGTTTCCGCGATGGTCGGGGCGTAGCGCGCAACGCCCGTCGTCGCCGCGCCCGCGATGCGGAACGAACTCGTGGTGCCGTCGCCATTCAGGTCGCCGTAGGCGCTCGCGGTGAAGTCACCGGCGCCCGTCGTGACGGTGGCCTTGTACTCGTACATGTACGCAATCGGGTTATCGACGGAGAACTTGAGGCAGCGCCACCCGGTGTTCGAGTCGCCGTTCCACTCGGTCGGATTGGGCTGGTATTTGACGCCTTTGACGCTTCCGATGCCTACCGGAACGGTCGCCGCGGCGCTCGCGCAAAACTGCTTCGAGGTCGCAGCGGTGGCGCCCGCGCTCATGACGCCCGTCGACAACGAACGCTCTTGGTCGAAGGCCTGGACGGCGCTCTTCGCCATGGAGCCGATCGCGTTCTTCGCTTCGGCCGACTTGGCGTTCGCGAGGTAGCGACGCACGCCCTGGATGGCGAGCGTGGAGAGGACGCCGATGATCGCCACAACGATCATGAGCTCAACGAGGCTGAAGGCACGCTGACGATTCCGATTCCGATTCATGTTCTTAAGTCCTTCACGAAGGCCCTCGGCATTCACCCTCGTCCCGCTCCGAGGCTGCCCGTTGTACGGATGAGGGCTCGCCACGTCACGCCGACGAATTCGCCTCATATGCGAGGCATGTTGCCGATCGACTTGAGCGTACGCTTCGCGGCCATCCGCGCGAAGGAAATCGTCCGAAGCCCGCAAAGAGATTCCTGCATATTCTGCACCCGCAGCGATCGGTGGCGCGCGAATCAACCCGATGAGGCGATGTCGCGGCGCCAGCGGAGCCAACGGAGCCGCGCAGCCCAAACGTTCACCGCTCTTGGAGCGCAGACTTGCCCGTTGCCGCACCCGTCGTCCGAAACGTCGTGTGAGCCGGCCCCTCGCTCAGAGCCAGCGGCGGCGGCGAAAGAAGGCAAGGAGACCCGCGGCGGTCCCGGCCATGAGGACGATGGCGAACGCGTAGCCATGCTTCCAGTGGAGCTCGGGCATGAACTCGAAGTTCATCCCGTAGATGCCCGCGATGAACGTGAGGGGAAGCATCACGGTGCTCAGGATGGTCAGCACCTTCATGACCTCGTTGAGCTTGTGGCTCTGCACGCTTCGATAGGTTTCGAAGATGGACCCGAGAAGTTCGCGGCACGACTCGGCGAGATCGACGACGCGCACGAAGTGGTCCGCCACGTCGCGGTAAAATGGCAGCGCCGATTCGTCGATGTGATCGAACTCGCCGCGCGCGAGTCGTTGAACCACCTCGCGCTGGTGCGACGCCACGCGCTTGATCTTGGCGAGCGACCGCCGGAGCGCGAAAATCTCATGGGTGGGATCGCGGTCTGCGTCCTCGAGGACGGCCACTTCGAGCGCTTCGATTTCGTCATCGAACCGGTCCATGAGCGGCTCGTAATAATCGGACAGGTGGTCGATCATGGCGTGCGCGATGAACGAAGGCCCCTTCGCGAAAAGCTTCGGGTTCTTGCGAATTTCGCTCTCGACACTCTCGGTCGATCGAAGGCTCGTGGGGTGATGCGTGATGACCCATCGCGGCCCGATGATGACGTCGAGCTCGATGGTCTCAAGGTGCTCGGGTTGCTCCGCTTGTCGGTCGAGCCCGTGGACGACGATGTAAAGGTAGTCGTCGAAGTCCTCCACCTTGGGCTGCGGCGCGTCTTGGAACATGTCCTCGAGCACGAGCGGGTGAATCTTGAAGACGGTGGAGAGCAGGCCGTCTTGCACCGCATCGCCGTCACGCCCGCACAGGTCGAGCCACAGCACCATGTCGTCACGGGCCACAAGCTGCGGCACCGCGTCGAGGGGGTGCTCCTCCACGGCGCTCGCCCCGCGCTGATACGCATAGACCTTGACTGGCACGGCGCGAGAATACCTGTTTCCCGGCTCGCGATGCAAACGCGCTCGTGACGGTTCGATTTTCGTATGCCGAAGCACATACGACGCATTCGGCCTCAATGGGCTGCTCGTTTGCTTGCTAGGCGACCGAGGTAGCCATGAAGCCCCTCTCGACGACCGTTCTCGTGAACGCGCTCTCCGGCCTGCGGACGAACGAGGCGTCATGCTCGAGCCCCGAGGCCCACGCCACGCTCACGCAAGCCCTCGCGTCACGGCAAGCCGCGCCCGTGATCGCTGCGGCGAATCTCATTGCAGAGTACAAGCTTCGCGGATGGGGCGACGCTCTGCGCTCGGCGTTCCATGAGCTCGCCGGGGAGAAAGCCTCGACCCTTGATCCCGGTGCGCTTGCGAAAGAAGCCCTGGTCACCGCCCTCGACGTGCTCGACGCTTCGGAGCCCGCGCTCTTCGCCGAGGCTGCGCTTTTCGTGAACCGTGAGCGAAACCGCGCTCCATTGCGCGATTCGGCGGCGCGCCTGCGTGCCCGTGGGTTGCTCGCCCTCGCCCGCGTGGCGCATCCCGACTTTCTGATTGTGGCAGGAGCGGGCCTCGCGGACGCGGACCCAACGGTGCGACTCGCGGCGGCGCAGGCCATCGGGGTGCGTGGTCATCGCGACGGAGCAGGCCTCTTGCTTTTGCGTCTGAGCGTCGCGAACGATTCCCAGGAACTCTTTGTCGAATGCCTCCACGGGCTCTTCGCCATCGCCCCGGAGTTCGCGTCGCGATTCGCGCGTGCCGCCTTGCGCGATCCCCGCGAAGACGCGCGCGAACGAATCGTGCATGCGCTCGGTGCGGCACCCGACGACAGCGCCGTCGACCTCTTGGCCAGCGAACTCCCCCGCCACGCGCTCACAGACGCCCGGCAGCCCTTCATCGACGCGCTTGGACTGAGCGTACGTCCTCGTGCGCGCGCTCTCTTGCTCGACCTCGTGAGCGGCGAGCGCGAGTCCGACGCGGAGGCTGCACTGCAGGCCCTCGCCATTCATCGCTACGATCAGCGTCTGTGCGCGGACCTCGCGACCCGCACGGCCCACGACGACGACCTCGCTCAGCGCTTTCGCGAGCTGTTCGAACGCTCGGTGTGAGGGCGAACGCGCATCGGAAATAGTGTCGAGTCGTTCGTTTCGAACGGGGCGCACGTGCGGAGGCCGACGGCCTGCTCGGTGTTGAGAGAAGCCAACCAACGCCCTCGCCAAGCGCTCGTTCATTCGCCTGCTAGAAGAGCGGTCCATGGGGTGCGTCGGTCGTCCGTTTGCGCGCGTGCTGCTGCCGCTCGCGCTGCTCTCCGGTGCACGCACGTCCTCCATCGCGGAGGCCGGCACCCGCGGTCGCGAGCCCAAAGAGAGCTCCTGCGCGCCAATGCCCACGCCGATGGCCTTCGTGAGAGGCCTGGGATCCGCATCGCCTGACGACTCGCTTCGCGTCAACCATCTCCAGGCAAAAGCCACGCACAACAGCTACCACCTTCCGCCGGCACTCCCCATCGGCGCGTGGAACTACGGGCGCGCGCCCCTCGACGAGCAGCTCGAGCGAGAAGGCGTTCGCGGCGTCGAACTCGACGTGCACTGGGACGATGACTGCGCGCGATTCCGTGTCTTCCACATCGGCTTTCTCGATGCCCGAACGACGTGTGCATTCTTCACCGACTGCCTCGTGGTGATGCGCGCTTGGTCCGCAGACCACCCAGGGCACCACCCGATTTTCGTGCAAATCGAGCCCAAATTCTCCTCATCGAGAAACGACGAAGCGCGCATGGTCGCGCTCGAGCGAGAGATCCTCGCGGTCTTTGACGAACGGTGGCTCCTCACGCCCGACGAGCTGAAAGGCGAATCGCGGTCGGTTGCCGAGGGGCTCGCCACGCACGGCTGGCCAACGCTCGCGGAGGCGCGCGGTCGCTTCGTCTTCTATTTGAACGACGACTCCGGCATCCGTGATGCTTACACGCATCATCGCCATGACCTCGATGGCCGCCTTCTCTTCGCAGAAGGCGCTCTCGACGAACCCTTCGTGGCGATGCAGGTGTCGAACGACCCCATCGAGGGGCGCGAAACCATCGCGGCCGCGCTCGCAAAAAACCTCATCGTGCGCACGCGAGCGGAAGACGGGCCGTCCATGGGTCGCTCCGGCGACACGTCGCTTCGCGAAGCCGCTCTTGCCTCGGGCGCGCAGATCATCAGCACGGACTTCCCGATCGCCGTCGACGATGTTCCCTACGCCGTCACGGTCCCGGGCGGAACGCCCTCACGCTGCGCGCCGGGCATCGCGCCTTTCGCATGCACGCCCATCGGCATCGAGGATCCCGCAAACCTGGGACGCTGAACCGCGGGAGCCCGTCTCGGCGGCGAGCGCTCCGTGCACACTACACACGACTCCATCTCAACTAGCGGTACACCGCGCGAAATCGCCTTCACGTGGGGCCTTTTTTCGTAATTTTCTTTCCGTCGCACCAACAGAGTTTTGCCAGCATTTCGTCATGAACTCCGCTCACATATGCGGACTTCTGCCGCGTCCTACTAAAACGAAACTGGTTGAAATCTCGTTCGCTGCGTAAGTGCTTGGGCGTGGCACATCGGGCGGTCACGGGAGCTTTCTC
>CAIQDA010000066.1 GCA_903870415.1 uncultured delta proteobacterium
GATTTACCCCGCTATCGCGCGCATGCAGGAGGCGTTCCGCGCCAGGATCGGCGAGGTGGGCATCGCGGCCGTGCTGGCGGAGAAGGCAACTGCCTCGATGCGCGGCTCCGCGAGGGCGGTGCGCGAGACGAGCACGAGGGTCGACACGGTCATCGGCGAGTCCCTCGGCGCCATCGAGATGCTTCGCGAGAACATGAACTCGGTCTCCGCTTCGACGGAGCAGCTCAACGCGAACATGCAGGCGATTTCCGGCGCCGCGCAGCACTCGAACGAGCACATTGGCTCGGTGAGGACGAGCATCCAGGAGCTCACGCGCGCGTCCCGTGACATCGCCGAGAACGCGGTCAAGGCCACGGAAGTGAGCAAGGCCGCCATGAAGGAAGTCTCCGCGGCGCTCGCGCTCGTGAACGAGCTCACCGGCGCTGCGAAGGAGATCGACGTCGTCACCAGCACCATTTCCGAAATTTCCGACCAGACCAAGCTCCTGGCGCTCAACGCCACCATCGAGGCCGCGCGCGCGGGCGAGATGGGCAAGGGCTTCGCGGTTGTCGCGAAGGAAGTGAAGGATCTCGCCTCGCAAACCAACAGCGCGACGAAGGACATCCAGCGCAAGATCGGCATCATCCACGAGGTGACGCGGCGCACGGTCGACGCCATCGCGACCATCAACGACGTCATGAAGCGCGTGAACGAGTCGATCACCTCCATCGCGGCGGCGGCGGAGGAGCAGTCGGTCTCCACCAACGACATCGGCGAGAACGTGACCGCGGCCACCGATCGCATCCAGGAGATGACGAGCAGCGTGAGCGGCGGCGCCGTGGCGGTGCGCGACGTGGCCAAGAGCATCGTGGAAGCGACGAACCTGGCCGAAGAGGCCTCGCGCGGCGTGACAACGACGACCGAGGCCGGGCGCGAAATTGGCGTCGAGGCCGCCACGCTCTACGCGCAAGCGCTCGAGGTCATGAGCCACATGGGCGAGATGGGCCGCTGGCTAAACTCCCTCGAACTTTCCGCCGCCGAGCGCGCAGCGAGCGCCGAGGCCCCGTCGGTGCTCTGCCGCTTCACGCGCAACTTCGACGTGCAGGTCGGACGCTTCAACGACGAGCACCAGCGCATCTTCGACTCCATCAACGAGCTGCACGCGGGCATCAAGAACAAGGCCGGCACCGTCAAGCTCCGGGGCATCGTTCGCCGCATCGCGGACGTCGCTCGCGCGCACTTCCAGGCGGAAGAAGAGGCGATGCAGCGCACCTCATTCCCGGGGCTCCAGGCGCAAAAGATCGCCCACGGACGCCTCCTCGACCAGCTCGACGAGTTCATGGCCGCTTTCGAGGCCAACCGCTCCCTCGACTACATCAGCATCCTCGAGTTCTGCCGCGAGTGGCTAATCGATCACATCCTCGAAATGGACAAGGAGTACGGCGATCACTTCGAAGCCCACGGTGTCTTCTGAGGTGCAAACGATGTCTGTCACGTCCCAACGCTCTTCGGCCACGGAAATCGGCGTCTTTCGCGTCGTCGATGTGATGTGTGGCATCGACATTCTCCAGATTCAGGAGATCAAGAAGATCCACGCGCACACGGTGGTGCATCGCGCGCCGCCGTACGTGCGCGGGCTCGTCAACATGCGCGGACACATCGTCACGCTCATCGACGTGGGTCACCGGCTCGGCCTCGATCCGACGCCGCTCGATCGCCCCACGCACGCCATCATCGTGAGCTTGCGCGGCGATCTCGTGGGGCTCCTCGTCGACGAGGTAAACGACGTGATCGCCGTAGAATCCCAGGACATCCTGCCCGCTCCCGCGAATCTGGCAGGGCTCGAGGGCCATTTCTTCGAGGCCGTCGCTCGCACGAACGATGGGCTCATTGCCGTGCTCGACATGAATCGCATCGCGGGAGCGGCGATGGCGCAGTCGAGTTCCCCCAACTGATTCGAGCCGTGCCATGAAGGTGACACGTCCCCTACGCGTATTGGTCGTCGACGATTCCGCTGCGTTCCGCGTCATGCTCGCGGACGCCACGACCGCCACGGGCCACGCCCGCGTGGTTGCCACCGCGTGGAACGGGAACGAGGCGCTGCGAAAGCTCGAGATTTACCAGCCCGACGTCATCACGCTCGACGTGGAGATGCCGGTGATGGGCGGTCTCGAGTTTCTCGAAGCCCTGCGCGCGAACCGGTGCACCATCCCCGTCATCGTGGTGAGCGCCGTGACGACGCAGGGGGCCGAGGCCGCCATTCGAGCGCTGGACCTCGGAGCCCGTGAGATCATCACCAAGCCCCGGGGTGGCACGCTCCAGGGCAACGTTGACGAGCTCCGTCGCCAGATGCGCGAGGTGTTTGGTGCGCTGCAGGCCGAGCTCCTCGCCGACGACGAAGCAGCCAGCTCCCCGGACCTGCGCGAGGCCGAACCCCGCGACGCGCGCCCGAGCCGCATGATGCGTGCGCGTGCGGAAGTGCAACCAATGACCGCGCCGCAGATCGTGGCGATCGGCTCGTCCACCGGCGGCCCCGGAGCCCTCGCGAGGGTGATTCCTCGTCTGCCGCCGAACCTGCCCGTGCCCGTGCTCGTGGTGCAGCACATGCCTGCGGTCTTCACGCGGTCGCTCGCGGACATGCTGCACCAGAAGAGCGCGGTGCGCGTTCGCGAGGCCACGCACGGCGAGCTGCTTCAACCGGGCACGGCGTACATCGCGCCGGGCGGGCTCCACATGCGCGTGGCCCCGGTGACCGACGGCTCCTACGCGCTGGAGCTCACGGAAGACCCGCCGGAGCAGTACTGCCGCCCGTCGGTGGACTACCTCTTTCGCTCCGTGGCCGACTGCTTCCGCGCCAGCTGCCTCGGCATCATTCTCACGGGAATGGGCCGCGACGGCACCGTGGGCGCCACGCACATGAAGCGCTACGGCGCCCACGTGATCGCTCAAAACGCAGAGACGAGCACCGTCTTCGGCATGCCCCGCGAGGCCATCGCGAACGGTGTGGTCGACGAAATCCTTCCCATCGATGACATCGCCGCGGCCATCGTCGCAGCGGTGCAGGGGCGACGCCTCTCGTGAGTACCTGATGGCCATGCCCATGCCCGAACGCGACTTCGTACTGTTCACACAGTACGTCGCGCAGCTTTGCGGCATGTCCTTCGACGAAACGAAGCGCTACCTCTTCGAGGCTCGCCTCGACGCCGTGCGCCGCGACCTCGGCTTCGCAAACTACCTGGATTTGCTGGACGCCGCGCGCGCCGACACGACCGAGGCGATCGGCAGGATCGTCGTCGATGCGGTGAGCACCCACGAGACCTCGTTCTTCCGCGACGAGAAGGTCTTCGAGCTCATGCGCCACCGCATCGTCCCAGAGCTCCTCGGGGCCGACCCCTACGCGCCGCTGTCCATTTGGAGCGCAGGCTGCTCCGCGGGACAGGAGAGCTACTCGGTGGCCATGGTGCTCGAGTCGATCCTCTTCGACCTCGCAAAGGCAAAGGTGCGTATCCACGGCAGCGACCTCTCCGAGCGCGCCGTCA
Source organism: uncultured delta proteobacterium (assembly GCA_903870415.1). Lineage (GTDB taxonomy): Bacteria > Myxococcota_A > Polyangia > Polyangiales > Polyangiaceae > CAIQDA01. The sequence goes on from CAIQDA010000066.1 coordinate 3,519, forward strand.
ACGCCGCGAACCTCGGCGAGTTCACGCTGCACGAGGTGGGGCGCGGTCTCGATGCGCGCCACCTCACGCGCTACTTCACGCCGAAAGACCGGAATTTCCGCATCCGGGATGATCTTCGCTCCATCTGCCGCTTCGAGGTCGAGAACATCCTCGCCCCGCACGCGAAGGGTCCCTTCGACATCATCCTCTGCCGCAACGTGCTCATCTACTTTGCGCTCGACCAGAAGCGAACCATCGTCGCAAACCTGGTGAAGAGGCTGCGCCAGGGCGGCGTGCTCGTCGTCGGCGCCACCGAGTCGCTCATCGGCGTCAGCGACGAGCTCCGGCGCGTGGAAGAAAACGGCGCGAGCTACTATGTGCACGCAATCCGCTAGGTAGCAGGCGGCTGAAATAATCGCCGCTCATGAAGCAGCCCTGACTTGAACGCCGTGGCCCATGCCGTGACCTACGGTGTAGCGCTCGCCGTCGGCCTCGTAGCCGCCCGTGAAGGGGTCGTGGGCGAGAAGCCACGCCGTGTCGAGGTCCGCCAAAACCCCTGGAAAACAGGCTGCGAGAGCGGCCGCCGTGCTCATGCCGAGACGCGTCTCGACCATGCCGCCCACCATCACGCGCAATCCCTCGCGCGTCGCCCGTACGCCGAGCGCATGCGCTTCGAGCAGCCCGCCATGCTTGACGAGTTTCAAGTTGATGCCGCCCACGCGATGCTTCGACGCGAGCAAACGATCGAGGTCCGCCTCCGTGCGGCACGACTCGTCGGCGATGACAGGCACGTGCGCGAGCCCAGCCTGCACCTCTTCGAGAGCCCCTTCGTCCGCGCGTGCGCACGGTTGCTCGAAGCATTCGAGAACGAGCCCTTTGCGGAGGCACGCGTTCGCCAAATGCAGCGCTTCACGCGGTGAATAGCCTTCATTCGCGTCGAGCCGAAAGCGTGCATCCTGCACCTTTGAGCCCACTTCAATAAGCACGCGCAGATCGGCGTCGAGGTCTTTGCCAACTTTTACCTTGAACGTCCGAAAGCCCTTCGCTCGCCACTGAAGCGCGAGTTCGACCATGCGCTCGAGCGGCAAGATCGGCAACGTCATGTCCGACACGACCTCGACGGGCAGCGCCATGTTCGGCTGAAGCATGCGTGCAATATGCATATGGTTCGCACGGGACCATGCGTCGAGGAGAGCCACTTGCAGAGCCGCGCGGGCCACCGGCGCGTCCATCAGCGCATCGCCGAGAAGGCTGCGAAACGCCTCGATATTCGGCGCGTCGAACGATTTCCCGAGGAGCTCTGGGCACGCGCTCGCGATCGATGCGAAGACGTGCTCCGGCGTTTCACGGGTCACCGGCGGCAAGCACGCGCCTTCGCCGAGGCCCTCGACGATGACCCCGTCGTGCTCAAGTTCCACGCGAACAAGGACCGACGGCGTCACGTCCACCCGCGCAGTCGCGATGACAAACGGATCGACGAGCGGGACCGCAAGACGCGAGGCGAATACAGTGCGAAGAAGCATCGTCACGAAGCGTAGCGTGGCAACGTTGCCGCCGCCGATGCGCTTCAAGCGGAAGCCACGCACCTTCGCGCAGATGAGCAGCTACGCCAACGCAGGCATTCGCCAGTACCGCATCGAGGAAGTCCTTGACGAGCACATGACGCCCACGTGCCGCTCCCTTCACGGAAAGGTCTTGTCGGTGGGCGACGCGCTGAATGTCGCCGCGAGGCCCGACACGCAGGCTGGCCCCTCACGTCGTCACCCGAACCACTCGACAGCCACACCTGACTTCGTTAACCGCTCGAGCGGAGAGTCCGGTTTGCGCTGGGCCAGTAGATCCTAACGCCTTCCCCGGACGACCTATGCCCTCCCTCCGCCTGCTCGTGGTCGGTGCCTCCCAGGGCACCGGTGCGCTCACGGTTTCCGCCGCCCTGGCGCGCGGCCACCAGGTCACCGCGTTCTCGCGCAGCCCCCAGAAGCTCACGATCGAGCATGCGTCGCTCACGAGGCGAGCGGGGAGCTTTCACGATGCCGCCGCCGTAGACGCCGCGGTGGTGGGGCACGACGCCGTCATCATCACCGCCCATTCGTCGCTCGCGGGGTTCAAGGAGAACCCGACCTATGTCTCGGCGGGCATCGCGCTCGTGGTCGAGGCGATGAAGCGCCACCGGGTGCCGCGGTTGGTCGTGGTCAGCGCGCTCGGGACAGGTGAGAGCCGCGTGCTGCTCGGTTGGTTCATCCGGACCGTGCTGAAGGACGGGCTCCTCAAGCTGCCGTCGCAGGATCACGAGCGGAAGGAGGCCCTGACGCGGGCGTCCGACCTCGAGTGGGTCATCGCGCGCCCCGGTCGCCTCACGAATGGGCCCGCGCTCGGCCGCTACGTCACGCGGGCGGAGATCGCCCCCGTCCCCGGCTCGATCGCTCGGGCGGACGTGGCGGATTTCCTGGTCACCGCCGCGGACTCGAACGCCTGGGTGGGCAAGGCCGTGCAGATCGGCGGATGAGCGCGGAGGTCGGCGAGCGGCTGCGGAGGGACTGCGCCTTCCATGCGATCGGTCGCTGCATTCTGCACCCATTCGTTAAGAGGGCCGAACAAAACCGGACCGAGCCGCTCAACGATACGCGAGCACGCCGAGGCGCGGCGACGGGAGGTTTTGAGAGGAACTCGAAGCGCTCTCGGATTCTCTCTCCCCGGAGCGCGTCAAGAGCAGCGTTCAGGGGCAGCGCGGGTCGCTGTTCTGAATCGACTGAATCGTGGAGGAGCTAATCGGAAGCGCTGCGCAGCCGTGGGTCTGCTCGCAGATGAGGTCCCACTTGGGCTCTGCTTGGTTGTGGCAGTTGAAGCAGTTGCCGCCGAACGCGTTTTTCACGTCCGCAGCGCCGCGCGCAGTGATGGTCGTGGCCGCCTTTTGCGCGTCGAGGGAGAAGAACTCCCAGTCTTTGGTCGCCGCGGAAAAACCAGGCTCTCGCTTCACCATCGCCTCGCTCGGCACGAGCTGCAGCACGGTGCCCGGCGGGTAGGTTCCGCCGTTCGCGTTGTTCGCCACCGCAAGCGACTCCGCAACGTTGCCGCCGCCGATGCGCTTCAAGCGGAAGCCGCGCACCTTCTCCCAGCCAAGGATGCAATCGAAGTCGGAGGCGCTCACCTGAATAGGAGCGACGGCCGCGCCTGCGTCGACCGATGGGGCCCCGGCGTCGTCGACGGTGTTCGATGCGGCGTCCGTGCTCGTCGAGGCATCCGCTGCCGCGGTCGAAGTCGAATTGCCTGATGAATCGCTGCATCCGAGCGCGTACATCGCGCCAAAGGCGACGGCGAGGAGTGCAGCTTGGCGATGGAAACGAACGCGCGACGCAAGGCTCATGGGTGCAAGGAAGCACGAGCTTGTGGCGGCACGTCAAGCGTCGTGTGCATTCGTCGCGCGGATCTCGCGTCGAGGGCGCATCGCCCGCGCGTCTTGGGGGACGCTGCGTCACGCGCCGTCGACGATCCCGCGGAGCAAACCGAGGCCCGCCACAAAGTCGTCCGCGAGCTTGTTGTCGAGGCGCATCAGGGCTGCGACGACGACCATGAGGAGCGGTCGCTCGCCGCTCATCTCCCACCTGAAGTGCGTGCCGCCGCTTGCGGTGGGCGTCAACGTGAAGACCGTCCGGTTCACGGCGTTGAACGGCTCGATGAACTCAAGGTTCAGCACCACGCGCTCCCCGGGCGTGGTCTCGAGGACCTCCATGCGCCCGCGTCCGGTGCGCTTACCGGACCAGGTGTAGTATGCACCGACCCCCGACGACGGCGTGCTCACTTCGCTCGTGACTCCGGCCTCCATGCGGAAGAACGGCGACCATTCGTTCCATCGCGCGAGGTCCTCGGCGACAGCAAAAACCTTCGCGGGCGAGGCGTTGAACGTTGCGGCGGCGGCGATCGAGAAGGGGCGTCCCATGGCGAGTGCGAGCCGCGCTAACACGACGACTCGCGACGCGTCTTCTTCGGGGCTGACGGCGACACGCCGAGCGCCTCAAGCATGCGAGCGAAAGCACGCCATGACGAACGCGATCGAGACCAACGTCGACCGCGTTCGCGGCCGCATCACCAGCCGAGAATCTTCGTGAACGAGAACTTCTTCTGCGCGCGCTTCCCCGAACGCATCATGTTTTCGCCGAGCGACCAGAACCATCCGTCGCGCTTCTTTTCGTTCGAGCGACCGTGGCGCTGCAAGTACGCGTCCGCGAAAGCCTGCTGCGCCTCCGCGTTGCGACGAGCGAAGCGTTCGACGACCTTCAGCCCGTCGCTTTGCTTCTTTCGCTTCGAGGTCGCCTTGTAGACGGTCACGGCCGCAAGCCCCGCGCCCTCGCCCTTTTTGAGGAGGATGATTTCCTTGATGTCTTTGAGCTGGCGCACGTTGCGTTCCATGACGTTCTCCTGAGCGTGGCGCGCAATCGCGGCCCCCCGAATCGTTATTCTTCACGCGTGATCGTGAGCCCACAACAAAAACATCCCCGCCCCATGCGATTTCATACACGCCTGGCGCGGCGCCGATACTCTCCGCGGTTCAATTTACGGTTCAAGAACTTTGGGGATCCCCGCATGAGCAACGAATCTCGCCCGACCGCAGCAGCCACTGAGAAGCCATCGGCCGCTTCGCCTGTGATCATCGACCTCGGAAAGAAGTCGAAGAAGCAAGTGAAGCAGCTCCGCAAAGGCAAGCCAGGAAAGCTCCTCGACCAAGTGCGCGAGGCCGTCGAAACCCTCCGCGCCGAAGGGGCCATCGAAGCCAATGCGCAGCCCGTCGTGATCGTCGTCCGTGAGCGCCCCGAACCCCTCGGCTGGCGCGGATTCTGATCGTCAAAGCGACGCGCGGGCGCGCAGATGTCCGCGTTTTGGAGCCATTGCTCCGCCTCTGAGGAGACGGGTTTCTTACCATGAACGTGCTGGTCACCGGCGCCACGGGCTTTCTCGGAAGCCACCTGGTGGATGCTTGTTTGCGCCAAGGCGACAAGACGCGGGTCATTGTCCGCGCAACGAGTGATCGCTCGTACCTCGACACGTTGAAGACCGTCGAACAGGTGCACGGCGACTTGACAAGCAGCGACTCCTTGCGTGGAGCCGTCGAAGGCATCGACGTCGTCTATCACTCGGCCGCGCGCGTGACCGACTGCGGGACGCGGCGTCAGTTCGTCGCAGCAAACGTCGATGGAACCGTCGCGTTGCTCGATGCTGCAAAGGCCGCCGGCGTGCGCCGCTTCGTCTTCGTGAGCAGCCCGAGTGTGGTCGCCTCGGGCGATGACCAAGTGGGCATCGACGAGCAAGTCCCCTACCCTGCGAAACCCCTGAGTTTTTACTGCGAAACGAAGGGCGAGGCCGAACGCCGCGTGCTCGCCGCGAACGCACCCGACTTCGTCACGTGCGCCATTCGACCGCGCGGTATTTGGGGCCCGCGCGATTACCGCGGAGCCATCGCCAAACTGCTTGAGCGCATGCGCGCCGGAAAGCTCCCGGACCTTTCGGGCGGGCGCGTGGTTCATGCAAACATGTGCCACTGCTACAACGCGGCGGCAGCGTGCCTCGGCGCGGCGGCATCGGATCGCGTCGGCGGCAAGGCCTACTTTGTGACCGACCACGAAGTCACCGACATCTGGGCGTTCGTTCGTGAACTCGCGGAAATGTTCGACGTTGCGCCGCCGCGTAAGGTCATGTCCCCGATGGTGCTGCGGCTCCTCGTGGAAGTCTGCGAGCTCATCTGGAGCATGCCCTTTGTGCATGCGCGCTACGCACCTCCGCTCTCGCGATACGGCGTGTCGCTTCTCGCGAAGACAGCGACGTACGACACCTCCGCCGCCGTGAGGGACTTCGGTTACGCGCCCACCATCACGCGTGCTCAAGGCCTCGACGAGCTTCGCGCCTGGGTTCGCGCCAACGGTGGTCTCGCGACATTTTTGAAGGAGGTCAGCCGATGACGCGCCTTCAGAGACCCGAGCGAATTCCCACGCCGCTGCGTGAACGCACGCGCGCGCCGATGCTCATTGCGCCGGCGTACGAGCCGACGAGATTCTATGCACTCCGCATCTTTCGCTTCGTGCTCGGGGTCATGTGGTTTTGGTGGCAGTCGTCGTTCGCGTTGATGTTCAGCGGCAGCGCCAGCACGCACAAGCGCGCGAGCCACAACCGGGCGTTCCTCGAATCGATGGGCGGGCTCTGGATCAAAGTCGGGCAGTTCGTTGCGATGCGCCGCGACATCTTTCGCAAAGAAACCTGCGACGAACTCGCCAAGCTCCAAGACCATGCGGACGGTTTCCCTTGGGCCGACGCGCGCGCCGTCCTCGAAGCCGAACTCGGCGGGCCGATCGAACACACGTTCTCCGAGTTCAGCGAAACGCCTGTCGCCGCAGCGTCCATCGGTCAGACCCACGAGGCGCGCCTTCGCCACAGCGGCCTTCGCGTCGCGGTGAAGATCCAGCGCCCGCTCGCCCGAGAACGCTTTGCGCGCGACATTCGCTACGTGCGCTTCGCCGCAAGCCTCTTTCAGCGCTTCGGCATCGCCCCGCAACTTCGCTGGGACGACATGGTGTGGGAGCTCGAAAAAGCGCTCTCCGAAGAGCTCGACTACCGCCTCGAAGCCGCGTCGATTCACAGGATGCGGAAGATCCTCCGCGCGCACAAAATCTACGTGCCGAAGGTCTTCCTCGCGCACTCGTCGCGACGCGTACTCGTGATGGAGTTCGTCGATGGCGTGTTCATGTCGGACTACATCCACACGGCCACGAACGACCCGGCCCGCCTCGAGCGCTGGCATGAAGAGAACAACGTGGACCCGGCTCTTGTGGGCGAACGCTTGCTCGCGAGCCGCAATCGGCAGGTCTTCGAAGACAACTGTTACCACGCGGACTTGCACCCCGGGAACATCCTGCTTCAGCGCGACAGCCGCATCGCGTTCATCGACTTTGGCGCCGTCGGGTCCCTCGATCAGTCCACGCGCGAGAAGTACCAGTTGATGATGACGGCCCTCGCGGACGGCAATTACCACAAGGTCGTCGACATCTTTTTGCTGCTCTGCCCGCCGCTCCCGCAAGGCGACCCCGCGGAGATGAAGGAGGCCCTCGTGCGCCTGCTTCGAAGCTGGGAGGCACGCACGCGCATCACGAACCTGCCGTACCACGAGAAGTCACTCACGGCCCTCACCGGCATGATGTCCGAAACGCTGCAGCAGCACATGGTCCCCGCCAACTGGGAGTTCCTTCAGCTAAACCGTGCAGACCTCACGCTCGACGCTTCGCTCATCTTCTTGCTGCCGCGCATCGACTACTTGAAGCTGCTCCGCAAGTACCATGCGAGCGCTCGAGCCCGAATGTTTCGGAAGGTCGGACGCGATGTTCAGCGGACGGTTTTCGACGTTTGGGGGGCCACGAAGATCCCCGGGCTCATCGCCGAAAATGCGTACTTCGATGGCGAGTGGATGCGCCGACGCGCGCTCGGATTCCAGGGGAAGATGAGCAAGGTCGCGTACATCATCGAAGGAATCTTCAACGCGCTTTCGCTCGCATCGACGAGCATCGTCATTCTCCTGCTCGCGCAGACGATGGCGATCACGTTCCACTGGCCCATGCCCTTCGCCGATACGGCGCTCACGCGTTTGCTCGCGACCGTCGTGCCCTACCACAGCCCACAGCTTGGTATATTTCTCGTCATTGTCCTGTATTACATGTCGCGACGCCTTTCGCAGATTCGTCGCTACGTCGGCGCGAAAGACTTCTCACCACCGCAGTAAAACGCAGGAGTTTCTCGCGCCCGATTACGAGAGTTCGCGCGTGAGCATCGCGCAGAGGGCGGCTAGCTTTTCGTCGCTGACGAGGTCGGCGGGACCACTGACAACGAGTTCCGTGGACGCAGGCGAGGTCACGGCCGAGATGCAAAGCGGAATGAAGTCGCTCTCGGGCGGCAGCAAAAAAACAGAGCGGCATCGAAGCGAGCCCGCGCTCAACACGTCATGGCTCGGAAGCGAAACGTGGGTCACGAGCGCCGTAAAAGGAAAGAGCCCCTTGCGACGGTGACCGTTGACCCAAAGTCCGTAGAGCGCGCTCACGAGCCAAAGCGGAAACCAGAGGGCGGCATGCTCCGCGACCTCGAGACGCAGCGGCTCCTTCGCGATGAGCCGCTTGAGCAGGCTCGTTTGAACGGCTCGCCAATCGTCGCCCCCGCCGACCTCGAGAAAGACGGGGCACGTGCGATTGGCCGTGGAGGCAGGCTCTTTGCGGTAACTGCGAAGGTCGACCGGAACCATCATGAGACCGCGCGCGCTCGGCCCTGCGAAGCGTGCAAGCGTCGTGGCAACCTTGGCCACAAGGGAGGGGACCGCGCTCGGCAATCGGCCCCGGTGCCAGTGAACCGAACGCTCGAGGACACCCGTAGGCCCAAGGAGCGGCGGCCAAGCGTCCGCCAGGAAGGAACGTCGCTTCGTCCCCGCGAGAGCCGATATAAACTCCGTATCGTTTTGCATGCAAGGTGCACCTATCGGCGTCTCACCTCGGAGCGCTCGAAAAACATCCTGTGCAAAGTGCAAGAGTCCGCTGGCGTCCATGACACCGTGGAAACAGCGAAAGACAAGCCGCGA
>CAIQDA010000067.1 GCA_903870415.1 uncultured delta proteobacterium
CGCCTCGTCGAGCGTCTTCAGCGTCTCGACCGTGGCCGGCGACAGGGTCCATCGCGAGCCCGCAGACGCGTCCACACGAGCCCAATGGCGCGCGCCCACGATGTTGATGAGCACGAGCAGCGCGAACGCCGCCGCGACGCCGCCGAGGTCCAGAAGGCGCGCCACGTAACGCGTGTCGGAGAAGTCGTGCGAGAGGCCTTTCATGCGCGACCCTCAAGGCGCCAAGACTCGACGATGCGCACGGTGACAAAAAGGCACGTGGCGACGACGGAGACGTCGAAGACAAGGTGCCGCGTGTCGATGAGACCCGAGGAAAAACTCGCCATTTGCGACCACATCGACACGTGTCGACACACGGCATGCACGACGGTGCCCGGAGCCGCCACGAACTCACCAATGCCGACGATGAAGAGCACGAGCATCACGAGGGCCGTGAGCACGAGCGCGATGAACTGACTCGACGTGAGTGCGCTCATCAAGAGCCCCACCGCCAAGTACGCCGCGCCGACGAGCACCACGCCGAGGTAGCTCGTCGCAGCCGCGTGCCAGTCGACGGCCCCGGTTTGACGAAGGACGACGAGGTAGAGAACCGTCGGCAGCCACAACGCGATATAGGTGCAGAGTGCAGCCGTGTACTTCGCAAGGACCACCGCAAGCGAGGTGATTGGTGCGGTCAGAAGCGCTTCGAGCGTTCCGCTGCGACGCTCTTCGGCGAAGAGCCTCATGGTCAGCGGCGGCACGAGCAGAAACAGCACCAAGTAGAGAATTGCCGTGTTTCCGAAGAAGGCCTGCACCGGAGACTGGTCCGAGGACACCTCGCCCGACGACGCGAAATGCTGCACGAGCAGCGAGAAGTGGAGCCCCTGAACGATGAGAAACACCACGAGCAGCACCCACGCGAGGGGCGTGACAAAGAACGCAAAGAGCTCGCGCACGAAGAGGGCCATGAAGGCGTTCATGGGGCTTTCCCTTCGTCCTTCGCGACCGGCACAAGACCATCGTTGCGCGTGAGCGAGGCGAAGATGGCGTCGAGGTCTTGGGCCCCGCGCTCGGCAAGGTCGACCGTTCCGCGAAGCTTCATCTTGGCTGCGATGAGGCGCTCCATCAGGGCCTCGGTGACCGCCACCGCGCGATCGCCCGGCACGTCCGAGCGCCAGTAAAGGCAGAGCATTGCTTCGTCGTCGCCGCGCTCGATGACCGCCGCCTTGGCGATCTCGTCGAAGGCCATGGTGATGGCTTTCGCCAGGTCGTGACGGCCGCGAAAGCGAATGCCCGTGCCCACGGTGCGCGCGCCGCGGGTGAGTTCGGCGATGGGCCCCTCGGCGACGATGCGCCCTTTCACGAGAACGATCACGCGCGTGCAGACTGCATCGACCTCACCGAGAATGTGCGTCGAGAGAATGATGGCCTTCTCTGGCGAGAGCTCGCGCAGAAGGTCACGCACGTCGCGAATCTGGTTCGGGTCCATGCCCGCGGTGGGTTCGTCGAGCACGAGGATGGGCGGGTCCGCCACAAGCGCGTCGGCGAGGGCAACGCGCTGGCGATAGCCCTTCGAAAGCTCGCCAATGCGCACCTCTCGCACGTCGTGCACGTGCGCGCGCATCATGGCCCGGATGACGAAGGTTTCGCGATCGCGCTTCGAGACGCCCTTCAGCGAGGCCCGAAAACGCAGGTACTCGGCGACGCGCATCTCCGTGTAGAGTGCAGCACTCTCGGGCATGTAGCCGAGCTGCTGCTTGGCGAGCATCGCCTCGTCCGCGATGTCATAGCCTCCGAGGGTGACCCGGCCGCGCGTCGCCCCGAGGTAGCCCGCGAGCATGCGCAACGTGGTCGATTTGCCCGCGCCGTTTGGTCCGAGAAAACCCACGACCTCACCGCGCGCCACGCGAAAGCTCACGTCGTCGACGGCCACATAGGTTCCGTAATGCTTCGTGAGGCCCGAGACGTCGATCACGCGCCGGTCAGTAGCGCGCTTTCCGAACGCGTTGAAGCCGCGCACCCCGCTCGTGGGCGGAATCTCCGTGATTCAAGGAGCCGGATGCGTACGCGCCACGTCGGTGCGCTCGATTTCGCGGGTCGACCGAACCACAAGGCACGTCGCCGAGTGAGGCTTCACGGCCACGACGCGAAGCTCGGCGATGCGGTTATGCGGGAGCGCTTCGTGGTCGTCGGTCGTATGCGTGTGTTCGACGCCAAGGTCTTCCGCGTCGAGGCTCACGGTGGTGCGCGCCTCGCGGTAGCTCGAGGCGTTGTCGAGGCCGTCGCCCTGCCTGTCGACGAACAGCGAGTGTCCGGCTTCAAGCTTGTCGTTCGAGCCGCGGTCGATGAAGACCACTTGGTGTTGCCCGTAGAATGCATGCATATGCGTCGACCCGAGAATGCGTGCCTCGACGTCGGGGCCGCCCGCCACCGGGGAAATCGCTCGGAGTTCGCGTGGGTCGCTCGACAAGCTCATGCCGCGCTCGATGACGTCCGTGGCCTCGACAATGACCGCGCGCGCAAGCGTGTATCCTTCACGCATCGCGGTGATGCGAACCGAGCCCACGTCGTGAACAATGGTGCCCACGTGGGTCTTCTCGACCGGGCGCTGCACGACGAGCACTTGGCCCGCCTCAAGCTTCTTTGACCCGAGAGGCTTGACCCAAACCTCGTCGCCAGACGCCAAGTAGAGGCGATCGCTCGGCGAGCCTTGGATTTCCGCGACGACCGATCCGTCGTTGTCCTCGACGAGACCTTCGTCGAGTTGAAAGACGGCGTCCGCGGAGACGCTGCGTTCCTGGCCCTGAAACTTGTAAGGTTCACCCTTCGCCGTGGTGCGCGCGCTTCCGAGTCGAAGGCCTGCGCGACCCCCTGCCCCGCCGCCGGCTCCGTCACGCTCGGCGCCTTCCGCACGGAGTCTGATCGAGAGGCCCGGTTCGAGCACATGCGGGTTTTCGATCTGCGGATTGAGGGCCCACACCTTCGGCCACGCATACGCGTTACCAAGCTCGCGATCGCAAATGGACCACAGAGAGTCGCCTTTTTTCACGGTCACGACGGAGGCGCCTCGCCCCTCGCCCTCACCGTTGTCGCTCGCCGCCGAACGATCGAGGCGATCGAGGAATACGGGGCCTTTTTCCGATCCCCGCGCCACGCCGCCGCCGCTGCTGCGGCCCAAGTCGAAGTGATCCGTTTCGCCTGGCGCGCGCCCTTGCGACGACGATGGGAGCTTCGGCCCGGCGCCCGAGGACGACGCGCCACTGCGCGCACTTGGAGGCTGTGGAGGGATGCCCACAAGCGTGCCGTTGTTGAGCGCGCGTTCCGTGGGGTCCACGATGGTGGTCCCTGGGGCCATCGGCCCGGAGGCGGCAGCGCTCGTCTGCTGCGCGAGAGCAACAGCGGGGCCCAGAAGCAAAACGGCAACGA
>CAIQDA010000068.1 GCA_903870415.1 uncultured delta proteobacterium
GGTGTTTACCGGGAGTCTAGCCGAGGCCGACGCCGCCATCGCCGCGATGACCGACGCCGCGTTCGGGCCCTTGCAGCTTGAAGTGGAGACGCTACACTCGTCCGCTTCCGCGCTTGCCGGCAGCACGAAGAAGAAGCTCCAGTCGAAGCACGACGCGATCGAATACCTACGCACGTACGAGACCCGCAACGCGGGGACGTTCATCACCGACACGACCCGCGCGGCGGTTTGGCGCACCGATCACCTCGCGTCCACCGACATCGTGAGCCGCCTCGCGGCCCTCGGGGCGACCCCAAGCACCGAGACGCAAGCGCATATCAACGCGATCCAGCCCTTCACGCAGAAGCACGAAATCAAGGAGCGCATCACGACGCTCTTTCAGCGCGAAGTCTACAAAACATACTTCGGCGGTGAGGGTTTTTACGGCGTGCGCCGCTTCGTCCGCGCCGCGCATACCCCGCTTGTCGACATGGTCGAGGTGCTCGCGCTCGCGAAGGCCGGCCTCGCGGAGCTCGACTCGGAGGGCAAGCGCTTGGCGATGCGCGAGAAGATCGCGTCGTTCAAGCTCAAGCTCGACCACCGGCGGTCCATGAAAGCGACCCTCGCCGCGCACGAGGCCAACGCCGCGTCGCTCGCGAGTTCCTTCCGCTCGAATGCGCGCGCCATCGAGACGTTCGCCGGCGAGTTGCGCGGGCAAGTGACGAAGCTTGAGCGCGAGATCGCCGCGCACAAGCTCGCGATCGAAGCGGTTCGCACCACGATCGAGACCAACGTTGCCGCGCTCGACAAGCTGCTCGGCGACCATGACACGAGCCTGTCCGAATACGAGGCGCGCGGCTCGGCGCAGGCCCCGGACGAGAACACGCCGGAACTCGAGGTCGCGCGCGTCACGACCTTGCGCAAGGAAATCGCCGACGCGATGGATCAGATCGACGTGCACATCGCGTCGATCGACACGTGCGAAATCGCCATCTTCGAGAAGCTCATCGTGCTCTCGTTTTGCGGCGACAACCTCGCGCGCATTCAAGCGAACCAAGCGCAAATCGAGGTGCTGCAGCAGAAGTACAAAGACGCGAAGGTCCTCGTCCTCTACTTCCGGCTCGGCGACGACGTTCGCGGCTTCCTCGCGACCCTCGCGAAGACGCTACGTGGCGGCGACAGCGCGCTCGATTCGATCGGCAGCATGAACGTCGTCCTCGTTTTCGAGGCGGGCGTGCGCGCGGGCTACGACCTGGGTGTCGCGGCGCTCTACGCAAAGGTCGGGATGACGCTCGTCCTGAGCGGAAGCCTGAGCATCGTCGACACGCGCCAGATGTTGTTCACCTACCGCCTCGCGCTGTACCTCGGCATGAGCGCCGCGGCGCAAGTCGGCGTTCCAGATGAACTGGCGAGCGCGGCCGAGGGCATGAGCCTTCCGGTGCCCGACGCGCTGATCGACGCCTCGATCGGTGCACGATGCAGCCTTTACGACGTGCAGGAGTGCCGCCTCTACCTCGACGAGGCACACTGGGGGGCGCACTGGAGCCACGAGATCACGCGGCGCATCGTCTTCCTGAACCAGTACAACCCCGCGAACCACTCGCTCATCACGCCCGAGTGGCTCGATGCGCGCCTCAGCGACTTGCACGGCTCCGTCGGCGCGAACGACTCGCTCCCGCTCGAGGCTCGCAACCGCATCGTCAGCGCCATCGCCATCGACCAGGCGCAGGTTGCGCTCCTGAAGCTTTCGCCGTCCAAGCTCGCCTTCGATCTCCAGACCCGAACGAACTGGCAGGGCAAGCTCGAGATTGCGGGTTACAAAATCGGGAGCCGCGCCACGTCGCAGGTCGCGCAATTTGCTGTGCGTCAGTCCGAGGAAGGACCGCCGCCCGCCGAGAAAACCCTCGGCGTGTTGACCGAGTCGGTAACCGTCTACACGGGCGACGAGAGCGTCGAAGGCCAAGCGACGTACCACAAGTTCATGCCGCCAAGCCTCGACGGGTCGGCGCGCCATTACCTCGAGATCGCGCAGCGCAAGGTCAGCAGCTTCGCGCCGCCTTACGTGAGGATCAGCTGGGCGAGCCCGATGACCGAGCCCCCGCGCGACCCGGCCGCGCTCCATGCGATTTCCGCCGCGGTCAACTTCGACGGAGCGACCCTCGCGGCATCGTACGCCAAGCGCGTGATGCTTCCGGTCGAAGCAACCGCTGAAGTTCCCGTCGAGGACGCCGACCACTTTGCCCGCGAGCTCGCGTCACGCCTCGACTTGATCGGCAGCGGCGCCGAAGCAAACAAGCTTCTCAAGGCGTTCGTGGAGTTGCCCGACAAACTCGACTCCGCATCCAAGGGCCTCGCGACAGCGGCGACCAAGACGGGCCTGACCGCGTTGAGCACCGTCGGCGAAGCGCTCGGCAGCGCGGGCGAGGCGTTGACGCCCATCACGGAGCTCTTCTCCCTCGACGCGACCGCCTCCACGTACCTGCGTTGCATCGATCAACCTCGCATGAGCCTCGATGCGAGCGGCGCCGTGGTGTGGGAGCGCGCCTGGACCCCGCAGGTCTACCGCGGCTACAGCCTCCAAGAGGCCGCGTTCACGCCGCCGACCGCGAATATCCCGATCATTCCAGGGCTCTCCGCCTACCTCGGCCTCGAGCTCCGCTTCAAGCGCGAGGTCGCGCAA
>CAIQDA010000069.1 GCA_903870415.1 uncultured delta proteobacterium
CTTTGAGCTCGCGACCCAATCGGGGGCGACGGTTGCGCGCACGGCGAGCGGCTTCGCGGTCACGTCGCACGTGTGGGCCGAACGCTACGCCGCCCTCGGCGAAGTGACGGGAGCCGAGCCGAGCGTCCGCGCGTTCGAAGCGGCCGCGCGCGACTTGGCTGCACGGCTTCCGGTCGTCGTGCCGAAACGCTGACGGAAACGCCGTATCAGGGCGGAAGCAGCGGATCCTGGCTCTGAAAGAACGGGTCGCTCTTGCCGTCGAAGAGCTGCCGAACCCCGGCCAGGTCGCCGAGCAGGTTGTTCTCTTCGTCGAAGAAGTATGCCTCGCGGCCATACAGCGTATAGACGCGAACATTCCGCCCAAATTCGGGCTGGTAACGGTCGGCCTCACGCTTCAATGTCACGTCGCGCATCTTTTCGAGCGGTTCGCGGAAGTCGAGGGCGGGCACGCGCTCCTTCTGGCCGGCCTCGAGGCGAGCCTTGCGAACCCAAACCACGATGCTCGCGCGGGACGGTGCGACGAAAACCTGCGGAAACTTCCCCCGAAGGTGTTCGAACCCGAGGACTCCATCGGTGGTCACCTTGCGAATACGCGGCTCCGGCGTTCGCAGCTCGTAACGGCGCACGTCGAGACGCTCGGTGTTTCGCGGACCCGGCGCACTCATGCGGCGCCACGCGCGCAGGGGCTTCCAGTTCGGGTCGTAGATCATCTCGACCTCCGTGTGACCGCCGCCCCATCGCTGCGCCGAGCGGAAACGAAAGCCGCAACTCATCTTCCGAATCTCGTAACGCTCGACGAGACCGCGCTCGATCATTCCCTCGGTCCCCTGAAGCGCTCCGACCGTGAGCGTGCCGGAGGGCGCGCTGCCGTCTTGGTCGAGCGACGTGCACGTGGGGTAATCGAGCTCCGGCTCCTCGCCAACCTCGATGTGTTTCGGCTGACACGCGACAAGCGCGCACGCGGTCAAAACCGAGACCCCAAGCGCCCGGGCGCGTGGCGAAAACTCCATCCGAGGAAACGAAATCGTCATCACACGGCGATCCTTACCCCGGCTTGCGCGACAATGGCGCTGCGCGTCGACGATGAACATCGAATGCGAGCGACGACGTTCGCGAAAACAAGAATCCCCCGAAGCGCGCCGGCTTCGAGGGACTTCGAGTTCACGCCAACGCGCCGCTCAGTGATGCGCGCCTTCGACCTTTTCGTGGCCTTCGCCGTGACCTTCGGCATGTGGCGCAACAACCATCGTGTGGGGGAACGCCGAGGGAGCGATCTCGCCATTTTTCACATAGCGTCGAGCGCCATTTGCTTCGTCGAGCTGGTTGCGCGTCGACATGTCCTCGCTCGTGAGGAACAAGAAGATCCCCAGGAACACAAACGACATCACGAGAACGATGCTGTTGAAGAGCTTGTCATGCAAAAGGTGCATGAAGAACGTCGCCACGAGCGTCGCCTTGATTGTCGCAACGACCATCGCGATGACCGTGTTCGCGGCACCGAAGTCGACATACGAAACCGCGACCGTGAGGAACGTGAGGAAAATGAGCGCGCCGAAAATGCCCCAGTAGAAGAGCGCAGGCGCGATGTGAGCGTGGACCTTGCCGTCATCGTGATGGGCGTGAGCGTTCATGATCAACCAATCAAGTAGAGGAGCGGAAACAGGTAAATCCACACGAGATCGACGAGGTGCCAATAAAGGGCGCCGAGGTCAACGGCCGTGAAATATTCCGCGGAAAACTCCCCGCGGATGTTCCGCAGAAGAACCCAGCTCAGAATACCCATGCCGATGAGCACGTGGAGACCGTGAAGCCCGGTCATGATGAAGTACAGGCCGAAGAACATGTTCGCCCGGCTGGGGAGAGCCTCGTGAAAGGCCGGTGCCGCCGACATGTCAAAGAACGGGTGCCCGAAGTAACGCCCCGGGAGGAGGCCTTCTTCGATCTTGTGCGAGTACTCAAAGTACTTCACGACCAAGAACACACACGCGCAAAGAATGGTCGTGACGAGCCAAGCGCTGGTTTCGTTACGCTTTCCGAGTTGGCTCGAGCGCACCGCGAGCGCCGCCGTGAGGCTGCTGAACAAAAGGACGACGGTGTTAAGGGCGCCCATCTCCTTGTTCAGGTAATGGTGCCCGGCGATGAACACGTCGGGCTCGCGCGCCTTCATGAGCGCGTAAGCCACGAAGAGTCCGCCGAACATCAGAATTTCGGTCGCGATGAACACCCACATACCGAGCTTCGCAGTGTCGTACTGCTGCGCGGCGGTGTCGAAGTGGTGCTGCACGTAGCTCGGATGCTCGTGCGGGTGCGCGTCGTGCGCGGTAGCGTCGGAGGGACTGGACATGGGATCCTCTGCTCTCTCAGGTTCCGGGGTGGCCGGTCATTCCGCCGCGTCCGGCGCGTAGAGGTCTTCCACGAGCTCTTCGTCGGAGGCGAGATGGTAGTCGTACGGGCCCTTGGTGATGATCGGGGTCTGCTCGAAGTTCTGGAAAACAGGGGGCGTCTGCGTCTTCCACTCGAGGGCCACAGAGCCCCAAGGGTTACGGCCTGCAGCGCGACCCTTCGCGAGGGAATGAATCAGCACGCCTGCCGTCGTGAACAAACCCGACGCGAGGATGTACGCGCCGAACGTCGACACGCGGTGAAGTGACTCAAACTCAGGGAGGTAGTCGTAATAGCGACGCGGCATTCCGCGACTGCCGAGGACAAACTGCGAGAGAAAGGTCACGTTGAAGCCGATGAACGTGAGCCACGCCCCGACGGTCGCACCGCCAAAGTGGTACATCTTCCCCGTCATCTTGGGCCACCAGTATAGGAGCCCGCCGATGAATCCGATGACCGTGCCGCCCATCATCACGTAGTGAAAGTGAGCAACGACGAAATACGTGTCGTGAAGGTGAATGTCCGTGTTCAGCGTCCCAAGGAATAGCCCGGTGAGGCCGCCGATGGTGAACAAGAACAAGAACGCCAGCGCGTACAGCATCGGAGGCGCGAAGGATATCGAGCCTTTATAGAGCGTCGCCGTCCAGTTAAAGACCTTCACGCCCGAGGGAATCGCCACGAGGAAGGTCAACGCCGAGAAGAGCATGTTGGCAAATTCGCTCATGCCCGAGGTAAACATGTGGTGCGCCCACACGATGAAGCCGACGAGCGCGAGACCGAGCGAGCTCATGGCGACGGCGAAGTAACCGAAGATCACGCGGCGGCTGAAGGTCGCGAAAAGCTCGGACACGACGGCCATGCCGGGAACGATCATGATGTAAACGGCCGGGTGGGAATAAAACCAGAAAAAGTGCTGGAAGAGGATCGGGTCCCCGCCAAGCTTCGGGTCAAAGATTCCGAGGCCGAAAACGCGCTCGAACACGAGCATGAGAAGCGTGATCGCAAGCACGGGCGTCGCGAGAACCTGCATGATGCTGGTCGCGTACATGCCCCAAATGAACAGCGGCAAACGCGTCCACGTGAGGCCAGGAGCCCGGAGCTTGTGGATCGACACGAGGAAGTTAAGCCCCGTGAGAATCGACGAGAACCCGAGGACGAACACCCCGAGGGTCATGTACAGGACCTTCGTCGCGGCCTCCGGGTCTTGCAGGCTGTAAGGCGTGTAAAACGTCCAACCCGTGTCGACCGACCCGTGCGCGATGCTCAACAACGTGAGGGTCGCGCCGCAGAGGTACACATAAAAGCTGAGCAAGTTCAGCTTTGGAAACGCCACGTCCTTCGCGCCGAGTTGAATCGGCAAGATGAAGTTTCCGAGCGACGCCGGAATGGACGGGATGATGAAAAGAAACACCATGATCGCGCCGTGAAGCGTGAACAGTTTGTTGTACGTCGGACCCGACACGATGGTCGGCCCGTGTGACATCAGCTCGGTCCTCACAAGGAGAGCGAAAATGCCGCCGGCGAGGAACGCCGCGAGAACAAACACGAGGTACATCAATCCGATACGCTTGTGATCAAGCGTGAAGGCCCAGCTCTTCCAGCCTTTGGTGGCTGTCAGGTAATTCGTGTTCAGCGTAGCTTCGTCGTGGGTGCTCATGGCGTAACCTACTTCAGCGTCTTCATGTAGCTGATGATGGCGTCGATCTCTTTGTCTTGCAGAATGCCCTTGTAGCTGGGCATGACCGGACCGAAGCCCTTCACAATGTGGGCCTGTGGCTCAAGAATCGATTCGCGGATGTAGTTTTCGTCGGCCAGGAGCTTCGTTTCGTCGCTCATGACTTCCGTTCGGCCGAATAGGCCCTTCCATGAGGGACCCGCTCCGACCGCACCGTCTGTCGAGTGGCAGCCCGCGCAGTTTTTGTCTGCATAAAGACGCTTGCCCCAATCAGGAACAGTCTCGCCTTCCTTTGGGCCGTTGCCTTCCTTGAGGAACTTGTCAAAGTCGGCGGCCGGCATGATCTTCACTTTGCCAATCATGGCCCAGTGACCGGTCGCCGTGTCGCCCTCGCCCTTACCGCCGCAATACTCGGCGCAGAAAATGTCGGCCTCGCCAAGCTTGTTAGCCTCGAACCAGGTCGTCGCGTAGATTCCGGGAACGGTATCGCGCTTGATTCGAAACTGAGGAACGAAGAACGCGTGGAGCACGTCGTTCGACGAAAGAATCATTTTCACGGGCTTCCCGAGAGGCGCCTTCAACTCTTTCGAGTGAACGCCATTGGGATACTCAAAGTCCCAACCCCACTGGAAGGCACGTCCGCGCACTTCGAGCGCGTTTGGCGGGACCATCGACATGTCGAGGTAGCCCTTCCAACCGACCCAAAAGAGGTAGGCGAGAATGAACACCGGCGCGACCGTCCAGCCGAGCTCGAGGATCATGTGATGGCCGGTTGGCTCAGCTCGGACGCCGGGCTTTCGCTTTCCGGAGATGGCAAAGTACGCCGCCGCAGCCATAATGCCCACGAAGAGCACAACGCTGAGCCAGAAGATCAGGTAGTAAACCTTGTCGACGTCTTCTGCGTACGCCGACAGAGCCACGGGCATTTGGGACGAGGGTGTATCGTTCATGGGCTTACTTCGCGCGGGGAGGGCCTTAGGAGAGCCCGGTGGAAGCGTGGGTGCTCTGAAGTTGCGACGTCCTCCGCCGATCGGCGCGCCAGAGCGTAGCAAGCAGGGAGCCGAGAGCGAGAACCGTGACGAGACCGCCGAGACGCATCACGCGCATGGCGACCATGGCGTAGCGTTTTCCCTGGGGATCGTAGTGGTAACAATAGAGCAGCAACTTCTCGACGGTGGAACGGGACTGTTCGGCCTTCGATTCGATGATCGCGAGTTTGAGGTCGTCCGGATCATACATGATACCGTATAGGTACCGCGTGAGGCGTCCGGTCGGAGACACGAGAAAAACAGCCGCCGGATGCGCGTATTGGTCTTGCCGTGCGTCGTAAACGAAGTCGAAACCCACAGCAGCCGTGAGCTCCTTAATCGTCTTTTCATCGCCGGTCAGAAACGTAAACGCGTCGGGTTGAACCTGACGGCCGTAACGTGAGACGATTTGATCACGCTTCTTTGTCGCCGACTCCGGGTTGTCCCGCGGATCGATCGACACGGACACGACGTTGAAGTCAGTGCCGGCCGTTGCTTTGACGTCCTTGAGACCCTTGAGGAGCCCGTCAATGACGAAGCTGCAAAGCATAGGGCACCGATGGTACGCGAAGACGAGAATGGTCGGCTTATCGCCGCGCACGACAGACCCGAGCGATACCCGCGCGGCGTCGTGTCGGGTGAAGCCCAACGTGGACGGCAGCTCATCGCCAAGATGTTCCTTCACGCGCACCTCCTCGAGCTCCTTCGGGGTGTTGTTGAGCTGCGCGACGGCCGACGGCGTCACGAGCGCACCCGCAAGGAGAATGAGAAAACTTGCACGGGAAGCCTTAAACACGTTTCAGTTCTTAGGGGCGGCGGCAGGGTCCGTCGAGGGCGTACCGATACCACCGTCAACGGAGGCCTCGCCTTCAGCACCCGCGTCGATCACCGGGCAAGGCTTCGCAACGAAGCCTGTTGGCGTTTGCGACCAGCCCTCCGCCGGGGCATTGTCGACCTTTTCGCATGGAGTGCTCGCCGGGAACATACGCCCGTCGGCACTGCGACCGTGC
>CAIQDA010000070.1 GCA_903870415.1 uncultured delta proteobacterium
CGTGCGTGCGCATGGGCAAGACCGGCCAACGATTGGTCCATGAGGAACCAAATGATCGGCCACGTCATATGTGTAATATACATCCACTCGTGAACGCTGCGTCCCGGCAGCAAGTCCATCGCGAGGTAAGGCGACCCGTCGTCGAGGGTTCCGAAGTCACGCGCTCCGACGATGCATGGGTGATCGAGCGACGCGACCGCTCGCGCTTCTTGCTGAAACCACCACGTTTCCTCGGGGCGCGTTTGAGCGTCTCCCTCGGGTTTTCGCAGGCGTTTCAGCGCGACCCTCTCGCCGGTCACGAGGTCGCGACAGAGGTACACGACCCCCATGCCTCCACGGCCGAGTTCGCGCATCACTTCATAGCGCTGCGCGAGGATCGTTCCGATCTCGCTTGCGGGCGCGTTGGCACCGGACGATCCACTGCTGGACTTCGACATGACGCGCGGCAGTGTAGCGGAAGTCGTCGGTTGTCGTCCTCCGACGCTTCTCTTTCGTGATTCGTGTATGTTTTTCCTATGAAGATTGGTCCCGAAGAGTCGGCGCCCTACGAGGTCGGAAGGCCCGGACCGCCTTATGCGGTGTTCGCGCTCGCGGGTCTCCTCGGCGCCCTTTGGTTTTTGCGTGGCATGCTGGCGCCACTCATTTTGGCGTTTGTGCTCGCGTATGCGCTGGACCCGTGGGTCTCGAGTCTCGCGCGTCGCGGGGTTCACCGCCGCGTGGCCGCTGCGTTCGTGATGACCATCCTCGTCACCGCGTTGTGCGCGCTGGTTTTCTGGGGAATTCCCAGCCTCGTCGATGAGCTGCGCCTGCTCGGGGCTAACTTGCCCGCGCGCGTTGGCGACCTCGAACGCGCGATTGCTTCCTTCGGCGGTTCGGCCGCGCGCTTCTCGCTTCCGCACAGCTTCGACGACCTTCGTCGGCTCGCGGTGAAGTACGTCATCGGCTCGTCAGACGCGTTTGGCTCTGCGCTTGGTGGCGCGGTGAACGTTGTCGGTGTGGCCGGCGAGACCATCATCGTTTTGCTTCTCGCCCTGTATTTCCTCGCCGATATGAAGAGCATCGTCGACGGCTTCGCGGAGTTGATTCCGCGCCGATGGTTTCGCTCCGTGCGCTCGTCGTCGTCGGAACTGCAAGGCATGCTCTCCGGTTACGCGCGCGGTCAGCTCACGGCAAACGTGGTTCTCGGAGCTCTGTACGCGGGGGGGCTCTACCTCGCGAAGGTTCCGCTCGCGCTCGCAATAGGTCTCGTCTCCGGCATGCTCTCGTTCGTTCCTTACGTGGGTTTTCTCACGGGACTAGGCCTCGCGCTCGTCGTCGCTTTTCTCGCCGGTGGAGGCATCGCGATGGTCGTTGCGGCGTTTGCCGTCATGACCGTGGTCCACTTCATCGACGTGGGCTTCATCACGCCACGCATCGTCGGGCGTAGCGTGGGACTCGAGCCGGTCGAGGTCATCGTCGCTCTTGTGGCCTGCGGTGCCGCGTTCGGGTTCATGGGGCTGCTCTTCGCGGTGCCCATCGGCGCGTCGGTGAAGGTCATTCTTCGACGCTTGCGCCAAGCCTATTTGCGCTCCCATTTTTACCTGCATCGGGACGGGTGAGGTCGTGGGTCGAACGCCATGAGTCGCTACACGAACGCGAGGCTTTCGCCTGACTCGCTGAAGCAGCTTCCCCTGAAGCCCGTCGAGGGCTTCGTGCTTTCGCGCGTCGACGCCGACAGCACCGCGGACGACGTCGCTGCCAGTACGGGGCTCGATGCGGCGACCGTGCAGCTGGCGCTCGATCGCTTGGTGGAGCTTGGTGCCGTGCGCGTGACGGGCGGTCGATCGCAGATGCCCGCGGCACGCATGTCGCGGCCTCCCGAGGAGCCTCTTCAAGGCGCCGAAGACGTGCGCGCAGCACCCGACGTGTTCACCGCGGAGGAATTCGAGCTCGTGCATTTGCTTGAGGCCCGCATGCTTCTCGCGAACCACTACGTGCTCTTGGGTGTGCCGCTTTCGGCCGATCGGCGTGCCATCAAGGACGCGTATTACGAGCTCGTGGCGATGGTCCACCCGGACCGTTTCCGTGGGCGAAACCTGGGCGTTGCTGCGCCAAGGGTCGCGCGCATCTTCGCAGCCGTCGAGGCGGCCCACGAAGCGCTCGCAAGCCGCGACAAGCGCGCGCGCTACGACGACTCGTTGTCCGACGCGAACGAGCCACTGACGAGTCCCCAGGTGACCGCCGTGTCCTCGGGGCAGGGGAGGGCCGTGGCCCCGTTGCCTGATGAGGCGCCGCTTTCGTCAGGTCGCCTCGCGGCGTCGACCAGCCACGCCTCGGGGCACATGCTCGCGCGCAAGCTCGGTCGCGCGCCTTCCGTGGCGCCGCCTCCCATCTCGTCGTCACCGCCTTCGTCCACGCAGGGGCCCGCGTCGGCGAGAAGCGAAGCGAGCGGTCACGCCATCGCCGAGCTGCGCCGCCGCTACGAACAACTCGCGCCGCTTGCGAAGGCCGAGAAGCTCAAGTCCCTCGTTTCCCAGGGCGAAGCGGCGCTCGCGAACGGTCGAGGCGCTGAGGCACTTCAAGCGTTCCGTCTCGCGCAGTCCCTCGACGCGCATGACACGGCGGTGCTCCGCGGACTGACGCAAGCGGAGGAACTCGCCGCTCCCGAGATTGGAAAAAACTACGCATACTTCGCCAAGCGAGCGGAATACGCGGAACAGACGACGGATGCGCGTGCCTTCTGGGAGGCCGCCGCGACACGTGCTGCGGACGATGCGGAGACCCAAGGTCGCGCTGCGGCTGCGCTATTGCGTCTCGAAGGCGACGCGAGCGTTGCACTGCGTTGCGCGGGACGAGCGGTCCTCTTGGAGCCAAAAAATGCGGTCTTCCGAGCGCTTCTTGGTCGCGCGTACCTGCGCCAAGGTATGCTGCGCAACGCAGAGCGCGAAGCCCTCGCGGCGGCGGAGCTCGATGCAACGTGCACGGAACTGATCGACTTGCGACGTGAGCTCACCTCACGCGCTCCCCTCGAGTGACGGATTGACGGATTAAGGAACACGGATGAAGCGGGTCATTGGCATCGACCTTGGCACCTCGAACTCCTGCGTCGCCGTTCTCGACGGCGCGACAGCTCAGGTCATCGGCAACCGCGGCGGGTATAAAACCACGCCATCGATGGTCGCGGTCACCGAGACCGGGCGAAAGCTCGTCGGCCACATCGCGAAACGTCAAGCGATCACGAACGCCGAGAACACGGTGTACGCCGCCAAGCGCCTCATCGGCCGCAAGTTCAATTCGCCGCAGGTGATGAGCGCGGTGCGCCACGCGAGTTACCGCATCGTGGAAGGTCCGCACGGCGAGGCACGCATCGCGCTTCGCAGCGAGATTCTCAGCGTCCCCGAAATCTCTGCTCTCATTTTGCAAGAGCTGAAAATCGTCGCGGAAGACTTCCTCGGCGAGCCCGTCGAGCAGGCCGTCATCACGGTGCCCGCGTACTTCAACGACAACCAACGCCAGGCCACGAAAGACGCTGGCCTCATTGCAGGCCTCGACGTCATCCGCATCGTCAACGAACCGACCGCCGCGGCGATCAGCTACGGAACCTCCCAGCGTGAGGGCACCACCGTTGCGGTCTACGACTTCGGCGGCGGAACGTTCGACGTCTCGATTCTCGAGCTCGGCAAAGGCGGCGTCTTCAAGGTTCTCGGCACCGCCGGCGACACGTTCCTCGGTGGCGAAGACGTCGACGAGCGCCTCGTTGATTGGCTCGTGGCCGAGTTCGAGGCCGAGCACAAAGTCGATCTGCGAAGCGATCGCATGGCTCGTCAACGGCTCAAGGACGCCGCCGAGAAGGCCAAGTGCGAGCTGTCGTCGGTCTCGAGCACGGAGCTGAATCTCCCGTTCATCATTTCGAATGAACGCGGCGAAGCGCTTCACCTGCAGCGCTCGCTTTCGCGCGCAAAGCTCGAGGAGCTCACCGCCGATCTCATCGACCGGTCCATCGACATTTGCCTCGATGCGCTCTCCGATGCGGGCCTTGAAAAGGGCGACCTCGACGACGTGCTCCTCGTTGGCGGAATGACCCGCATGCCTGCGATTCAGCGCAAAATCACCGAGGTCTTCGGTCGCGAGCCGAACCGCTCGGTGCATCCGGACGAGTGCGTTGCCATTGGTGCGGCCATGCATGGCGCGTCGCTCGTGGGCGCGGAAAAAAAGCCGCTCGTGCTCCTCGACGTCACGCCGCTCTCGCTTGGAATCATGACCCACGGCGGCGGCTTCGACGAGCTCGTGCCCGCAAACACCACGGTGCCCACCTCGCGCGTGAAGAGCTTCACCACGAGCCGCGACGGTCAAACGCGCATGTCCATCATCGTGCAGCAAGTCGCGAAGGACCGGGAAGGCGAGCGGGAGCTCCTCGGCGAGTTCGCACTCGAAGGCATTTCGTCGAAGGCAAAAGGCGCTGTCGTGGTCGACGTGAGCTTTGCCATCGACGCGAACGGCATCGTGGCGGTCGAGGCGTCCGAGCAAGCGTCCGGAAAGAAAGCCGCCATCACCGTCGAAGCGTCGAGTGGTCTGACGAAGCCTGAAATCCAAGAGATGCAGAAGTCCGCGGCGCACGCGATGGACGAACGTCGCCACGGAGAGGCCATCGAGTCCGAGCGTCAAGCGGCGCAGTCCCTCGTGGGTGAGGTCGAACGTCTCCTCGAAAATCTTCGTTCGTCGGCCGGCGATAGTTCCGTTCTCGGGGCGACGATGGCGGGCATCGAAGCGGTGCTTAGCCAAGCGAAGCTCCTCACCGATGGGCGTGATCCGTCGAAGCTCAAGGCGCTTCTTCCGCAGCTCGAACGCGCGGCCCAGATGCTTCGTTCGCTCGGCAATTGACCCGCGCCTTCGCGTGAAGCGTGCGCGCTTGGCCGTGCTTTTCAGCAGGTTTTGCGTCGACACGCCTCTTTCGTACGCACGAGAATCGGGTAACGAAGCGCCTATGCGCGCTTTCGTTTCGTTCGCCCTTTTCTTCGTGACGATGCCTTCGTTTGCGCAACTGCCGGACGCGGAGGTGGCCCCGGACCCGCTCCTCGCGCCCGTGCCCGCGCCTTCAATGTTGCTGCGTGCATGGCCCGAAGCGTTGCGACTTGTTCGCGAGCATTCGGCGGACCTGGCTCGCGCGCATGCGAAGTCGGGGCAGCAAGCGGGGCAGGTGCGAAGCGCGTGGGCAGGCGTGCTCCCGTCGCTGCAGGCGAGTGGCGCGGGCGTGCACAACTTCGTCACCAACTCGGTGCCTCTCGCGCGTCTTGATGCGAACGGAAATCCCATCGCGGTCATCCTTGAGCAGCCCACGCCGAACTACGCGCAGGCGTCCCTCAACGCCACGTGGCCGATCGCTTCTGCTCCTGCAATTTACCAGATCGGAACCGCGTCGCTTCAGGAGCGAAGCGCGCGCTATGCGGAGGACGACGCGCAACGATTGGTGCTCACGGTCGTGGCCCAGTCCATCCTCGCGGAGGTGACGGCGGAGCGTGTGGCGGAGCTCAATCGCATCGGCGTGCAGTCGGCTGAAGATCGCCTGGCTCTCGTCCGCCGCAAGCTCGACATGGGCGCGGCGAGTGGGCTTGACGTGCTTCGCGTCGAGCAAGACGTCGAGGTTGCTCGGGCCACCCTCGTGACGGGCGACGAGCAACTTCGTCAAGCGCGGGAGTCACTCGGCCTATCGCTCGGCTTGCAAGAGCCTGTGGGGGTTGACCCGGCGTTGCGCATCGAGGGACTCGAGGCGGCGGCAGCGGCGGTTTGCAAAGCGGGCTTGCTCGCGGAACGTCCCGATTTGGCCTCGGCGCGCGCCGATGAACGCGTGGCCGAACGTGGTGTGACCGCCGTGGGGCTCCAGTGGCTTCCGACGCTTTCCGCGCAGTCGCAGGTGGCCACAACGACGCTCGAGCAGGTCACCTTCCCGAAAACAACGTGGAATGTGCAAGGAGTTATCTCGTGGTCCCTTTGGGACGGCGGAGCTCGTTACGGCGCGAAGGCCACCGCGCTTGCGACGGCGGCGTCGCTGAGGGCCACGCGCGAAGGACTCGAACGTCAGGCGAAGATCCAGGTCGACCAAGCGGAGCGATCGGTGCGTGTCGCGGAGGCGTCGCTCGAGGTGGCCTTGCGAACGCGTGACCTCGCCGCGGAACTCGAACTCCTCACGACGCGAAGTCTCGACGAAGGACGCGGCTCAAGTCTCGAGGTCGTCACTGCGGCTGCGGCGCGTCGGCAAGCTGAAATTTCCCACGCCGTACGCGAGTTCGAACTCGCGAGGGCTCGCCTGAGCGCGCGCCTTGCTCTTGCAGTCTGCAACTACTGAAAAAGTTCGTCCGGCTCCCAGCCCGTGACGAACACGAGTTGCGAGAGCGCGGCGACGTAGTCGTACGTGGCCTGCAATCGGTTGATGCGCGCGGTGGCGTACGCTCGCATCGGCTCGACGAGGGCCTTCTCGTCCTCGGTGCCGAGGTCGACGGAACTCTGAATTTTGGAGGCCCACTGCTTCGCGCGACGCTCGGATCGTTCGAACGCCTCAAGGCGCGTCTTTGCATCGACCGCTGTCGCGTGCGCGTGCTCGACCTCGACCGCGACCCCGCCGAGGGCCAAGCGCAAGTTCGCTTGCACCTCTTCGAGTTGCGCGCGCGCCTGGGCGATGCGGGCCACTTGCGGAAGGATGTCGAGGTTCCAGCGAAAGCCGAGGGCGAACCCGTAATAGAAGTGATTGAAGTTGTCGCCAACCCAGGGATTTTGCTGGCGTTCCGCCGACGGGCTGAACGCGTAGCTCGAGCTCAAACTCAGGCCGAGGTCGGGCAAAAGCCGTGCGCGCGCGAGGTCGACGAGGCGACTCCGCGCGTCGAGACCCGCTTGCGCCATCTTGAGGTCGGGGCGGTAAAGGCGTGCGGCCTCCAGCCAACTTGTCACCGGAAGAAGGTCGAGCTCGGGCTTCTTGAGGGGCACGTCGGGAATCTCGACGTCGCCGCTCATGCCTGTGAAAAAGCGAATCGCGGCGAGGGCCATGGTCTCGCCCTTCACGGGCTCGGACATGCGCGCGCGGAGGTCTTCGCGGTAAACGTCGAGGCGAAGTTTGTCGACCTCGGTGACGCTCTCGTCGCCGTCGTCGAGCTTCTTGGCGATCTTGTCGATGTGCTCGTCGAGCTTGTCGAGAATCTCTTTGCCGATGTAGCGCACGTCGCGCGCGAAGAGCACGCCGTACCAGGCGCGACGCACGTCGTTTCGCACGGAAAGTCGCTGCTTTTCGACGTCCCACTCGCTGACGCGAACCCCGGCCCGCGCCGCAGCCGCACCCGCTTCGATCTTGCCGAACGTGTAAAGCGGGACCGTTCCATTCAGGTCGAGGCGCACGCTCGGACTCGTGAGCGACTGGATGGTCGGGTTCAACACCAGCTGCGTGGCGGACGAGTAAACGGGGGTGCCGACGATGGGCGGAAGCACGCCGCCGCCGCCGCTCATCGACCATTGAAACCATGGCGTCGTGACCGCTTCGTCGAGCTGGCCCACGGCGAAGCCCAAGCGCGCACGAGACGCGGCAACGCCCGGATGATTCTTCTCGGCGAGTGCAAGCACCGTCTTCAAGTCGAGGGGCTGCGCGACCGCGAACGTCGCGCTGAAAAGCACGGCGGCCACGGAAAGCGCGAAGCCCAAGGGGCGAACCATGCGCCGCACCCTACCTTGGAATCGATGGGACCCCAAGCGCGAGGCCGCATCGACGCGCGCGGGTTCATCCGATTGGCGTTGCACGTGCCCTCCGCAGGTCTTTGCAGAGTACAACAAACGCGCAAAAGCCGTCAGTGAAGACGGGCGACGAGGTCCGAGGCCACGGCGGCGAGAAGATCGCGCGAGGGGCTTTGGGGCAGGGCTGCGAGTTCGGCGAGGGCGCTCTTGGTGTGCGACTCCGCGAGGGTGCGCACGCGGTCACAGCCATCGGTGGCCACGATGGCCGGACCCAGGCGAAGTGCTGCCAATTCGTCGCCTGCGCGGATGGCCTCGACGTGGGCCGCCACCGACGGATCGCGCTCGAGCGCGTAGACAAGCGGCAGCGTCACTTTGCCTTCGCGCAGGTCCGCGAAGAGCGCCTTGCCCGTGACCTCCGACGTGCCCGCGTAGTCGATGACGTCGTCGACGAGCTGAAACGCGAGGCCCAAATGGACGCCAAAGCGCCCGAGGGCGAGGGCGTGTTCTTCGGGAGCGCCGGCGATGCGTGCGCCCGACGTGGTCGCCCAATCGAAGAGCGATGCGGTCTTCGCGTTCGCGATGTGGAAGTAGGTTTCGGCGCGCAGGTCGAGGGCTGTGCGTCCACGAAGTTGAACGATTTCCCCGTCAACGAGCGTGCGCAACGTTTGAAGCAGATGCGCGAATATGGCCTGGTGACCCACCGCATGGCACCGCGACAGGGCGTGCGTGAGCATCAGATCACCGCCGAGGACGCTCACCGCGTTGCCCCAAACCGTTCGCGCGGCGGCCTGCCCGCGACGCTCCGGGGCATCGTCAATGACGTCGTCGTGAAGCAGCGTGGCGCCGTGCACAAGCTCTGCAACCGCCGCCAGCTCGTGGGTTGCGCGCGAGGAACGCGTGTACATCGAGGACGCGAGGAGGAGGGCGACGGGCCGGATTCGTTTTCCGCCAGCACCGAGCAAGTGAGCGGCCGCACTCGTCCCAGGTGAAGCTCCGGTTTGCGATGATTCTGCCAGCAAAAGCTCCACTTCCGCGAGGTCAGGACCGACCGCGTGGATGACCTCTGTCATGCGCCGAGCCGCCGCGGCCCCGATGCGCTCTTCCGTAGCGACCGCCCCGAGCGTTTGAAGTGCCTCGTGGGTCATCGGCGAGCCCGCGTCCATGTCGTCATACGCGCTCCCTTGGGGCTTCGAGGCCTGCGAATCAAGAGGCGCTCGGAGCGTACCGAAGCTGCCCTTGGCTGGCGTTTCGAACGGCGACATGCGCCCGCGCCCTATCAGAGCCGGGACGAAAGGCATCGAAGATTCGCGGTGATGGCGCCGCGGTGTCGTGCGCGCCGCCGCGAAAGCGGTGACGAACGCGGCGTCTCGGGGGAAGGTCGAGGCCTTTTCCTTGCGCTTCTTCAGAAGTGAGGGCAGAAACGTGCCATCCGATGAGCGACCGTAGTGAAGCCGATGCATCCGGCCGGTCCTTCGCGGTCCGCGAACGGCGGATTGTGCGGGCGCTGCAGCTCGCTTTCTTCGCGTTCGTCATCCCTTTCATTGTCCAGAGCACTTGGCTCGTCATGTCGCAGGCCTTTTCGAGCCACGAGCACGACGCCAAGAGCAACTCTCCTGAGTGGAGTCCATGTCGCTAGAAACCTCTGCTCCGTCGCCCGTGACGGAAGCCCCCGCCTCATTCGCTTCGCTCGGCCTGTCCGCCGAGGTTCTCAAGGCCCTCGAAGCCATGGGCTACACCGAGCCCACTGGGGTTCAACGCGACGTGTGGGCATCGGCCTCCGCGGGCCGTGATTTGCTCGTCCAGTCGCGAACGGGGACCGGAAAAACCGCCGCCTTCGCGCTGCCTCTCGTCGACAAGCTCGTGCGTCCCGACGCCTCGCTCCCGCAGGCGCTCGTGCTGTGCCCAACGCGTGAACTCGCCATCCAAGTGGCCGGTGAGATCGAGCGTATTGCACAATACAAGGGTACCCGCGTTGCGCTGCTTTACGGCGGCGCGCCCATGGGCAAGCAGGTTGCCGATCTCGAGAACGGCGTCGCGATCGTCGTCGGCACGCCAGGCCGTGTGCTCGATCACCTTCGTCGCGGAACCTTCGAAGGCAAGGACGTGCGCGCCCTCGTGCTCGACGAGGCCGACGAGATGCTTTCCATGGGATTCGCCCGCGAACTCGACGCGATTCAAGAGCGACTTCCGGCGACGCGCCAAACGCTTCTCTTCAGCGCGACCGTGCCGCACGCCATCGAGCGCATGGCGAAGAACAAGCTCCGCGACCCGGAGTTCGTCACGCTTTCCGGCGACCACACGGCGGCGCTGACCATTCAGCACATCGTCTACATGGCCCTCGGCGACAAGCACGCCGACCTGCTTCGCATCGTCGAGGTTGAAGACCCGGAGAGCGCGATTGTATTCTGCAACACCAAGGGCGAAACGGAGCGCGTTGCTGAAACGCTGCGCCGCGCCGGGTTCCCTGCGGATTGGTTGAACGGCGACCTTGAGCAGAAAGAGCGTGAGCGTGTCATGGGCCGCTTGCGTGAGGGCAAGACGCGCTTCCTCGTGGCGACGGACGTGGCTGCACGTGGCATCGACGTTTCGCACGTCACCCACGTCATCAACGCGGACTTCCCCGAGAGCCCGGAGGCCTACGTGCACCGCACCGGTCGCACCGGACGAGCGGGCCGCACGGGCACCGCCATCTCGCTCATCGGCGCCAAAGACGTGCAGCACCTCTACGCGCTGCGCCTCGTTTACAAGATCCGCCCGATCGAAAAGCAGCTGCCGTCGGCCCATGATCTCGCCACGCGCGCCGAGGCCGACATCGTGCGCTTCTTCGTGGACGCGTACGCCGATCAGCGTCTCGACGCCGGCGACCTTGCACTCGCGCGCCGCCTTCTTTCGCACGACGAAGCCGAACGCGTGGTGGCCGCGCTCTTGCGCGAACACTTGGGAACGAAGGCCGCCGTTGGCCGCGATGTCCCTGTCGAAGCGGCGGAATCGCGGCGTGCGAGGCTTCCTCCTCCCGAGGTAGAAGTCGTCGCGGTCGAGGCTCCGAAGGCTCGTGAAGGCGCCGCCGAGGCCCCGAAAGCGCATCGCGAACGCCGCCGCGAAAAGGGCGATCGACCGGAACGCAAGCCACGCGAACGCGCCGTGGCGGCGAACGACACGGGGGCCGCCGACGAGTTCACCATCGTGGCACGCATCGAGGGCGAAGACGCTCCTGTGGTGCTGCAAGAAGGCGAATCGGCCGCGGCAGCGAACACGGAACTCGAGGACTTTCGCGAGCTTTTCGTGAACGTCGGGCGTCGTGACGGGCTCAAGGGCGGCGAGCTCGTGGCGCTCATCATCGGCGAGGCTGGCGTTGAGGCTGCGGACTTGGGGCACGTGCGTGTGCGCGATACGTCGAGCTTCGTGGCCGTGCGCGCCGAGCAAGCGGACAAGGTCATCGAGGCGCTCTCGCGCCAAGTCATCAACGGCCGCGCGGTAAGCGCAGAGCGGGCACGTCGCTCGTCACGGCCAAGCACCTGAGGAACGCATGCGCGCTGCCACTACGACCGTAGGCTGTGCGATCGCTCTCGCGGGTTTTCTCGCCGCATGCGACGCGCCCGAGGGAACACGTGCGACGGGCATCGGTCCCACGCCTGCGGGCGACGACACGCTGCCCGTTGATCCGTTCGCGAATTTCACCGTCGACGCGGGCGTAGACGCGTCGAGTGGAACGCCGACCGACGCCGCTGTTGACGCGCGCGTACGGGATGCGTCGAGCGATGCCGCGGTGGCCGACGGAAGCGCCGACGCCGGGCCCGCGATAGGCGTCGAAGCAGTGGCGACGCGCTTTGCTGTTCCTGGAAATCCGCTTGCGAGCGGTGGCGCGGGGCTGGCGCCGATTCGCGCCGAAGGTTCGGGTTGGACGGTGGTCGACCTCGACGGTGACGGGGTGCAGGACCTCGTGCAAACCGCCGTTCCGACCAGCCAGGGAACCGCGGTTTTTTCTGACACAGCGGGCCCGTATTGGCGCTTCTTCAAAGGCGACTTTTACGGCTTCGCGGCGACGTCAACGCGCTTCGGCGTACCGGCGTCGGGTCTCGCTGACGGCTTCTTTGCCTCGACGTCCTCGACGGGTCCACGCCAATGGCTGCTCGTCGACACGGACGGCGATAAGCTTCCGGATCTCGTGCAAACCGCCGACGTAACGGTCAGTACGGGGGCCGCGTGGCACGACGGGCTAGGGGCGTTTTGGCGCGTCTACAAGAACACTCTGGCGGGCTTTGACGTCATCCCTTCGCGCTGGTCGACGCCTGCGAGTGGACTGTCGGACGGTTTCTACTCGTCGTATTCCGCGACCAATACAAAGTATTGGTTCACCCGTGACCTGGACGGCGACGGCACCCTTGAGCTTGTGCAAACGGCGAATCCGTTGCGACCGGGCGGCTTCGTTTTTAGCGATGGCGCGGGCGTTTATTGGCGCGTCTTCCGAAGCTATGCGACGGGTTTTTCCGGCACGGCAGAACGATTTGCGGTGCCCACGTCCGGGCTCGCGGACGGCTTTTTCGCATCGACCTTCGCGAGCACAGCTCCCGGTACGCGGTTCTGGTTCACGGCGGACGTGACCGGCGACGGAATCGTCGACCTCGTCCACACCGCCGATCCTGACGTCAGCGGCGGCTTCGTTTGGACCGACGCGCAGGGCGCTTACTGGAAGTTCAACCGCGGCGAGGTCGGCGGGCTTTCGGCCATCGACGAACGCCTTCGCATACCCGCTTCGGGTCTCGCGGACGGCTTTTTTTCCTCGACGAGCGCATCTGCGAGCGGAGCGAACGGTTCGCGCTTCTGGACCTTCGTTGACATCGACGGCGACAAGCTTCCCGAGCTTGTGCAGACCGCGGACCCGACGAAGGTTGGCGGAGCGGTTTTCACCGACGCAGCCGGCGCGTACTGGAAGGTGTTTCGCTTGCGCGTGGGAGCCTCGACTCCGGTCGCCGAGCGCTTCAGCCTGCCGGCGAGCGGCCGGTCCGACGGGTTCTTCACGCCCCAGTGGGTCGATGGCACGAACGGTCGTCGAGCCTGGTTTTTCCGTGACATCGACGGCGACGGAAAGCTCGATCTCGTTCAAACGGCGGACCCGTCCAAGGCGGGCCCCACGGCCTTCAGCGACAGCGCGGGCTCGTATTGGAACGTGTGGTTCGCGTTCTAACAGGGTTATGAAAAAGGCTCATCAGCGCACGCTTGAGGACACATGCACTCTGCACGAAGTCTGCGGAAGATGACGACCTCATCGGCAACGTTCGCGGGGCGCTTGCTCATGAGCCGCAGCTTGCTCGTGGTGGCAGTGGCCCTTGGGGCTCTCGTCGCCGCGTGTGAAGGCTGCAAGGCGACAAAACCTGGAAAAACGCAAGACATTGCGCGTTCTGACGTCGCCACAGGACGCCTTGTGCTCCTGAGCGACTTGGGGGCGGCGCTCGAGCCGTGCGGATGCGTGGCCGATCAACGAGGAGGTCTCGCGCGCCTGGGGGCGTTCACCGAGGGCGTGCCCTTTCCGGTCGCAGTCGCTGCGGCGGGGCCGACGTTTTTCGACGACGCGGTCCTCGATGGCCCTCTCGCGGAACAGCGGCTTGAGAAGGCCCGCACGGTTGCCTCGGTGCTTTCTCGCGGGCCCTTCGTGTTTGCTCCATCACGCAGCGATTTTGCGGGTGGATCGGCGCTCTTGTCGGAGCTTCTGTCGGCGTCGAAGGCGCGGCCTGTCTCGTCGTCGGTGCTCGTGAACGACAAGCCATTTGGTGAGCCGGTGCTCCTCGACGTGGGCCCGACGAAGGTGGCGTTTGTGGGCTTCAGCGGCGCGCCGAAAGACACGCTTTTGCCCGAGGTGCCCGGCGTGGTTTTCGCGCGCGATGGCGCTGTGCTCGCGGGCGAGGTCGAGCGGGTGCGGGCGCAAGGTGCTCGTTTCGTGGTGTTGCTTGCGTCCGGTTCACGAGGCGAAGCGCTGCGAATCGTCGATCGCGCGCCGGGCATCGACCTCGTGCTCGTGGGAACCGATGCGGTGCGCGGCGAAGTGGTCCGCGAAGATGTGCCCGTCGCTCGCATCGAGAAGACCGTCATTCTCGAGCCCGCCAGTCGCCTGCAATCGGTGGCGGTGCTTGAGCTTTTTGACCGAGGAGGCGCGTTCGTCGAGGGCGACGCGTCCGGCGAGGGAAGTCGATTCCAGGCGCGCCTCGAACTGATGGGCCCGTCGCGGGCAAAGAGCGCAGGTATATCCAGCGTATTGACCTCGTATGATCAGCGGGTCGATGTGCAAAATCGCGTGCGTTTCGCCAATCGCACCCCGGCTCCGGCGGCGGCGGGAGAGCCTCACTACGTCGGCGTCGAGGTCTGCGGCAATTGCCATTCGCAGCCCCTTGCGGTGTGGAAGGGCCATCGCCACTCCTGCGCTTATGCGTCGCTGACCGAGAAGCACAAGGCCTTCGATCTTGACTGTGTCGGATGTCACGTGACGGGTTACGAGAAGCCGGGCGGCAGCACCGTGACACACGTCGATAAGCTCGAAAACGTCCAGTGCGAAGTGTGCCACGGGCCAGGGTCGAAGCACGTGGAGGGCGGCGGCCTCAAAAGCGCGATCACACGCAAGCCAGAACCTGCACTCTGCACCGGTTGTCACCACGAGCCCCATGTCGAAAAAACCTGGCGGGTGGAAGACGCGTGGCCGAAAATTCTCGGCAAGGGACACGGACTCGGTCCGGGCTGAAGTTCGGCGCGGGTCTGGTCATTTGGGCGTGCGCGCCTCGTTTCCCAGTGCCTTTGCTGCGTTATTCTTTGATGCCGGCGAAAAGCAAGTACTGCCACACGCGCCCGTAAGCCGACGGGGTCTCATCCACGACGGCCTTGAACGTGCTGCGAAGCACTGGTCGCAAATGGCCATCCACGCGCACGCGACTGACGCCCAGCCACCGTTTGAAAAAACGAAAGTGCCAATCGTGGAAGTCACAGACGACCATCAGGCCGCCCGGCGCGAGGTCATTGTAGGCC
>CAIQDA010000071.1 GCA_903870415.1 uncultured delta proteobacterium
GCCGGTGCGCCAACAGTCGTAGTCCGTCACCATCGCGACGGTCGCGTAACAAAGCTCCGCTTCGCGCGCGAGCTTCGCCTCGGGCATGTTGGTCATGCCGATGACGTGCATGCCCCAGCTTCGGTAGAGGTGCGACTCGGCCTCGGAGGAAAACTGCGGGCCCTCCATCACGAGATACGTGCCGCCGCGTACAGCCGCAATGCCCTGCTCTTTTGCGCACTTTTCGAGCGCATCGCCGACGCGTCCGCAAACCGGTTTTGCCACGCTCACGTGCGCGACGCATCCGGTTCCGAAGAACGTTTTCTCGCGCGCGAAGGTGCGATCGACGAACTGATCGACGATGACGAACGTGCCGGGCGCCAAGTCCTCGCGGAGCGACCCAACGGCGCTCACGGAAACGACATCGGTGCAGCCTGCACGCTTCAACGCGTCGATGTTCGCCCGGTAATTGATCGTCGTCGGCGACACGCGATGCCCGCGACCGTGACGCGGAAGAAATCGAACGTCGACGCCGTCGATGGTTCCGAACAGGATTTCATCTGACGGCGCACCAAACGGCGAGTCGACCTTGCGCCACGTCGCGTCTTCGATGCCCTCCATCGCGTAAAGGCCACTGCCCCCCACGACACCCACCACCGGTCGCTTCGCCATCGTTTGGTCTCCTCGTTCGCATGCCTAGGCGTCGATGCGCCGGGTCGGTTCAGAGCGTTGTGTTCGGCTGCTCGCGCGCCGTCGTCGCGTCGTCGTCGCGTCGTCGTCAAAGGCTTCGGCGCAGCTTGGCGTCGGCAAAATCACGCACCGCCGCAACGGCGATGTCCACGGGACCGCCCAGCGACTTGGCTCGCTTGGCGTCGGCTTGGTCGATGAGTCGTTCGAGTTTATCCGCGACTTCGCTTCGCACGCGCTCAACGAGAGCGTCGTCGCGTGCAGCGTCTTCGCCAACCGCGGGCATCACGATCGGCGCACCGACCTCGTAGACGAGTCGCGACGGCAACGGCAGTATTCCGGCACCCGCAAACAAGGCCACGGAATACTTAGGATTGTTCATGTATTGCTGAAGCAGTCGCGAGACCCAAGAGTCTTTCAGCTCGTCGGCGGTCTTCAGCTGCACGAAAATGTCGTCGATGCCCGCGCACGCGACCGGGATGATGGGCACGCCGGTGCGCACCGCGAGCCTTGCGAAACCCTTGGATTTTCCCCAGTATTCCTTCACCCGGTGACGACCTTCGGGCCCTTTGAAGGCCTCGCGTACACCGCCCGGGTAGACGCCCACGAGATGCCCGCGTTCGAGCAAGTAGTTCGCGGCGTTCGGCTCGCCCTCGAGGGTTCCAAAACCTGCGAGCAGATCCCGCACAACGGGAACGGTGAAGAGCGCGCGGTCGCCGAGCATGCGAAGCACGCGACGGCTTTCCTTCCACACGTGGCGCACGAGCAGCGGCGTGTCGATCGCGAAGGGGCCGTGGTTTCCAACGACCAGCGCGGGACCTTCGCTCGGAATGTTCGAGAAGCCGTAAAACTCCGCGCGAAAGTACTTCTCGATGGGTTGCAACGTTTGGACGACGCCGCGAAACCACGGCATGTCGACCTCGTCGCGCGGAACCTTGTAAGGCATTCGGAAGCCGTCGTTCACGGCGGGAGCATCGCGCAGGTGGGCCTCGACGCCCAGCGTTCATTTCGGGCCTCGGTCACCGACGTGCGCTCGCACGATGAAGAGTGTCAGTCGTTGCGTTCGTTTTCGTGGGCCGACGCAAGACGATCGTAATGGCGGTACCCGAGCGCATCGAGGGCTTCACGCGGCGCCAGA
>CAIQDA010000072.1 GCA_903870415.1 uncultured delta proteobacterium
CTCGTATGACCAACCCGCGCCCTTCGATGCCACGACGCGAGGCTTCTTCTTCGTCACGCCCGTGGATCTGTCGTGGCCGGCGGCGCAGCAAGAAGAGTGGCTTCGCGAAAGCGACATGGGCGACGTGGTCGATACCGCGGTCCATGAAGCTTACCCGGGCCACCACCTGCAGCTCTCGATCGCGCGCCGGCACCCGTCGCTCGTGCGCAAGGCGATTGGTCCGTCGATCTTCTCGGAAGGTTGGGCCCTCTACTCGGAGGAGTTGATGGCGGAGCTCGGCTACTACGCTCCGCACGAACGGCTTATGCAGCTCAATTGGACGCTCGTGCGCGCGGCGCGGGTGGTCATCGACGTCGGCATTCATACGAAGAACCTGCGTCTCGATGACGCTGAAAATATCCTCGTGAATCGCGTGCATCTTGAACGCTCGCTCGCGCAAAGCGAGGTGCGTCGCTACAGCGAGAATCCGACGCAGCCCCTTTCGTACCTCGTGGGTCGCGAGCAGATCCGCGCGCTTCGCGAACGCACGCGCCGCCTTGAGGGCCGAGAGTTCTCCCTGAAGCGCTTTCACGACCGGCTCTTGAGCGAGAGCACCGTGGCGCCGAAGCTCGTCGAGCGCGCGTGGTTCGGCTCCCACTGACGCCAGGCGGCGGCGCGTTTGCTCGCCTTGCCGATTCATTCCGCGGGCGATGTGTATTAGCCGGGCGCCATGCGTTTCTCTCGCGCCCTGATCCCGACGCTCAAAGAAGCTCCTACCGACGCGCACAACGTGTCGACGGCCTTGTTGCTGCGCGCCGGTTATGTGCGTCGCGTGGGTGCGGGCATTTACGAGTACCTGCCCCTCGGCTTGCGTGTGCTTCGCCGCGTCGAGGGCATCGTTCGCGACGAGATGGACAGGGCAGGGGCCCTTGAGATTCTCATGCCGGCGCTTTTGCCGAAGGAGCTCTTCGAAGAGACCGGTCGTTGGGACCGCTTCGGCGACACGCTCTTCCGCATGAAGGACCGCAAGGGCGCGGACTACCACCTGGGCCCGACCCATGAAGAGGTCGTCACGGACATCGCTCGCCGCGAAATTCGCAGCTACCGCGACATGCCGAGGAACCTCTACCAAGTGCAAGCGAAGTACCGCGACGAGCCTCGTGCGCGCGGCGGGCTGCTTCGTTGCCGCGAGTTCGTCATGAAGGACGCGTACTCCTTCGACGCGGACGAAACGGGCGCGCGTGCGAGCTACGAAACGATGCGCGTGGCCTATCGCCGCATCTTCGATCGCATGGGCCTCGACTACCGCATGGTGCAGGCGGACTCGGGCGCGATGGGCGGTTCAACCAGCGCCGAGTTTCAAGTGCTCGCGGATTCCGGCGAAGACGCCATCGTTGCTTGCACGGCCTGCGAATATGCAGCCAACGTTGAAGTCGCCGAGACGAAGGACGCGCCGCGCGCCGAGGGCGGAAGCGGCAAGGCCGAGAAGGTTCACACGCCGAAGGTCGGCACCATCGACGACGTCGCGAAGTTCTTGAAGCTTCCGAAAGAGCGCTTTCTGAAGTCCATCGTCGTGCGCGGAGCCGAGGGCCCCGTGCTCGTGGTGGTGCGCGGCGATCACGAGCTGAACGAAGTCGCTGTCGCGAAACTCGTTGGAACCGACGAGTGCGAACTCGCCTCCGAAGAGGACGTGAAGAAGGCGACTGGCGCCGCGATTGGTTTCGCTGGCCCCATCGGGTTCTCTGGAAAAATACTCGTCGATATCGATGCCGCTGCGGTCGTCGACGGCGTCACGGGCGCGAACGAGACCGACCACCATCTGGTTGGCGTTACCTTTGGCAAAGACTTCGAGGGCCAGGTCGTGCGTGCTCGAAAAGTGGGCAAGGGCGATGCGTGCCCACGCTGCGCGGGAACCCTTGCAGAATACAAGGGTATCGAAGCGGGCCACATCTTCATCCTCGGCACCCACTACTCGGCGAAGATGAACGCGTCGTTCCTCGACAAAGACGGCGTGCAGAAGCCACTCGTCATGGGCTGCTACGGCATCGGCGTCTCGCGCCTCGTCGCGGCGACCATCGAGCAGCACAACGACGCTTCGGGAATTGTCTGGCCGTTTTCTCTCGCGCCGTATCACGTGCACGTTTGCACGCTCGGCGTTGACGCCGCGGTCATCGCGGAAGCCGAGAAGCTCCACGACGCACTTCAGGCGCAGGGCATCGACGTGCTTTGGGACGACCGCGACGAGCGCCCGGGCGTGAAGTTCAAAGACGCCGACCTCGTCGGTTGCCCGCTGCGCGTGACCATTGGCGGAAAGAGCTGGGCCGACGGCGTGGCCGAAGTCAAGGCCCGCACCGAAGGCGACCCGAAGAAGGCCGAGCGTGTTCCCGTTGGAAATCTCCTCGAAGAAATCCTCACCTGGGCCACGAAGCAGCGCGCGGCTTCGTGACCAGGCCCCCGCCATTACGAACCTCTGGTAGCCTTTTGAATCGTCGGAGCGAAAACACTGATGGCTGACAACAACGTTCCTCTCTACGAAGCTGAAGGCGAGAAGCGCGACTTAGGCGTCATGCCGATCTCGGCGCGTCGCGCCTTGATGATCGCCGGCGAACTGCTGACGCCCGAAGGATGGAAGAGCCTGACTTTGGGCGACCGTCGCACCGTGGTGATGGAGGGCGCGAAGGCGACCATCGATCGCGCGAAGATTCAGGACATCACCCACAAGGCGAACCCGCCTTCCGACTGGGGCGACGCGGTCACGGACCCGCCTGCGGAAGAAGCGCCTGCGGACCTTCTCGAGAAACTCGGCTCCGATCGCCCGCTTGAGGTCGAAAAGTGGACCGGACTTCGCCAGCTCGATCGCTTCGCGTTCGTGCTCGTCGCGAGCGAGGGGCCTCCCGAGCGGCTCTTGCGTTTCTACGACGGTCTCTTTCAGTGCGCCTCCGTGGTTCTTCCGGCGGCGGGCGTCAGCGGTCAGTTCCGCATGGTGTCCACGCACCGCGCGGTCGCCTCGGCTCGCGTGCAAATGCGCATCGAGTCGCTCGCGTTGCTTCTCGGCAGCGACACGACCCCTGACCAGATGTTCGCGATGGCGCGCATTGCGGGCATTCAAGCGGGAAAGCACGCGTCGCAGTTCTTGCCCCTTTGCTACCCGTCGCCGATCACCCGCGTCGACGTGATTTGCCAGGCGGATTACGGGACCGGGAGCATCCTCATCAAGGCCACGGTCGATGCGGTCGAGAAGAGCGGCGTCGACACGGAGGCCATGGTGGCTGCGACGGTTGCGGCTCTCACGCTCGTCGACTTCGCCAAGCACATCGACCGCGGTGTGTCGGTGACGGACGTGCAGCTCGTGGAAGAAAAAGACGTCGAAGGCTGACGTCGGACCTCGACGCGCCGAGCGCGTAAACGGCATCGAAAGGCGCGTAGGTCTCTGAGGCCTGCGCGCTTTCGTTGTGAGCGCTGTATGTAGTCTGCATGCACTCAACGTGAAACCAGGGTGGCGCCCACGCGGAACTCGGTCTAACGCAAGGAGTCATGCCGCGCGTTTTTCACCTGCCGGACCCGCCCGCGAATCCGGAACGCTCGCCCGAAGTCTTTCTTCCGACGGAAACGCGGCTGATGATGCCTGGGCTTCCGGGTGAGCCCTCGCTCGACGCGGCCATGCGCCTGCCGCGAGACGCGACCCGTGGCGTCGTCCTTTGCCATCCGCATCCGCTTTACGGCGGTACGATGCACTCGGCTGTCATTCTCGCGATCGCCAAAGTGCTCGCGGAGAAGGCGCCCGAGACCACCGCGGTTCTGCGCTTCAATTACCGCGGCGTACCGTCGAGCGAGGGCACGTATGGGCAGGGCTTGGCGGAGGTGAGCGACGTGCGCGCGGCCATTCGGGAACTGCGCGCGAACATCGGCCAAAAGGCGCCCATCACGCTCGTCGGCTTCTCGTTCGGCACCTGGGTCGGATTGCGCGGCGCTGCGCTCGAAGGCGGTATCGAACGCGTCGCGCTCATTGCTCCGGCGGTGAGAATTTTCACGTTCGTGCGCGAAGACGCGGCCCGCTTCGAGGGGCGCCTCGCGATGTACTTGGGCACCGAAGACGACTTCTGCAGCGTCGACGAGGCGCAGGTGCTCGCCGCCGACCTGGGCGCGAGCCTCGAGCTTTTCGAAGGCTTCGAGCACTACTTTCTCAAGGGGCGTCGTCGCCTCGCCGATCGCGTTGTCGAGTTTGCGGTGCCTGAACTTGCCCAGGGCCGCGCGGAAAATACGGAGCTCTGAGACCATGCCCACGAAGCGACCGGCCCCGACGTCCACCACGCTCATTCACGACGGTCGACCTCGCTTCGTCCCCGGCGACGGCGTGCCCGTGCCCATCGTGCAGAGTTCGACGTTCATCTTTCGCGACACGGCCGAGCTCGTGTCCTTCTTCGAGGGAACTCACGCGGACGAGTCTCGCGGCGAGTACGGACGCTACGGAAACCCGACGGTCAACGCGCTCGAAGGTCGCCTCGCGATTCTTGAGGGGGCGGACGATGCGTTGAGTTTTGCGAGCGGCATGGCGGCCATGACGACGACCATTCTAGCGCTCGTGAAGGCGGGGCAACACGTCGTATTGTTTAAGGATGGGTACCGTAAGACGAGAGACTTCGTCACGAAGACGCTCGGACGTTTCGGCGTGACTTCGTCCGTGGTCGAGCCTGGAAATCTCGACGAGCTCGCGGCGGCCATGAGGCCAGAGACTCGTCTCGTGATCGGCGAGGCCCCCACGAACCCGTACCTGCGCTGCGCGGACCTTCAGGCGGTCGCCCAGGTCGTTCGCAAGACCCGCGGCGCGAAGCTCGTTGTGGACGCGACC
Organism: uncultured delta proteobacterium; assembly: GCA_903870415.1. Lineage (GTDB taxonomy): Bacteria > Myxococcota_A > Polyangia > Polyangiales > Polyangiaceae > CAIQDA01. Next base: position 4,829 of record CAIQDA010000072.1, read on the forward strand.
CTCGCAAGTCCCTTGGGTTTTCGCCCGCTTGAGCATGGTGCAGACTTGTCTGTGCAGAGTGCAACAAAGTACTTGGCCGGTCATCACGACGTGCTGGGCGGTTGCGTTGCGGGTTCGCGTGACCTCGTGTCGCTGGTGCGCGAGCTTCGAGGAGCGACGGGCGCCATGCTCGACCCGCACGCGGCTTTCCTAATCGCGCGCGGGCTCGACACGCTTGCTCTTCGAATGGAGCGTCACAACGCGTCGGGCGTGGCTCTCGCGCGGGCCCTCGAAGGTCATCCGAAGGTGCTGCGGGCGCATCATCCGAGTCTCGAAAGTCATCCAGATCATGCCATCGCCGCGAGGTTTTTTGCAGGTACCGGCGGGGTCGTGAGCTTCGTTTCGTCCGGTGGTCTTGCCGGCGCGCGCGCGGTTTGCGATCGCGTGAAGATTGCACGCATTGGCCCGAGCTTTGGCGGGCCCCAAACGCTCATCGAGCCGGTGGCCATCATGAGTTACTTCGAGCAGGGGCCCGAAGGACGCGCGCTCCTCGGCATCGAAGAGGGCCTTGTGCGCGTCGCTTGTGGCCTCGAGGACACGGCGGCGGTGGTCGCGGACGTTGTCGGCGCGCTCGACGACTGATCGCGCGTCAGTTCGCGCCTGCGAGCATTTTGCGGTGCAAAACGCGTTTACGCAGCGGTCCGAGCTTGTCGATCATCAGCTTGCCGTCGAGGTGGTCGTTCTCGTGCTGCACCGCGACCGCAAGAAGGCCTTCGGCCTCGAGCTCGAACAGCTCGCCGTCGAGCCCCTTGGCGCGGACCTTGACCCACTCGGCGCGGTCGATGTTCTCGCTGGCACCCGGGAAGGAAAGGCAGCCTTCCTTCCACTCGATCTTGCCGCGCTTCTCAACGATTTCGGCGTTGATGAAGACCTGCAGCGCGCTCGGTTCGCCTTCGTCCGCGATGTCGATGACGAAGATGCGCAGCGCGACGCCGACTTGCGTAGCCGCCAGGCCAACTCCTGGTGCCGCGTACATTGTCTCCGCCATGTCGCCGACGAACTTCTTCACTTCGTCGGTGATCGCATCGACCGGCTTGCCGGCTTCGCGGAGGCGAGGGTCGGGGTAGTGAAGAATCGTCAGGATGGCCATGACGCCCTTCTTGCGTTCTCCGCGATGCAAACGCAAGAGGGCACGCGGCCGAAAGCGTCACGGGCCCTCTGAGCGCCGTGTAGGGCCTTAACGATCGCGGGCGGGGTTCGGGGTGTCCGAACCGCCGTGGGCGATGCGCCCGTGGACGTACGCGTCGCGACCGCAGAGTTCCCAGGTGGGATTCAGAAGCTGCGGAGCCTCGGCCGGGTCGTCGGGGCCGCACCAGTCCACGGCACCGGGGCGTCCTCGCGGACCGAGCAGCTTGGGCGCGAGGAACGCGTGGAGTTCATCGGCGAGCTCGCCGGCTAGAAAACTTCCGGCGACCTCGGCTCCACCTTCGACGAGGAGCGTGACAACGCCGCGCGAACCGAGGAGGCGCAGGGCGCTCAAGACGTCGACGCGCCCCGAGGTGTTCTCGTCGACGGGCCATACGCGCACGCCGCGCGCTTCGAGAGCCTCACGCGTGTCGACGTTGGCGAGGTGCGAGCAAACGATCCACGTTGGGATTTCGCTCGCGGTTTCGACCAGGCGTGACGTGAGAGGGGTGCGCAATTTCGTGTCGAGAACGACGCGCTTTGGGCTCGGTCCGTCGACGTGGCGCACGTTGAGACGCGGGTCGTCGGCGAGGACCGTGCCGACGCCCACCAGGACTGCGTCGCATTCGCTTCGGAGCAAGTGGACGCGCGCGCGGGCTTCGGGTCCCGTGACCCAACGCGAAGCGCCGGTGCGCGTGGCGATGCGGCCGTCGAGACTCAGCGCGAGTTTGAGACGCACGAAGGGGATGCCGGAGGCGACGTGCTTCGACCAGGGTGCGAGCAGATTGGTTGCGCGCGCCTCGAGGATTCCCGCTTCCACGTGAATGCCTTCGCGGCGAAGGGCCTCGATGCCGCCGCCGGTCACTTGAAGGTTCGGATCGCGGCAACCGATGACGACGCGGCTGATGCCCGCGCGCACGATCGCGTCGACGCATGGCGGGGTGCGACCGTGATGGTTGCACGGCTCGAGCGTCACGTAGAGCGTGCCGCCCTTTGCGAGGTCGCCGGCAGCCTTGAGGGCTGCGACCTCCGCGTGGTCAGAGCCCGCCATTTGATGATGACCCTCGCCCGCGAGTTCGCCCGACGCCGCGAGCACGACGGCCCCGACGTGCGGATTCGGAGACGGACGACCGCCGCGACCGACCTCGAGGGCGCGTGTCATCCAGCGTTCGTCGACGGTGAGAAGCTTGTCGCTCAAGGCGCTCTACGCTCCCTCTTTCTTGAGGCGCTCGAGTTCGAGCACGAACTCTTGCACGTCGCGGAAGCTCCGATAAACGCTTGCAAACCGCACGTAAGCGACCGGGTCGAGATTCGACAGGCGCTTCATGACTTCTTCGCCGATGCGATGGGTCGTCACTTCTTTTTCAGAGCTTTCGAGGAGCACTTGCTCAACTTCGTCGGCGACGCGTTCCACTTCGGCGAGCGGCACCGGAAGTTTTTGGCACGCGGTGCGGAGTCCAGCGATGAGCTTCTCGCGGTCCCACGCTTCCCGTCGTCCGTCTTTTTTCACGAGGAGCGGCATCGTGCGATCGAGTCGCTCGTAGGTCGTGAAGCGCTCTCCGCACGTCTCGCACTCGCGCCGACGCCGGATGGAGTCGCCGGTCGCCGAGGTGCGCGAGTCGGTCACACGGCTTTCAAGATGGGCACAAGACGGGCAGCGCACGAACTGGGCCTTAGCAGCAACGCCCAAGGATGCGAACGGAACGTTCCGACGTCCCTGGACGCAGCGTTGAGCGCGCTCGGCTCAGTACTCGATTTTGGAAACGCGTCCGGCGTGGCGTCCGCCTTCGAACGTCGCGTTGAGGAATGCCTCCGCGAGCTTTTCGGCGAGGCCAAGGCCCACGACGCGCGAGCCCATGCACAACACGTTCGCGTCGTTGTGACGTCGCGCCATCTCGGAGCTGAACGGTTCCGAACACACGACTGCGCGGATGCCCGGGTGGCGGTTGGCCGCGATCGAAATGCCCACGCCCGATCCGCACACGAGAATGCCGAGCGCGCTTTCAGCGAGGATTTTTTCAGCGGCGAGGTGCGCGTAGTCCGGGTAGTCGCACGACGCTTCCGTGTGGCATCCAAGGTCGATGACCTCGTGTCCAAGTTTGGAAACGTACGCAACCAGGTGGTTCTTGAGAGCGAACCCTGCGTGATCGGAGGCGAGAAAAATTTTGGCCACGACTTAGACCTTCGAGAGAGCCAGCGAGACGTTCGTGCCACCGAAGCCGAACGAGTTCGACAAGACGTGATGCAGTTCACGGACGCGCGCTGTATGTGCGACGTAATCCAACGTGCAGAGAGGGTCTTGATCGTCGAGGTTGATGGTCGGCGGAACCTGGCCGTGGTGGATCGCGAGGGCGGCAACGGCGGCCTCAAGCGCTCCTGCGGCACCGAGCAAGTGACCGGTCATCGACTTCGTTGAGCTCACCCAGAGCTTATGGTCGGCCGCGTGCGCGCCGAAAACCTTGAGAATTGCCTTCGATTCTTCCGCATCGCCCACGGGCGTCGAGGTGCCATGGGCGTTGATGTACGCAACGGCGTCTCCTGCGAGTTGCGCGTCACGCAGGGCCATGCGCATCGCGCGCTGAGCGCCTTCACCCTCGGGGGCAGGCTGCGTCAGGTGATGGGCGTCGCTCGTGGCACCGTAGCCCGTGACCTCGGCGTAGATGCGCGCGCCACGTGCTCTCGCGTGCGTGAGGCTCTCGAGAATGAGGACCGCGCTGCCTTCGCCGGAGACGAAACCGTCGCGCCCTTTGTCGAACGGACGACTCGCTTTCGTGGGCTCGTCGTTGCGCTTGGAGAGCGCGAACATGGCCTCGAAGCCGCCGATTCCGACAGGCTGAATCGTGGCCTCGGCGCCGCCTGCGATCATGACAGGTGCGAGACCGCGGCGAATCCACTGCGCAGCCTCACCGACGGCGTGCGCGCCGGACGAACACGCGCTCGTCGTGCAAAAACTCGGACCTTTGAGGCCGTGAGCCATCGAAACCTGACCGGCGGCCAGGTTCGAAATGATGCCCGGAATCGCGTAGGGGCTGATCTTGCCCGGGCCACGTTCAAGAATCGTTTGCTTCGTCTTCTCGAGCGTATGCAGCCCGCCGATGCCGACGCCGATGATGGTGCCCGTGAGCTCGCGCTCTTCGTCGCTGAGCGTCAGGCCCGCGTCCTCGAAGGCAAGCTTTGCTGCGCCGAGGGCGAATTCGGCGAAGCGATCGAGCTCCTTGATCTTCTTCTTTTCGATGAAGCGGGTCGGGTCCCAGTTCTTGACCTCACCTGCGATCTTCACGCGGTACGCGCTCGTATCAAAGAGCGTGATCGGCGCAATGCCGCTCTGACCTGCGACAAGCGCAGCCCAGGTTTCGTGAGTCCCCACCGCGAGGGGGGTGACGAGGCCAATTCCAGTGACGACGACCCGTTCCATGCGCGCGCTCCGACCTAGGCCTGGACCTTTTTCGAGTGCTGTTGGATGTATTCCACAGCATTCTTGACCGAGCGAATCTTCTCCGTGTCTTCGTCCGGGATGTCGAGGTCGAAAGACTCTTCGAACGCGAGCACGAGCTCGACGAGACCGAGCGAGTCCGCACCGAGGTCTTCGATGAAAGCCGACTCCATCTTGATCTGCGCTTCGTCGACGTCGAGTTGTTCGACGATGATGCGTTTTACTTCCGCGAAGATGTCCATGTTTTGCTCACGTAGGCTGGTGGTGTGAATTGAGTGAAGATGGCAGCATTATCTGCAAACTACATGTAGAGGCCGCCGTTGACGCGGAGTACTTGCCCCGTGACGTAGGCGGCCTCGTTCGAGACGAGAAAGGCGACGGCCGCGGCGACCTCGCTTGCTTGGCCCGTACGGCCGAGCGGAATTCCTGAGAGGAGCGTGGTCTTCATCGCGTCGGTCATGTGCGTCGTCATGTCGGTGTCGACAAAACCTGGGGCGACGACGTTCACGGTCACGTTGCGCGAGGCGTATTCACGCGCGATGGACTTCGCGGCGCCGATGACGCCAGCTTTGGTCGCGGCATACGCGGTCTGCCCGACGTTTCCCATTTCGCCGACGACGCTCGAGAGAAACACGATGCGGCCGTAGCGCGCCTTCATCATGGGCTTCACCGCGGCGCGGGCCGATGCGATGGTTCCGCGCAAATTCGTGGCCACGAGAGCGTCGAGGTCTTCGTCCTTGAGTCGCAGCAAGAGCCCGTCGATGGCGATGCCCGCGTTGGCGACGAGGATGTCGAGGCGACCGAACTCCTTGGTCGTGGCGGCGACGAGCTCGTCCATCTCGGCGGAGACGGCGACGTCGGCCTTCAGGGCCTTGGCGCGACCGCCCTTTGATTCGATGGCCTGCACGGCCTCCAGCGCAGCGGCTTCGCCCTTCACGTAGGTGAGGACCACCGTGGCTCCGAGGCCCGCGAGCGTTTCAGCGCACGAGCGACCAATGCCGCGGGAGCCGCCGGTGACGATGGCGACGCGTTCGTTTAGTGAAAACATGCAGAGGACCCCGGGCGCGGCTTCAAGCACCCTTCCGAAAGTGATTCAACGACGGGCGCGGTACGGGATGCGTTCATGGAAGCGTCGCTCCGTAAGCATCGAGGGAAAGCGCGTCGAACACGTTCGCGAGCGCCAGGCCCTTTGAGGTGCGCTTGATGAGGCCTGTCAGGACTTTTCCAGGTCCGAGCTCGACCACATGCGTCACGCCCGCGGCGGCCATTGTCTCGACCGAGGCTTGCCAGCGCACGGCCCCGGTCACTTGCGCCACGAGGTTTTTCTTCGCGACGTCGGCGCTCGATGAGGCTTGCGCGTCGACATTGGCGACGACGGGGCAGGCGAGGGGCGAGAACGGCACGGCGGCGAGCTTCTCTTCGACGATGCGTGCCGCGGGGGCCATCAACGCGCAATGGAACGGAGCGCTGACTTTGAGCGCGATGGCACGCCCCTTGTGCGCTGAAACGGCTTCGGAGACCCGCGCAACCGCGCCAGCGTGTCCTGCGATAACGATCTGGCCCGGCGCGTTGAAGTTCGCGCACGAGACCACTTCGTCCTGCGCAAACTCCGTGCAGAGTGCATCGAGTACGCCGGCCTCGACACCCATGATCGCGGCCATTGCGCCCACGCCCACCGGGACGGCGTCTTGCATCGCGCGTCCTCGTGCATGAACGATGCGCACGGCGTCTTCGACCGAGAGGGCCCTAGCGGCCACGAGAGCGCTGTACTCACCGAGGGAGTGGCCCGCGACGAAGGACGGTGGAGGCAGTTGCGGAAAGCGTGCGCGAAGGACGGCGACGAGAGCTGCGCTCGTGGCGACGATGGCCGGTTGCGTGTGCTCGGTGCGCGTGAGGTTGTCTTCCGGACCGTTTGCGATGATCGACGAAAGCGAAAACCCAAGCGCTTCGTCTACACGCGCAAACACATCCCGTGCCTCGGGCGCGGCTTCGAGAAGCGCGCTCGCCATGCCAACGGATTGCGATCCCTGTCCAGGGAAGACCCACGCGACCTTCATAATGCCGCGCCCCTATCGCAGTCGCGGCGCAGGTGCTTGTGCTTTTTGCAGCGAAATTTCCTACGCATCGGCGCGTAAGAATCGATGCACGTGGGGCGTGAGCACGGCGCGGCACGGAGCCCAAATGGCGAACGCGCCCGAATCACTTCGGACGCGCTGCGTGAGCAAGTTGACCGGCCGGTCTCAGACCATCTTCGCGAGCTTCTCGTTGACCTTTTCTTCGATGGTTCCTTTGAACGCGCGAAGCAGGAACGGAAGGTCGATGGCGACGCGCACGGAGGTCTCGGCCACGTGGACCTCGCCCTTGGTGCCCTTGGCAACGCCTGAAGGCGCGTCGAAATGGATTGTGTCGCCGACCCACTTCCACGTGAGGCTAAACTTCGCTTCGAGACTCCTCGCGAGGTCCTCGGCTTGACTGCGGGCGGCCTCTTTGACGAGGCCATGGCTTCGGGTGATGTCGATGGTGGCCATGATGAGGCGAGTGTGCACCGATTCGATACGCACGCCAAATAATCAACGAGCGAACCCGTGCAGAGTGCAAGAGTTCGCTCGTGAGTGACCGGAGTGGTCTCGCGTGCGTTACGCGCCGGGATTGTTTTCCACTTCGCGTGCGGCATCGCCCGTGAGCGGAGCCGCGTGCGCGAAAGGCTCGTCTTCGTTGTAGGGGCGAAGAATCGCGGGCGGGTCCTCGCCGTAGAGCTCAAGGAGCGTGGCGATCGTTCGCTCGCGCTCGATGAGGTACAGGTGATCGCCGCTGTCGCCCGAGTCTTTGTCGAGCTTCGAGGCCGCGATTTTTGTTTGGAGCTCTGCGAAGTCCTTCTTGAGAACGACCGGGTCGAGGCCCTCGCGGCGCGTGAACGCGTTCGTGAGGACCGTGACGCAGTCGTTCGACACTTCGGCGAATCCGCGGCCGACCGCGACGCGGGTGACCTCAGAACCGCTCGTGAGCGTGGCGATGCCGATGCGAACGGAGCCCACGAGGGGTCGGTGCCCAGCAAGGATGCCGAACTCGCCTGGCGCGCCCGGAAGCGCGACTTCGTCGAAGGAACCCTCGAGCGCCACGCCGGTGGGCGTGACGAACGAAACGGTCAGCTTGCCAGTTGCCATGGTGACCTCAGGCCGCGCCCGTGAGTTTGCGCGCCTTCTCTTTCATCATGTCGAGGCCGCCGACCATGTAGAACGCCTGCTCCGGGAACTTCGCGTCGTCGTCGAACTCGCCGCTCGCGATTTGCTCGAACCCGACGATCGTGTCTTCGAGCTTCACGTACTGGCCTGACGAGCCGGTGAACTGAGCGGCGACGAAGAACGGCTGCGAGAGGAATCGCTGGATTTTACGCGCGCGGCTGACGACCTTCTTGTCGTCTTCCGAGAGCTCGTCCATGCCAAGGATCGCGATGATGTCTTGCAGGTCCTTGTACTTTTGCAGCGTCGACTGGACGAGGCGCGCGACCTTGTAGTGGCGGTCGCCGACGATCTGCGGGTCGAGCATCGTCGACGTGGAGTCGAGGGGATCGACGGCCGGGTAGATGCCGATTTCCGTGAGCGCGCGGTTCAAAACCGTCGTCGCGTCGAGGTGGGCGAACGTCGTTGCGGGGGCCGGGTCGGTCAAGTCGTCGGCGGGAACGTAGACGGCCTGAACCGAGGTGATCGAGCCACGGTTCGTCGACGTGATGCGCTCTTGGAGAGCGCCCATTTCGGTCGACAGCGTGGGCTGGTAACCGACGGCGCTTGGGATGCGGCCGAGGAGAGCCGACACTTCCGAACCCGCCTGCGTGAAGCGGAAGATGTTGTCGACGAAGAGAAGAACGTCCTGTCCTTCTTCGTCGCGAAAGTACTCGGCGCAGGTGAGGGCGCTCAGGGCAACGCGGGCGCGGGCTCCTGGTGGCTCGTTCATCTGGCCGTAAACGAGCGCGGTCTTCGAGAGAACCGTCGCGCCGGACTCGAGCTTCGACTCCTGCATTTCCAGGTAAAGGTCGTTGCCTTCACGGGTGCGCTCACCGACGCCTGCGAAGCACGACACGCCGCCGTGAGCCTTCGCAACGTTGTTGATGAGCTCCATGATGAGGACGGTCTTGCCAACGCCGGCGCCGCCGAAGAGGCCGATTTTGCCGCCCTTTCGGTAGGGGGCGAGGAGGTCGATGACCTTGATGCCGGTCTCGAAGATTTCGATCTTCGTCGAGAGCTCGTCGAAGCGCGGTGGCATGCGGTGAATCGGGAGGTACTTCTCCGCGTTCACGGGGCCTGCGTCGTCAACGGGTTCGCCGACGACGTTCATGATGCGGCCGAGGCACGCGGGGCCGACCGGCATGCAGATCGGAGACCCGCTGTCGGTGACGTCCATTCCGCGAATGAGGCCGTCCGTCGAATCCATCGCGATGGCGCGGACCGCATTTTCGCCGAGGTGCTGAGAAACCTCGAGGATGAGGTTGCCCGGCTTGTCGGAAATCGACGGGTTCGTCACGCGTAGAGCGTTGAGAATCTTCGGGAGCTCGCCGCCTCGAAATTCGACGTCGACGACGGGGCCGATGACTTGAACGATCTTTCCAACGTTGGTGCTTGCCATGGTTCGTCTCTTGCCTTTCGGCAGCTCGGAGGCTTCGTGCCGTGTGAAGAAGTGCCTAGCGAGTTTCGGGGGCGAGGGGAGCGCGACTCCAGGTCGCACGCCTCGTTCGAAGGAAAGCGACCTGAAGGTGAGGTCGCCCTTGGAGCGGAGCGCGCGCGGCGCTATCACGAGCAACCCGGCATTTCAACGATGTCCCGCCCACTTGTCATTGACCGCGCGGTTGAGCGCGTCCGCGACCGCGTCGACGGCTCTGATTCCTTCCGCGATCGCCGCGGGTTCACCCTTCGACTGGTCTGAGAGTTTCCTTCAATGATCTCCGCTGAGACGGTGAGGCAGGTCCGAGAACGCAGCGACATCATCGCGGTGGTCAAGGTCGTCGTGCCCACGCTTGTGAAGAAGGGTCGCCGTTTCCTCGGCCTTTGCCCGTTTCATCAGGAAAAAACCCCGTCATTCAACGTGAACCAGGAGCGGGGCCAGTACTACTGCTTCGGTTGCAAGGAGTCGGGCAGCGTCATCGACTTCCTCATGAAGGCGGAGGGCTACAGCTTCCCGGAGGCCGTTCGTATCCTCGCGGAACAGCACGGGATTCCGGTCGAAGAAGATCGTGAGCCCCGGGACCGCGCCGAGCAAGATCGGGAAAAACGGTTTCGTGACGACCTGCACGCGGCGAACGCGCTCGCGGCTCAGTTTTTTGTCGAGCAGCTCCGCGAACACCCGCAG
>CAIQDA010000073.1 GCA_903870415.1 uncultured delta proteobacterium
GTGAGCAGGTACACGAGGTCGAAGCTTCGGTTGCGTACGTCCATGACCGCAAGGTCCACGCGCAGGCGCATGCCCCAAAAGCCCTCGCGCGTGTAAACGGCCGCAGCGTCGGCAGTGTGTGGCGGCGAATCGCCCCCGACTTGACGCTGAGCGGAGGTCCGCAGAAGCAAAATCGGCATTCAGACGCGTTGCGAACCATCGACCAGCTCGTCTCGCATGCGGTAAGGTGTTTCGCATGACGGAAGACAGCGCCTCGCCATCCGATTTCGAGCTCGATGCGCTCGTGGTCGCGCTGATCTGCGTCAACCATTACAGCCTCGAGGCGGGATGGAAGCTCCGAGGCGATCTTCGTCGCGAGGGGCTCGCAGCTCCGCGTACGACGGCCAAATTGGGAATTGCTGCCGTCGCGGAGGCGCTGGAGCGCGCTGGCTACAAACGCGGGCGCATCAACGAAATCGTTGCCCCTCGCGTCGTCGCCCTCATGAAGGCGGTTGAAGCGGGGCAGCTCCGTGGAGTGTCAAGCGCCGTGCGGTCGCGAAACGAACGGGCGTTCGGCGATCTCCTTCAGTCCGTTTGGGGATTCGGTCCGAGATCGATTGCGAACGCTTGGCTGTTGCTAACGCCGGCGCAGCAGGCGGGCCGCGACGCGCGAGGCGCATAGCCGTTCGGTCTTTGAGGGCACGAACGTCAGTCCGTTCTCCGCCCATCGGTACTTGGGTCTCGAGGAGGAGCTATCTCCCTTGATGTTGGCATGGAGGGCTTCGCGCGCCCACCGGCAGGGTGCTCCTTCACCCGAGCCAGCGAAACGCGTGGCGCTCTCCGGGGTGCACCAGAAGAAGCCACGAGGCGCGCTTCCAGCGGAGTTCGTGCGTGCGGAATGCGCGGGCGATTATCTCAGCTGCGCGAGCGGCGGTCACGCTCGCGGGCAGTCCATCGAGGCCGACGATGGCGAACTCGTCGACGGGCGCGGCGTCGATGAGCGTGCGCGTGTTCCGCGTCACGACGATCCGGTGACCTGCGATGGTCTTGCGCCTTATCGATGACTCAAGGGGCTCTTGCGCGGCGATCAGGAGGAAATTCAGCTCCGAGAGCTCACCCGCGAGGGCCTCGCAGCCGGCGTCGAGCACGAGAACCGCGCGGCTGTGTGGCGGCGGTTCCGGGCCCGTGTCCACGAAGGACGCGAGAACTTCTTCGAAGGCGCGGGCCGCGTCCGCAGCGGTTGTATCCATTCCCCGGAGACAACTCTGGGCGCCCCGAGATCAACCGAAATCGACTGCCGTGGCGCGAACGGCGATGGTCGTTGAGGTCCGCGGCGTTGCGCCCCCGTGTGCGCTTAGGCCGAACCGTCTGAGGCGATGAACGTGCGATCGGCAACCTCCGCGAGGAGCAGGCGCCCGCGCGACGCGGCTACGTAGTGATCCGCCCGCAGAAAACCAGGCCTTACCTCCTCCGGAATGCCCGCGAGGATCACTCCATCGCATTCGAGCCCCTTGAACTTGCGCGAGGACATGAGGAGAACTCGCTGCCCTTTGCGCCACTCGACCGGATCGTCCGTCGTCTCCACGTTCCCGAAACGTCGCGGGAAGCGCCTGCCGAGGCCGCTCGGCACAAGCACGGCCACGCGCGAGAGCGGTACGGATCCATGCGGAGCGGCGCACCATGCGTGCAACGTCGCGCGCACGCGCTCGGCGACCTCGGTGAGGCCGGTCACGACCTCGCGCACGACCGGCGTTCCTTCCGGAGCTCCTTCGAGGGAGGCGATCGGGCGGCCGAGAATTTCGCCGAGGCGCCGCGTGATGGCCCTCGTGTTGCGGCAGTTGCAGTCGAGGACGAAGGGCTCACCCAGTTCGGGCGGCAGCTCGCTCTGCGCTCGGTAGATGTTTTGATCCGGGTCGAAGAACACGAACCACGGCTAGTCCTTCGCCCGCATGACCTCGCGCAGCGCGAGCCACCAGAGCGGCAGGAAGTCCTGCGCTTCGTCGCACACGAGCGCGTCGTACTTCTGATCCTCACGCAAGTGCGCAGCCGCGGCCATGAGGATCTCGGGCGCCTGTTCGTCCCACCATCGCAAGTTGTCTTGCGGCGCGAAGGGTTGCCCGGTTGCGCGGCACACGTCCGCACAGAGCTTGTGGAAGCTGCGGATCGAAAGCTCCGCCCGGTAATCGTCAGGGAGATCGCGATCGAGCTCGTCTGCAATGGCCTTGTTGTAAGTGAGGAAAA
>CAIQDA010000074.1 GCA_903870415.1 uncultured delta proteobacterium
CAGATCGAGCGCACGGTTCCGAAACACCTCGCGCTCCACCTCATCCTCGACAACAGCAGCACGCACTCGACACCCGAGGTTAAGGTGTACCTCGCGAGTAACCCCCGCTTCGTCCTTCACTTTACGCCGACGAGCGCATCGTGGCTCAACGCCGTGGAGCGCTGGTTTTCCTCGCCCGAGCGCCGTTCGATTCACCGCGGCGTCTTCACGAGCGTGGAGGAACTTCGCGTCGAGATTCGAAGGTACATCGAGGCGCACAATGCCGAAGCCGCAAAGCCATTCCGTTGGACCAAGTCCGCGGAGTCGCTCCTCGAGTCGGTGGCTCGTGCGAAAGTGGGTGCGTGTCTTGCGAACTAATCAAACGAGACACTAGCGGGCGCGCTTCGTCTTGTAATTCTTGGCGAAATAGACCTCGAGGCCGACCCAGCTGCGCGAGGCGCGAAGGCCCGTGACGGGCGCGCCGGCTATGGGAGCGGGAACCATGACTCCGCGGTCGTTGACGGGCGCGTTCCATGGGTCGAGAAGAACAAATTTGGTGGGATTGAGCGTGCTGTCGACGCCGCCGATAACAATGTAGTGGCCAATTTCAGCCGCCGACGCGCTCTTCGCACCGATGCCGAGCATCACGGGCCAGCCATTGGCGATCGAGGTGCCAATGGCCTTCAATTGGGTGGCGCTCGCGGTGTAACTGACCGCGGCCATGTACCCGGAGGCCAAAGGCAGGCCGATCCCTGTAAACGTGGCGCGAATGCGATCGCGGGCGGGCATCGTCTGACCGGTGCGGGCCCAAGCTTGGGCCATGGTGATGGGCGAGGTCGTCAAGTAGTTGAAAATCGTGGTGCAGGCCGCCAAGTAGCAATGATGGGCGTGATCGCTGCCGCGGCCGCCTTGCGAAACCGTCACGATGTCGAGGAGTGAGCTTGACAGTGCGTTTTCCGAGGACCCGTACGAATCGTCCAGTGCGAGAACTTCTTCGTTGGTGCCGGGGGCCGAGCCACAACCGGCCAACGCGAGGGAAAGAAACGCACCAGCAACCTGCGACACGATTGAACGGACCATGAGACGTCCAGAAGGTAGAGCAAGGGGCAGCGCCGTGCGCTCTTTGAAGTGATGAGCGCTGCTCTAGTCTGGCTAAAAGTAAGTGCAAGAAGAAACTATCGCACACAGGACGACAGTTGCCAAAAGTCAAGAAAAAGGCCATTTTTCCCCTAGGGGAAAAATATTGGGCGACGCAGCTCGTTCTTGCTGGGCGCAGCGCATAAGACACTCAATCCGCGCCACGCGTCTTCAAGTGAACGTTTCAACCGTGCCGGTATTTGGTCGGTTTCCGGCCATCGCGGTCCGCCGTTAAAGTTCGGGCCGCTCTCGGCATCGTTTCTGCGAGCGTTTTCTCAGCCTCAACACCGCTTCCTAAACTCAGGCCGCATGGTTCCCCACCGCCGGCCGCTTCGCTTTTGCGAAGTCCCGCAGCGTCACTCGGTCTGCCTCACCGAAACGCGAACATCCGTTGACCCGGCGGTCCTCGCGCCGTGTCGCCTATTCGACGAAGCGGCCCCGAGCGGAGCTACTTCGATCGCCGCACCAGAACGGCGGTGCGGTCGTCGGGTGTGAACGGCGCGCCGTGGTAGGCCAACACGGACCGATCGAGTTCGTCGACGATCGTTGCGAGCGGTGCATCACGAAGGGCACGAATGAGTTCAAAGACGCGCTCCTCCCCGAATTGGCCGTTGCCGCCGCCCGCCTCCGGGGCCTCGTAGTAGCCGTCGGTGATGGCGACAAACACGTCGCCGGACTCCAGCTGAACGGTCTGCGTCGCGCAAAACGACTCGTCGAAGTTCATGATCCCCATCGGCGGGGCGTTCGTATCAATCGACTCGAAGGAGTCGCTCGCCCGGCGGTACACGTAGATCGGCCCCTGGCCCGCGCTGAAGGACTGCAACGTGTCGCTGCGCGCATCAAGGAGCCCTAACCATGCGGTCACGAAGCGGCCGCTCGGCAGATCCTCGATCAGCTGCTCGTTCACTTGACGAGCGATTGCAGCCAGCGGATGGCCAAAACGCAGCGCCAAGCGAATCATGCCGCGGGTCTGAATCGAACTCAGCGCGGGTCCGACGCCGTGGCCGGTAGCGTCGGCGATGAGCAACATCGCGCGTTCGCAAGGGAAATCGATGGGAGCGACGCCAAGATCCCCGAGCGGGACCAAGTCGAAGGCGTCCCCCCCAACCTCCTGGCTCGGCGCGCTGCGGCCGACGAGCTCGTAGCGATCGATCGAAGGGACACCTTGCGGGAACGAGCGCTGCTGAATCAATCGAGCAACGTCGATCTCATCCTGCATGCGCATCCGCTCCATGCGATCCTCGATGAGCGTGGCGCGGCGGACGGCCACGGCGGCCTGGGCGGCCAGCGAGCGCACGACCAGCTCGTCGTGCTCGCTGAAGCTGCCCTCGAGGCGGTTGAGGATTTGGGCCACGCCAACGAGAACTCCCTCGTCGTCGAGCAGCGGCACGGCGAGGATCGTTCGTGTGCGGTAGCCCGTCGCGGCGTCGAACGAGCGATCGAAGCGCTCGTCCGCGTAGGCGTCTTTGATGTTGATGACTTTCCGGGCCTGGGCGCAAGCCCCGGCGATGCCCGCGGTGTCGGGGATACGAATCGCGCTCGAGCTTAGGCCGTGGGCGACGCGCGTGACCAGTAACGCACTCTTTGGGTCGTGAACGAAGACGGTGACCCGCTCGCACCGAACGAAGCTCCGCATCGCATCGATGACGGTGTTGAGCACTTCATCGAGGTCTGTACACTCGCCAAGGAGGAGCGAGACCGCAAGCAGCTTGGTCAAGGCCTGGGTTTCGTCGGGGGCGTCGAGCTCTTGCATGGGCATGGGACTGAAGGGTGGCTGAAGCGAAGGAGGCTGCTCCGCACTGCATCCGCCTGCCGGGAGAAGACTACCGGTTATTGGCCGTGCGCGCTAGCTCGTGTCCTGGCTGAAGTGCGACATTTCGTCGCCGCTGAGCGAGGCGTCGCGGACCACCTTCCAGCTGCGGCCGTCGGCCATCGTCACCCCGGCTTGGTTGCTTTCTTATGCCGTCCAAACCGGCTTCGAGTGGGCGGTAGGACCGTACACGTCCATCGGCCCGTTGCTCATGCTCGGGCGCGTGACGCTTCTCGACGCAGCGCGCGCAGCCGAGTAGCAAGCGACTGCGGAAGAGTCCCTCGGTCTTCGCGTGAGCTCGCGCTTCTGATCGTCACCCGCGTACGCAGCTAGAAAGCACGCGAAGCTGCGCGTTCGCATCGCCGCGCACGGTGCTCCATGTGTTCGTGCAAGGGCGCACCGCCGACGGCCGCGAGCTGGATGTCGGGCGCCGGCTTACTCGCTGAGGGCACCTTCGTTGTCGGCCTAGGGGCAATCACTCTTCGACGAAGGGAGGGACAGACAGTGAAGCCAGCTTGCGTACGCCTTCGGCCAGGCTCACGCGCCATCGCCGTCGCGCCGCGTACGTGCTAGAGTCGTAGCTCCGTGACCATTGCCGACGACCTGCACCGCGTCTTTGAGGGCCGCTCGAACTTGGCGTTCGTGGCGCTTTTCGGCTCGTGCGCGCGCTCTGCCAGCTGGATGGCCTGCGGCACCCCTATCCGATAGGGCCGGTGTCGGCTCCGCTAATTCGTCATCGTACGCTCGCTCGACGCGGGCCGCATTCGGACGACTTCGGCATGTTTCAGCCCCGGCGCCGCCAGCAAAGGCACGGGCGCGGTGGTCACTGGACGTTGCTCATGCGGTGCATCTCCTCGTGGAAATGTCACTTCTCTACACGTGCAGAATACATCCAGTGTAATAACGACATCGGACGTCGATTCCGAATGAGCGAAAAAACTGGTCTGTCAGGGCCCGGCGACATCTCCGCCGACCGCTCTCGGAGTTGTCAGGTACCCGCACTCGAAGGAGGGACATCGGTCCATCCCTCGTCGCTCATCAGGCTGCGCAGTCCCTCGATAAGCTTGGGGAGTTCCTCGCGAATCACTTCCTCGACCACGCCGAGGTCGACGCCGAAGTAGTCGTGAACGAGCACGTCGCGCAGACCGGCAACGGCTCGCCATGGAATCGCAGGATGGCGCTCGCGGAGATCCGCGGGCACACGCTTCGCCGCCTCACTAGTGTCCCGGTTGATTAGTTCGCATGACACGCACCCACTTTCGCACGAGCCACCGACTCGAGGATCGACTCCGCGGACTTGGTCCAACGGAATGGCTTTGCGGCTTCGGCATTGTGCGCCTCGATGTACCTTCGAATCTCGACGCGAAGTTCCTCCACGCTCGTGAAGACGCCG
>CAIQDA010000075.1 GCA_903870415.1 uncultured delta proteobacterium
ATGCGACCGGCGGCGAGATTCTCAAGTTCATTGGCGACGCGGCCCTCGTCATGTGGCCGATTGACAACGATCCCCGTGCAGCATGCATGCATGCGGTTCAGGCGGCGATGGCTCTCGAGCCCTCTCTACCGGAGACGCTCCGAGGTGGACTCGCGCTTCACCGCGGTGAAGTTGCGTACGGAAACATTGGAGCCGCTGATCGGCTGGATTTCACGGTAATTGGCGCCGCGGTCAACCTCGCCAGTCGCCTCGAAGGCCTCTGCGCGAGACTCAAAGCCCCGTGGATTGTCTCGAGCGCGGTGGCCGAGCATGTGGATGTACCCCTCACGGACTTGGGGCTGCACCTGCTGAAAGGCTTGAGCGACCCGGTGCGCGTGTGGGGACCTCCGACCTGATTCGTGCGGAATGCACGTTTCTCAGCCGTCGCTCGCGCCCTTGCGATTCGGGGCCGAGGTCAGCGCCTGGAGAATGGTGAAGCTGCGGCGAAGGAGCGACGGGGCCTCGTACATGGCCTCGATGATGCCGTCGTAGCGTTTGACCACGCGATCGCGGCGAAGCTTGAGCGTGGCGGTCATGTCCCCGCCCTCCAGGGTAAAGTCGTGATCGAGGACGACGAATCGACGAATCATCTCGAAGCGACCCACGTGGGCGTTGTGGAGATCGAAAGCCTGCTGAATGCGCGCTCGAATGAGCGGGTGCCTCGAAACCGAGCGAAATGTCAGCTCCGAATGCTCGACGCCGTTCTGACGCAACGTCGCGCGTGAGCATTCGTCGTTTATCGTGACGAGAGCGGTGAGGTAGGGACGCCTGTCGCCGTAGACGACGACCTGGCTCACCAGCGAACAGGTTTTGAGCGCGTTTTCCGCGTTCTGCGGAGCGACTTTCTTCCCGTTGGCCGTGACAATAATGTCCTTTTTGCGATCGGTGATGGTGAGGCGTCCGTCGTCGCCCATGACCCCGATGTCGCCCGTGTGAAGCCAGCCTTCGGCGTCGAGGGCCATGCGGGTTGCCTCGGGTTGATT
This sequence comes from uncultured delta proteobacterium, assembly GCA_903870415.1. Classification (GTDB taxonomy): domain Bacteria; phylum Myxococcota_A; class Polyangia; order Polyangiales; family Polyangiaceae; genus CAIQDA01. Next base: position 1,023 of record CAIQDA010000075.1, read on the forward strand.
CCAGTAACCCGCCATGATCGAGGGTCCCTTCATGAGGACCTCACCGTCGTCGGCGATGCGCACCTTCATGGCGCCAACGGCCTTGCCGACCGTGCCAATGCGACGTCCTTCGCCGAGGTTTGCGGTCGCAGCGCCCATGCATTCCGTCAAGCCATAGCCTTCGTAGAGCGGAATGCCGCACGCCTCAAAAAGTCCCATAATGGGCGCGGCCAGGGGTGCACCGCCGGAGACCATCCACTCCATTTTGCCGCCCATGCGCGCAAGGAGGCGCTGGCGAATTTTGGGAATCACGAGCCATGTCCCAAGAAGGAGCCAGAAAGAAAAGAACCGCCGGCCGCGCGCGCGAGTTGCAGCGGAGGCCGACAGCGCGGCAATGGTTTTGCGAAAAAGGAATCCCTTCAAACCGGGCGCGGCGGAGCCGTCGGTGACGACCTTGTTGTAAACCTTTTCATAAAGGCGCGGCACGCCGGCGAAGAAGGTTGGCGCCGTGGCCCCCATGTCGTCGATGACTGTTTCGATGCGCTGGGCGAAGACGAGAACGCCTCCGACGAGGAACCAGTTGCCGAGGAGCATTTGAGCAAAACAGTGAGCGAGCGGGAGAAAAAAGATTTGAACGTCGCCTGGCTTCTGAAGCTCGGCTTCGTAAATGCCACACGTGCTCGCCATTTGATTTCCGTGGGAAATCATGGCACCTTTGGGTCTCCCGGTCGTGCCCGACGTGTACATCAGGAACGCGAGGTCCGAGCTTTGGCAGCGCGGCGGCGCCTCCATGTCGAAGCGTGGCTGGCGCTGGCCTTCTTCGACGAAGGACGCGAGGGAGGTGATGTCCTCTCGCTCAAACCCTTCGGAGTCGTTGTTCATGACGACCACATGGGCCAAGCGAGGCGCGCGCTGCCACGGGTCGAGCACATGCCCGCAGAGGGCGGCGTCGGCGACGAACGCCAAGCGGACGCCCGCGTCGTTGAGGAGGTGCTCCACGTCACCCGCGCCGCTTGTCGGGTAAATGGGAACGACGATCGCCTCGACGGCGAAAAGCGCGAGCTCGACGACAACCCACGACAAGCTTGTTGGCGCCATGATGGCGACGCGCTCGCCGGGCCCGAGCCCCCACGCAAGAAGGCCGTCCGCAACGCGTTTCACGTCCGCGGCAATGGAGTTCCAGTCACGCTCGACCCACACGCCTTCTTCGCAGAACTTCGCGGCGGGGGCCGCACCAAAACGGGCGACCGCCGCCTGAAACGCATGAAACAAAGAAGCCGGGGCTGGAGCGTCCATGGTGTTGCTTTCGAGCGAGAAGGCAACAGCAGCTTTAACGAGAGAAAACGCTCAGAACAAGCAAATCGCCGCGCCGAGTTTGCGTAGAAGCGAATCAATTGCGCGACGCCGGTCGACTTCATGTTAAATACGGTCTTGCGGGGGGACTACCGAGGCTTCGCTGGCAGCTTGGCGACTTGCTTCGCCTGGTCGTCGACAATCGGCGGAGCCGCCGTCTCGCGCGCTGGGCCTTCGCCGTCGACAGCGCCATCAAGCGACAGCTGCCGGGACGCGGCGCGATTCCGCGGCCAAGGACGCGTTCGACACGAGCGCCCGCCAATCCGTTAGGACCGGCGACGGCTCCGCCCCCGAGAGAAGCCATCGGTTAAAACCTGTAAAAAATAGGCACAAGGGCGCTATGCCCTCCGTCGCGAGCGCCCGGGAGTTGTCTGGGTCAGTGACTTCTGGAGGCATTAGCTGGACCGTTCTCCACTGCGTGAAGGCGCGCGACGACTTGAGCTCGCCATGGCTCGGGAGTCGCGGAACCTGCTTTCACGTGATCGCATGACCGAAACCATTTGTAGGAATCTCAAGGGACTCGCG
>CAIQDA010000076.1 GCA_903870415.1 uncultured delta proteobacterium
CGCACGCGCTCAAGTCCGACGCCGACGAACGCGAACGTTTCGCTCTGATGTGAGCCGACTGTGGCGCGCCGCGGCATGAAGCGCAACGCGGACCCGCAAGACTCGCACGCAAAACGCCGCCCCCTCGTGTCGAAGGAGCAGCGCTTTTTTTCTGCGAATTCCTTGATGGAATCTGCGAGCCGACGTTTTGAGCGAGTCAGTTCGCGGGAACCACCACGACGGCCTCGGTCTTCGGTTCGATCTTCCCGTCAAGGGCCGCTTCGAGGACTTGGTCCATGCGCGAGGCGAGCACGAATTCGAGTTCGCTCTTCACGTCGGCAGGAATGTCTTCGAGGTCGGCCTTGTTGCGCTCGGGAAGAATGATGCGCTTGAGGCCTGCGCGGTGCGCCGCAAGGACTTTTTCCTTGAGGCCACCGATGGGAAGCACGCGGCCGCGAAGACTGATTTCGCCCGTCATTCCGACGTCGTGGCGCACGCGAATGCCCGTGAGGAGCGAGACGAGTGCGGTGAACATCGTGACGCCTGCGGAGGGGCCGTCCTTGGGCATTCCGCCCGCGGGAATGTGGATGTGGATGTCGCTCTTCTCGAGGAAGTCTTTGGCGACCCCGAGGCGTTCCGCGTTTGCGCGCACGTAGGAAAGCGCCGCCTGCGCGGACTCCTTCATGACGTCGCCGAGTTGGCCCGTGAGCTGCAGCTTGCCCGTTCCGAACATGCGCGTGGCTTCGATGAAGAGGATTTCTCCTCCGACGCTCGTCCACGCGAGACCCGTGGCCACGCCCGCTTCTTCGGTGCGTTCGGCCATCTCGCTCGAGAACTTGGCGGCTCCGAGGAAGTCGGCAACCCCGTCCGCGTCGGCAACGGTTCGTGGCGTCGTGTCGCCTTCTGCGATCTTCACGGCGACGCCGCGGACCACGCTCGCCACTTGGCGCTCGAGCGTACGTACGCCGGCTTCCCGCGTATAGCCCTCAATAAGCGCCTGCACCGCGTCGTCGGTGATCGCGAGTTGCTCGGGCGTGATGCCGTGCTCCTCGATCTGCTTCGGAATGAGATGCTGGCGCGCGATGGCGAGCTTCTCGCGGCGCGTGTAGCCGGGAATATCCAGGATCTCCATGCGGTCGCGAAGAGGTGCTGGAATGGGGTCGGCCACGTTCGCGGTCGCGATGAACATGACGTTCGAGAGGTCGTACGGGATCTCGAGGTAGTGATCGGAGAAGGTGTTGTTCTGCTCCGGGTCGAGCACTTCGAGGAGCGCCGCCGACGGGTCTCCGCGGAAGTCGTGGCCGAGCTTGTCGACCTCGTCGAGCATGAAGATCGGGTTGACCGTTCCAACCTTCTTCATGCCTTGGATGATCTGACCAGGCAGCGCGCCGACGTAGGTGCGGCGGTGACCACGAATGGCCGCTTCGTCGTGCACACCACCGAGCGAGATGCGGTGGAACTTGCGGCCGAGCGCGCGCGCAATGCTGCGACCGAGGCTCGTCTTGCCGACGCCCGGCGGACCGAGAAGGCAGAGGATCGGGCCCTTCTTGTCCTTCTTGAGCTTACGGACGGCGAGGTATTCGAGGATGCGCTTTTTCACCTTCTCGAGGCCGTAATGGTCTTCGTCGAGAACGCGGCGCACCTGGGCGATCTCCAGGTTGTCGGCCGTTTGAAAGTGCCACGGCACGTCGAGAATCCAGTCGAGGTACGTGCGAACAACCGTGTATTCTGCACTACCGACCTGCATGTTGCGCAGGCGCTTCAATTGCTTCTTCGCGACCTGCTCGGCCTCGCCAGGAAGGTTCGCCTTCGAGAGGCGGTCTTCGAGACCGTCGAGGTCGCCCTGGTCGCCGTCGTCCTCGCCGAGCTCTTCTTTGATGGCCTTGAGCTGCTGGCGAAGCACGTACTCGCGCTGGTTCTTGCCCATCTCCTCTTTGATTTGCGAGTTGATGCGCTCGCGCATTTTGAGGATTTCGAGCTGACGCGTGAGCAGGCGCAGCACCTTGCGGATGCGGTCCTTGGTCTCGACCGTCTCGAGAACTTGCGACTTCTCTTCGACCGTCGTGTCGAGGTTCGCCGCAACGATGTCGGCGAGAGCGCCTGGCTGCGACACCGAGTCCATGAGCGAACCCGCTTCGCGCGGAAGCTCCGGCATCAGGCTCATGACCTGCTTGGCCGTGTCGCGCAGGCTGAGGAGAAGGGCCTCGCACTCTTCGTCCTGAATCGCCTCTTCGTCCACGCGGACGATCTTTGCTTTGAGGAACGGAGCGGTCTGCGTCACCTCTTCGAGGCGAATGCGAACGAGCCCCTGAAGGATGAGCGAATAGTTTCCCGACGAGTGCTTCAGCGCCTTGAGGACGCGGGCTGCGCATCCGATTGTGTAGAGATCGTCCTTCCCCGGCTCGTCCGTCGACGGGTCGCGCTGGGCGAAGATCGCGATGATGGGTTGCGCTAGCGAATCCACGGATTCGACAAGGGCAACGCTCTTTTCACGCCCAACGTCGAAGGGCGCCACCGCTCCAGGGAAGAGCACGGCGTTGCGAATGGGCAACACACAGAGCTCGTCGCCGAA
>CAIQDA010000077.1 GCA_903870415.1 uncultured delta proteobacterium
CCCGGCACGAAGGAGCGTCAGGACGCCAACGCGCCCAAGGGTCAGGGCTCCGACGAAGCGGCCTCTGCCTCGAACGCCGATAACAAGGACGCGAGCGCCACGCTCGACGGAGCGGCTGCCCAAGACAAGAGCGCGTCAACTTCCGCCGACGAAGCCCCGGCGCAACCGATCAACGACGCCTCGCTCGTCGCACTCCTTCAGCCTCAACTCGCCGCGCAGCCCGTGGTGACCAAGGCGCCGATCGACTTTGCCTCGCTCTTTGCAAGCGGCCTCGCGAGCGCCGCACCTCTCGCGAGCGAAGCCCAAACGGGTCGAGCTCTCGCGATCGATGGGCAAACAGGGAAAGCCCCGCGACTCGTGGGTAACGATGCCGCGGCCGCTCTCGGCAATGACCTCGGTGGCGCAAGCGCCGCAACGCTGCACAGTCTTGCGGACGCGCTTGCAAAGGCGGATCACATCTCCGGAGCCAACGCAACGCCGGGACGAGCCGCATCGCTCGCATCGGCCGATGCCGCGAATCCTGTTGAAGCGCCGCGTGCGGAGGGGACGGCGCTTTCGCCCGAGGCTCGCGCGCTCGTGGACGGAGCTGCACGCCAGCAGTCCCAGGGCGTCGCCACCGCGGCCCTCGAGTCCGCGAACAACGCGGCACCTCTCACGAAGGAACAAGGCGATTCGGGCTCGAGCCATGCTGCGACGACAGCCGCCGAGGCCCGCATTTCCGGCGACGTCGCAGGCCGTGATGGCGGACTTTCGGCTGGCGACGCGGGCGGACGCTCAAGCGATTCCACCCCGCAGGACGATCGCGGCAACGGCGAACGCGGCTTTCGTGACGCACGACTCACGGACGGATTCGAGCGAACCGATGGCGCGGCGGCGAAGGTCCAAGAGCACGGCGCATTCGGGCTCGATACGCGGACGCAGCCTGCGCAAGCGTCGCCAAAATCCATCGATGCACGCGCCGAACAAGCACGGGCCTCGAGCGAGCGCATTCTCCAGCAGATCGAGCGCATCACCGACCAGCGCAACGTCGGCCGCGACATGGTCATTGCGACCGAACGCGGGCCCGTTCGCGTGCGCATCGAGGTGACGGACAAGCAGGTGAACGTGAACTTCCGCGCCGAAGACGATCAGCTCAAGAACATGCTTCGAAGTGGCTTGCCCGCGCTGCAGGCGAGCCTCGAACGGCGGGGGTTCGCTCAAAACTCGTTCCGCTTTGACGGCGACGCATCGAGCGACCTCATGGCCGGAAGCGGCTCGGGAAAACATCTCGAAGCGCGCGCGGCCCGTGATTCGTTGCTTGGCGAAGCGATGATCGAAACGCACGTCGCCGCCAACGTCGAGACGAAGAAGATCGACCCGCGCTCGCTTCTTTCCGTCGTGGCCTGACGCTCTCCGCACGTTCGATGGGGCGTGGTGATTGACCGCACCGCGCCCCTCGTCTACGCGCGCGTTCCATCTGCCTGCACGCACGCGGGCCCAAGGAACGAGCCATGCAAATCTTCATCGACAGCGCCGACGTTCGTGAAATCCGTGAAGCCGCCGCGATGGGCGTCATCGACGGATGCACGACGAACCCGACCCTCGTGGCCAAGGTCGGCCGCAAGCTCGAAGACGTGATCCCGGAGATCTGCTCGATCGTCGACGGACCGATCTCGGCCGAAGTCATCTCCACCGACGTGGACGGCATGGTCGCGGAAGGCCGCGAGCTCGTGAAGATTCACAAGAACATCGTCGTGAAGATTCCGCTCATCGGCGACGGGCTGAAGGCCGTGCGCATCTTCTCGGCGGAAGGCATCAAGACGAACGTCACGCTGTGCTTCAGCCCCATGCAGGCGCTTCTCGCGGCGAAAGCCGGCGCGACGTACATCTCGCCCTTCGTGGGTCGCCTCGACGACATTCAGTACGAAGGCATGGAACTCATCGAGCAGATCGTCACGATCTACGAGAACTACGGCTTCAACACGCAAGTGCTCGTCGCCAGCGTTCGTGGACCGATGCACCTCGTGCAGGCCGCGCTCATGGGCGCTCACTGCGCAACGGTTCCGTTCAACGTGATCACCCAGATTCTCAAGCACCCGCTCACGGACAAGGGCCTCGAGCAGTTTCTCGCCGACGCCAAGAAGATGAAGGCCTGAGCCCATGACCGTTCTGCTTCGCGTCGAAGGCGGGCCTTACGAGGGAATCGATCGCCGCACGCTTCGGCGTCGCGCGGAGAAGATGCTCGCGTTTCTCGAGAAGGACGACGCGGAGCTGAGCGTGGCGTTCGTCGATGACGCGACCATCCACGAGCTGAATCGCGAGTATCGCCACAAGGACAAGCCCACCGACGTCCTCGCATTCGCGATGAGCGAGGGCGAGCACGGCGACGTTTCCGGGCACGTGCTCGGCGACGTCATCATTTCGGTGCCGACAGCGAAGCGCCAGGCAAAGGCTGCGAAGAAGACGCTGCTCGACGAAACCACGATGCTGCTTGCGCACGGGCTTTTGCACTTGCTCGGCTGGGACCACGAGACCGCGTCGAAGGACAAAGCGATGCGCGCCGAAACCGACAGGCTAATTGCAGCCTCCGCGGCGCGGGCACTCCCTGTTCCCAAGAAAAAGCCAAGCACAAAACGATCGCGACGCTAAAAATAGGCGTTTTTGGCTACCTGGTCACACACATACGCCTTCCGTCCAGCGTTCCATGGGGGAAAAAGAAACGCGGGGATGTATTCCTCGCGTTTTCTGCTTGCCCACGAAAAAAATCTTCTGTTACCCAGGGTTTCTGCAGGCGCCAGCAGCCGAGCCAACACAAACCCCCGTCCGCGTCCTGGTGACGCGCACAGTAAAAAGGGTGGCTCGACAAGAAGCGCAGGCCAAATCCTGAGGAGGACGTTCCATGACCGCGAAGAAGAAGCTCACGAAGGCTGAACTTGTCCGTGAACTCGCCACGATGGCGGACACCGAGAAGAAGATCGTCAACAAGATCTTCGAGAGCCTCGAGACGATCATCAAGCAGCAGCTTGGCAAGAAGGGTCCGGGCGAGTTCGTGATGCCGGGTCTCGTGAAGCTCCGCGTCGTCGACAAGCCTGCGCAGCCCGAGCGCGAAGGCATCAACCCAGCGACCCGCGAGAAGATCGTCATCAAGGCGAAGCCTGCGTCACGCAAGGTCCGCCTCACGGCGCTCAAGACCCTCAAGACGATGGTCGGCTGATTCCGCCTGTCGTTCAGCTTGCTGAGCGACCCGCACGACGCCCTGGAGCCTAGCTTCGGGGCGTTTGTGCGTTTGGTGCTCGCAACCGCCGCCATGGGCCCGTCACCGCGCGGAAGGTCCCGCCTCGCCTCCGCACGCGGGTGCGTCGAAGAAGGACCGTCGCCGCGCGATGCACTGAACGCGTGAGCCGCCTTCGCTGCTGCGTTGCCCGCCCGAGCTCAGTGCGTGACGACGTCGTAGATCGCGTAGCCGAGCAGAGACACGGCGAGGACCACGAGCCCTCCGAGCAAAGCCTGCCTGAACTTATGCGAACGGTCCGCGGCCGCCGCTTCGCTTGAGCCGGGCGAATTCGCCATGACGGCCCCTGAAAATCGGGGAATGCCAGGAACCTCAAGCGGGCGCGCGAGACGGTCATACGCAGCCTGACTGGACGCCGGTGGCACATCGTCTTCGAGAGCCGCGAGGTTTCCCTCTTCAAGGGCGCGCGCCGGAAGACTTCGCAGCGGCTCGGGGACGCGGTTCGGGTCTTGGATCGCAGGCATTTCATACGTCGCGAGCAGCGGCTCTGCGCCAAGCTTCAGCTTGCGGTTCGGCGGCGTGACAAGTTCCGGTGACCCGCCCGTCGTGCGGCCGATCGAAACGAACTCGAAGAGCGACTCTTTGATCAGGCGATCGATGATCTGCGTCGAGGGCCCTTCTTTTTGGCCGAGCGAACTGCGCACAAGGCTTGCCACGTCGAAGTCGGTGACCGTCACGCCCATTTCGAAAAGCACGCGCGCAAGCTGCTGACCGAAGTCATACGCTGTAGCGATACGGTCTTCCGGCAATCTTGCGAGAGACTTCTCGATGATGCGCGCGAGCTCTTGCGGCACCGAGGAGTTGATCGCGCTGATGTCGGGCACCACCGCTTGCTGCACCAGACGAACCGTTTGAAAGTCCGTTTCGCCGAGGAAGAGTCGTCGACCCGCAAGGAGCTCCCAGAGCATGATGCCGAGCGCAAAGACGTCGGTCCGCGCGTCGATTTCCTGGCCAAGCGCGGCCTCGGGGCTCAGGTAGCCAAACTTGCCCTTGATGATTCCCGGCTCGCTTTTCTCAAGCTGCGAGTTCGCCTTCGCGAGACCGAAGTCCACGATCTTCACCTCGCCGTAACGCGAGAGCAGAACGTTCGGCGGCGAAATGTCGCGATGAATGATGTGAAGCTCGCGGCCCTCCGAGTCGCGGAGTTCGTGCGCGTATGCGAGGCCTTTCGCAACCTCGAGCACGATGTGCACCGCGATCGGCGCGGGGATGGATTGACCGAGGCGGCGGTAGTGATCGACCAAAGCTTTTAGGCTCGTGCCGTCGACCCACTCCATGACGATGAAGTAGGAATTCTCGCCGTAACCAATGTCGAACACCTGCACGCAGTTCGAGTGATTCAGGCGCGCGCTCAGGCGTGCCTCGTCGAGAAACATGCGGATGAAGCGCTCTTTCTCGCTGAGGTGAGCGAGCACGCGCTTGATGGCCACCTGCTTCGCGAAGCCCTCAAGCCCCTCACGCTCGGCGAGGTACACTTCGGCCATACCGCCCGCGTCGATCTTCTGGAGAACTCGGTAGCGCTGGTGCGAATCGGGCATGGACTGGGTCACCCTATCGCGGCGGCCCCCGTACCGGAAGAGGCGCTGGCGCTTGCGACCCCCGATCATCCGTGCGACGACTCCGCGCATGGAGACCATCTCCGCCGCCGAAGTCGTCGAGGCGCTCCACCGGGATTTGCCAGGAGTTGTGGCGACCGACGCCGACGGCACGCTCTGGACCGGCGACGTTGGAGACGACTGGCTCGACGCTGTCGCCGCGGGTGAGCCTCGCATCAACGCCGCTCACCTGCGCGAACTCGCCGAACGCGAGGGCCTCGGTCACCATCACGACCCCGCGGCCGTGGTCCGCATCGCTCGGCGCGCGTACGAGGAGAAGAGCCTCGACGAAGCGGCGTTCTTTCGATTGGTGGCGCTCACGCTCGGCAAGGTCGACGAACGGGTGATCCGCGCGGCGATTCGGGACGCCCTCGTCGCGGCGAACCTCGTCACGCGCCTCGTGCCCGAGACTCTCGCGGTTCTCGACGGGGCTCGCGCTTCGCGGCACGTCATCGTCGTCGTGTCCGCTTCGCCGAGGCTTGTGGTCGAAGAGGCGCTTTCCCTTGCCGGCGTCGCGGTCGATCACCTGATCGGCATTGAGCTTAGCGCAGACGCGACACATACGTCGCTGCCACTCCCGTATGCGCACGGGAAGCCCGCGCTCCTTGACGCGTTTCGCGGTTCGCGACCCGTGCACGCCGCGCTCGGTGACTCGCCCTTCGACGCGCCGATGCTCGCGCTTGCCCGCACGCCGCTCGCGGTTCGCCCGAAGCCGGCGCTCGTGCAAATCGCCTCGCAAGTCCCCGCCCTTCGCCGCCTCGTGCCCTGAATCGCGAACACGCACTGGAGAGCGTTCTCCGAGGGAAAATGCCCCGCCGCGCTTGCCTCTTCACGGCGTCGAAAAGCGCGCTATGAGCCTCGCCGGGCCTTTCGCCCCTTCTGCATTCCGAGGACTCCATGAACTTCGAGCTCACCGACGAACAGCGCATGGTCCGCGACACCGCTCGCGATTTTGCCGCGCGCGAAATCGCCCCGAAGGCCGCGGAGCTCGACAAGTCCGAGCGCTGGCCCGCGGAGATCATCGCGAAGATGGCGGAGCTCGGGTTTCTCGGCATGGCCATTCCGACCGAGTATGGCGGCGCCGGCCTCGACACGTTCTCGTATGCCCTCGTGATGGAGGAGATCAGCGCCGCATGCGCGAGCTCCGGCGTCATCATGAGCGTGAACAATTCGCTCTTCTGCGACCCGGTCTACAAGTTCGGCAGCGAGCAGCAGAAAGCGGAAATTCTCACGCCAGTGGCCTCCGGTCAGGTTTTGGGCTGTTTCGGTCTTACGGAACCCATGAGCGGCTCCGACGCGCAGACCATGGTCACGACGGCGACGAAGACCGACGGCGGCTGGGTCCTCAACGGCGCGAAAAATTGGATCACCAACGGCCCGCACGCCGAGCACCTCATCGTCTTCGCGATCACCGAGAAGGCCCCGAGTGGCAAGGTGAAGCACACGGCGTTCCTCGTGAAGAACGGAACTGCCGGCTTCACGCAGAACCCGCGCGACCACAAGCTCGGCATTAAGGCCGCGCATTCGTGCACGCTCTTTTTCCAGGACTGTTTCGTGCCGGACAGCGCGGTCGTTGGCAACGTGGGCGACGGCTTCAAAATCGCCATGGCGACGCTCGACGGCGGACGCATCGGCATCGCGTGCCAGGCCCTCGGCATTGCGCGCGCGGCCCTCGAGGCGGCAACGGCTTATTCGAAGGAACGCAAGAGCTTCGGCAAGCCCATCGCGGAGCACCAAGCGATTCAGTTCATGCTCGCCGACATGGCCACGCAGCTCGACGCGGCACGTCTCCTCACCTGGCGTGCGGCGGCCATGAAAGACGCGCACGTGCGCCACTCGACCGAGTCCGCGATGGCCAAGCTGTACGCGTCCGAAGCGTCGACGCGCATCACGCACAAGGCCATCCAGATCTTTGGCGGCTATGGCTATTCGACCGAGTACCCGGTGGAGCGCCACTACCGCGACGCGCGCATCACCGAGATCTACGAAGGCACGAGCGAGATTCAGCGCATCGTCATCGCCGCGAACCTCCTGAAGGGCTGATGCGAGTGCGTTCCACGTCTCCTTTCGCGCCGGCTTCGGTGCTCGTGCTGGCCGCAGCCGGACTGACCGCCTGTGGTCGACGCGAGCCCGCTCGGGCACCTGAGCCAAAGACTGCGCCAGTTGCAAAAAAGCAGCCCGCCAGGCCCCAAATGAAGATGGCGAGCGAGCTTGGGTACGTGGACCCAAAAGAGGTCGACGCTGCCTTCGCGCGCTCGCAGGAAAGCCTGCTCACGTGCCTCGAGCAACGCTCGACGGTGTTCGACGGTGTGTCCGGTACGTTTTCCGTATTTCTTCGTCTATCCGACGAAGGCCGCGTGCGCTGGGGCCACCTTGAGAGCTCGTCACTCGGCGATCGCAAAGTCGAAAAGTGCATCCTCGACGTGTTTCAACGCACGCAATGGCCGCGCCCCGATCAGGGCGATGCCGAGGTCCGCAACAAGCTCGACTTCGATCTGCCCGATGGTGTTCGCCCGCCCCTTGCGCTCACGGCCGCGCGCTTTCAGAGCACGCTCAGCCCCTCGATGGCGAAACTTGCATCCTGCAAGGGTAGCGAGCGCGGCACCGTCGAGGTGACCGCGTACATCGATGCGGGCGGCACTGTGCTGAGTGCGGGAGCCGCGAGCAAGAACGGCAAATTCCGTGGCGAGCTCGACTGCGTCGCCGACACCGTGAAGGCGCTCACGTTTCCGAGCCCGGGCTCCTACCCGGCGAAAATCTCGTTCCCTATCGACTGACGGATCATGAACCTCACGCTCAGCGAAACCCAAACCCTCGTCCAGAAAACCGCCCGCGACTTCGCAGAGCGCGCCATCGCTCCCGACGCGTCTGCCATCGATCGCGAAGAGCGTTTTCCGAAGGAGCAGCTCAAGGGCCTCGCGGATCTCGGCCTCATGGCGGTGAACGTCCCTGAGGAGCTCGGCGGGTCAGGAGCGGGTGCCCTCTCGTATGCGCTCGCCATGGAAGAAATCGCAGCGGCGTGCGCCTCCACCGCGGTGACGATGGCCGTCACGAACATGGTCGGTGAGGTCATTGCGCACTTCGGAACGAAGGATCAGCGCGAGCGTTACTGCCCGAAACTCGCAAGCGGTGAGTACCTCGCGGGAGCCTTCGCCCTCTCGGAGCCAGGAGCGGGGTCGGACCCAGGCAGCATGCTCACGACGGCCACGAGCGACGGCGACGGTTACGTTCTTCGCGGCGCAAAGCAGTGGATCACAAGCGGCTCGTACGCCGGCGTGTTCGTGGTTTGGGCACGCACAGGCAGTCGCGAGACGCATCCGGGCACGCGCGGCGTGTCGTGTTTTCTCGTCGAGGGTGGAACGCCCGGACTCAAAGTCGGCAAGCACGAAGACAAGATGGGCCTGCGCGGCTCGAACACGGTCCCCCTCGAATTCGACGACGTGCGCCTCCCCAAGAGCGCGCTTCTCGGCGAGCTGAACGGCGGCTTCAAAACCGCCATGATGGCTCTCGACGGCGGACGCATCGGCATCTCCGCGCAGGCTCTCGGCGTCGCGCGAAGCTCTCTCGAAAAGAGCGTGCAATATGCACGCGACCGCAAGCAGTTTGGAAAGGCCATTGGAGAGTTCCAAGGCATCCAGTGGAAACTCGCGGACATGAGCACCAAGCTCGACGCCGGACGCCTTCTCTGCCACCGCGCCGCCTCGCTCAAGGAAGCGAATATGCCGTTCTCGCGCGAAGCCTCCATGTCGAAGCTCTTCTGCTCCGAGGCCGCGGTCGAGATCTGCAACGAAGCGGTGCAGATTCACGGCGGCTATGGCTTCACGAAGGAATACGCCGTCGAACGCAACCTCCGCGACATCCGCGTGACCACCATCTACGAGGGCACGAGCGAGGTCCAGCGCATGGTCATCGCACGAAGCCAGCTCGCCTGAACGTCGCCCGACCGTCGGGTGAACCGCGGAAACCAAACGCGAACGCTCCTCTGGCCCCCATCGAACTGCCCATGACCCGTGCTGCTCTCGCCCTAGCCCTCGCCGTCGTCACCACCACAACCGCAGCGTTCGCGGACGACCCCGCTGCGCGCGGATGGGTCTTTCTCGCCGACGCGCAGGGCTCCCTCGCCTTCGCCGACGGGTATCCGAACGACGTGCAAAAGATCGGGGACCCGAGCTACCGCGTGGTCTCCGGTGCGGTCGGTGGCGGTCGCGGAACGTTCTCGGTTCTCGCGTCGTTGCACCCACGCGTGGCCTTCGGGCTTTGGGCGACCTACGGAGCGGCGCTGAGCAGCACGTACCTCGCAAAGGTTGGCGGCGGAGGCGTACGCGTCGAGCTCTTGCCGTTTTCAGAGGGCTGGTTTGCACCCGTCGGTTTTCACGGAAGCTTCGGCGTCGGCACCTCTTCGGTCGAGCGCCGCGACGGCACGGGCACCGCGGCCGACACGACCCAATCGACGATTCTCGTGGGCGCATTTCGCGACATGCCCCTCGCGACGTTCGAGCACTCGCGCCTGACCTGGGGCCCGACCGCAGGCTACGGCATCGTTTTTTCCCGCGACTTTCTGCACCAGAGTATCGACGCGGGACTGCGGCTGACCTTCGTCACGACTCCGTAAATCCCCGCGCGCAACTGCGTGCACTTTGCACTGACTACGTTTTCGAGGCCCCATGTCCGACTCCCGTTCTGCCGAACTCTTCGAACGCGCCAAGGTCTCGATCCCCGGTGGCGTAAACTCGCCCGTGCGCGCCTTTCGCGCCGTGGGCGGAAGCCCCGTCTTCATCGCAAGTGCCGCAGGCGCAACGCTCACCTGCGCCGACGGCACGCGGTACACGGACTACATCGGTTCGTGGGGCCCCATGATTCTGGGACACGCGCACCCGGCGGTCGTCGCGGCCATCACCGAAGCCGCCGCGAAAGGCACGAGCTTTGGCGCGCCCACCGAAGGCGAAGTGCTCCTCGCGGAAAAGGTGAAGAGCCTTTACCCGTCCATCGAGATGCTTCGTTGCACCTCGAGCGGCACCGAGGCGACCATGGCCGCCATTCGCGTGGCGCGCGGCTTTACCGGACGCTCCACGGTCGTGAAGTTCGAGGGCTGCTACCACGGCCACGCGGACTTTCTCCTCGTGAAGGCCGGCAGTGGAGCGGCGACCTTTGGCGTCCCTGACTCGGCCGGTGTGCCCGAGGGCAGCGCGAGGAACACGATGACCGCGGCCTTCAACGATGTGCCCGGGCTCGAGGCGCTGTTCGCGGCACACGGCTCCGACATCGCCGCAGTGATTGTGGAACCTGTCGTCGGAAACATGGGCTGCGTGCCGCCAGACGCAGGCTTCCTCGAAGCTATCCTTGCACTCTGCACCAAGCACGGCGCGGTCTCAATCTTCGACGAAGTGATGACCGGTTGCCGCCTCTCGTCGGGCGGATACCAGGGGCGCGTTGGACTCACCCCCGACATGACGTGCCTCGGCAAGATCGTCGGCGGCGGTATGCCCCTCGCCGTCTACGGCGGCAAGCGTGCGATCATGGAACAAGTCGCCCCCGTTGGTCCCGTCTACCAAGCCGGCACCCTGAGCGGAAACCCCGTCGCGGTGGCAGCAGCGCTCACCACGCTCGCGCGACTTGATGCTGCACTCTACACCCACCTCGAAGCGCTCGGAGCGCAGCTCGAAGGCGGACTCAACAGCGCCCTCGCCGAAGCGGGCGTCGAAGGCTGCGTGCAGCGCGTCGGCTCGATGATCACGCTCTTTTTCACGAAGGGTCCCGTGCGCCATTGGGGCCACGCGTCGTCGAGCAACACGAAGCAGTTTGCTGTCTTTCATCAGCAAATGCTCTCGCGCGGCGAGTACTGGCCGCCTTCGCAATACGAGGCGGCGTTCCTCTCGGGCGCGCACACCGAGGCCCTCGTCGCCCAGACGGTGAAGCATGCGCACGAGGCGCTTCGCGTTGTCGCCACGAGCAGCTGATTCTCGCTTAACGAGGCGAACGTGAACGAGGCCCCCGGCGACAAACCGGAGGCCTCTTTTTCATCGCGGCGCGATGCCGTTCAGAGCGTTCCGGTCACGCAACGGAGCACCACCGCCGCTTCGTTGTGGACCTTGTAGTTCGGGGACGAAGGCCCCATGACGTCGCCCACGCCATCGCGCAGTTCGTCCATCGGAATGGCCGCGGAGGGCGCGAGGTTCGCCACCTTGAGAGGGAAGTGCCCGCTGCCGTCCGGCACCGAACCGCGCACGTACATCTTCATCGAGAAGTACATGCCGCCAAAGCTGCTGAACGTCGGCGCGAGCGGGTCGTAGGCGCCCGCAAGCGCGCTCAGGTCGTCTGCGCCAAGGGCCAGAACTTCCGCTTCGCTCGGCAAGTGCCACGCAGCACCGAGGCTCGATGCGCAAATGTCCACATCGTCCACGAGCGCGGGAATCCAATATGGCTTTGCCGTATAGTGCTCGTATGCGCAGCGTGCGATCGAGTCGTAGTTGAGCTGAAGGCGTGCGACCGATGGGCTCGCGGTCACGGTGTCGATGTCGTAAGGAGCGCCGCTCGTCGACGTGAGCGTGGGGCACGACGCGAGAAGCGCGTCGTAGGTGAGGGCCGCGGAGCTCGCCAACGCCGCTTCCGCCGAGAGCGATGAGGGAAACGACGCGCCTTCCGCCGGGTAGATCACGGTCGTATTGGGCACGATCGGCGCCGAGAGAAAGAGGCCCGACACGCTTGCGTCGGCTTGCGCCGCGGAGCCATGCGACACGAGTACGGCCAGCGCGGCGAGCGCGGATGCCGCAGGAGCGGCCACTCGGTGAAAGCGGTTCATGGGGACCTCGTGAGCTTGATCGAACCGTTGCGCATCAGCTGTGCGGTGGGGTGCGCGGTGGGGCGGCCGCCGCCATCGCTTGGCGTTGCTGCGCCAGAGTCCGCCACGGCCACGACGCCGGAGTCCGCGCCAGTGCCTGCGCCCGAAGCGCTCGAAGACGATGCGTCCGCGCTGCATCCCGTCGTGATGGCGCCGAGGCATGCAGCCAAGGCGAAGCCGAAAAGTTCTCTCATGGTGTCGTTGCTCCGTGAGCGTTCATGTTCGCCACTCTTCGGGTGATGTCGAGAGCCATCGCTTGTCACCCAAACCAATGACGTGTGCGAAGCGCTCTCACGGCTCGTCGAACGACACGAGTCCCTTCGCGCCGTCGACCTGCACAGGGACCCCCGCTTGCACCGTGAACGCTGCGGCGCCTTCAGGGCTTACGACGAGCGTGCCTTCGACGGGATGCGGGTCGAGAAATCGGCACGCGACGATGCAGGGTTTTCCGAGCGCCCGCGCGATTATCGCCCCGTGACCGGTGACACCGCCGCGCACCGTCACGAGCGCGCTTGCGTCCG
This sequence comes from uncultured delta proteobacterium, assembly GCA_903870415.1. Lineage (GTDB taxonomy): Bacteria > Myxococcota_A > Polyangia > Polyangiales > Polyangiaceae > CAIQDA01. The sequence goes on from CAIQDA010000077.1 coordinate 12,226, forward strand.
TGAGAACACGCGCGTCCTCGGCTCGACAGTCGCGCAGCACGAGCACCACGGGCTCAAGAGCCCCCAAGCGTCGAGCCTCCGCAAGGGAGAGCACGAGGCGTCCGGAAACCTGCCCCGGACTCGCGCCTACACCGCGTATCGTTCGCGTACTCACGTCGCCTATCCGCCGAGACGAGAGAAGTCGCCGAGTCGCTGCAGGGCCGAGGCCCCGAACGACAAGAGCGCAAGTCGCTTGGGTGTGCGGTCGTCCGCGGGATCGTTCACGAGCGAGTCCGTGAAGATGCGGTCCACCGTGGTCGCGAGCTCCGCCGCCGACGCGTAGGCCTCGGAGATCGCCTCGCGGGTCACGAGCGCTTGCGTGAGCGCGTCGATGCGTTCAACGAGCGCAACGATCGCTTTGTCGCTGTCCTTCGTAAATTCCGCCGCTCCGTGGAGAACCGGGGCCGCGTCCTTCGCGATGCCGGAGAGGCGCTTGGCCACCGTGCGGGCCGAGTCGAGCCACGGCGCCTTTGTCTGCACGAGGCCCTCGAGGACCTCGGCTTTGAGCGATGCGTAGACCGGGTATGCGCCGGACGCGGCGCGGGCTCCGTTGACAAACGCCACGCCCGAGAGGACCGCTTCCGCGACCGCGCCCGAAGCCTTTGCGGTGAGCACGCCGCGAAGACGATCGGTCGAAAAGTCCGACCAGCGTGCGACGGTCGCCGAGCGATCGAGATCGAGCTTCACGCCCTCGAGTCCGTCGAACGCATGACCCAGAAGTTCGTCCACGTTCAGCGAGGCGAAGCGCGCTTCGAAGGCACGCTCCACGAGCGAGCGCTGCACCGAAAGACAGGCGCGTCGCAGGGCAAACGGATCGGCTGCTCCCGAGGGAATGAGCCCCACCGCGAGGCAACCGGCGAGCGTGTCGAGGCGATCGGCAATCGCAACCGCCGCGGCCACCGGGCACTCGGCCACGCCATCGGACGCGCCAAGCGGGCGGTAGTGATCGCGCAGCGCGTCGGCCACGCGATCGTTCTCGCCTTGAGCCTTGGCGTACGCGCGCCCCATGTGACCTTGAAGTTCCGGAAACTCGCCAACCATGAGGCTCACGAGATCCGCTTTGCAGAGGTGCGCGGCTCGAAGCGCATCGGCACGTTCGGACGCGTCGAACTGCGCCGCGTCCGCGATGAGACCCACGAGTCTCTCGATTCGCGCGACCTTCGCCCGCACGGTCCCGAGTCGCACATGGAAGACGATTCCCTCGAGCTTCGTGAGTCTGTCGTCGAGGCGAATCTTCCGATCTTCTTCAACGAAGAACGCGGCGTCTGAAAGGCGGGCGCGCATGACGCGGTTGTTGCCGCGAACCACGTTGGCCGGGTTCTCCGCGGTGTTGACCACAGCCACATACGCCGGCTTGAGCGTGTCTTCCGACGTCTGGATACAGAAATACTTTTGGTGTCCGCGGGCGACCGAACGAATCACCGAAGCAGGCAACTGAAGAAAACGCTCTTCGTAGGAGCCAACGATGATGTGCGGCCACTCCACAAGCGACGCGTTCTCTTCGACGAGCGCCGGGTCGCGGTCGTAATCGGCGTCGTGCGCCTTGGCGGCGGCGTCGACGAGTTCGAGCATCGTGCGCTCGCGCTCCTCGCGGTCCACCAGGACTTTTGCAGCCCGCATCGCGTCCACATACCCGTCGGCATGGGCGAGCTCGAACGGAGCCGGAGCGAGAAAACGATGCCCTCGGGTGGAGCGTCCGCTCGTCAATCCTGCAAACGACACCTCGACGAGGGCGTCGCCATACAGCGCCACGAGCCACTGCACAGGACGACCGAACGTGGCCTCGCCCGCTCCCCAACGCATGGATTTGCGAAACGGAATGGAGGTGATGAGGCGCTCAAGCATCGCACCAAGAAGCGACGCGGTGGACTGTCCGCCTTCGCAGCGACGGCCCACAAGGAACCGCCCCGCCTTCTGACGGCCCGAAGCCTCGAAGGCCTTGATGCTCACGTCCGCCAGCGCAATTCCTAGCTTTTCAGCGAACGCCGTCGCCGCGCGCGTGGGCTCACCATTCTTGTAAGCTGCAGCTTCCGGCGGGCCAACGACCTCTTCATCGAGGTCCTTCTGCTGCTCCGCGACCGACGCCACGTGCACCGCAAGACGGCGCGGCGTTCCGAACGCGCGAATCGCTCCGTGCTCAATGCGCGCGGCCGCGAGCGCATCGCCGAGAATCTTAGGCATCGCCTCGAGAGCGCCATCGACGAACGACGACGGGAGCTCTTCGGCACCGATTTCGAACAGGAGCGACTGCGACATGGGCGCGGCTCCTAGCCGCTTCCAGGCGCGAGGTCGATGGAGCCCGCACGACGGACGAGCGACAACCCCGCGAGCGTTGCGAAGGCTCTTCCCACAAGACCCAGCTGCGATTTTGCTCTTTTTTCGCGGTGAGACCCCGGCGGCAAGCCCCGGCACCCGTGGTAGGGTTCACGCGCTCATGGCCACGCACGTTCAAGCCGTCTTCCAAGTCTCCACGCCCGACCGCCCGGGCCTCGTCGCTCGTTTCGCGGGGTTCTTCTTCGAACTCGGCGTCAACATCTTGGACGCGAGCCATCACGCGGCGGTCGATCTCGAAGGCCCCACGCCGCGTTTCTACATGCGCATCGTCGTCGATCTCGCTGGCCTTTCGCAGCCCGAAGCCCTTGCGAAACTTGGCGGGTCCACGTCGCGGCGCGCCCTCGAAGAAGCCTTCGACACGCTCGCGCGGTCCCTCGAAGCCACGTGGCACGTGAGCTACGCCGACGTGCCCGATCGGGTGGCGCTCTTCGTGACGCGCGAATCGGCCTGCCTTTACGACCTCGTGCTCCGGCAGCAACAGGGCGAGCTGCCTTGCGACATTGCGTTCGTCGCCGCGAACCACCCGGATCTCGAACACGTCGCCAACTCGTTTCGTCTGCCTTTTTTCTGCCTTCCGGTGACCAAAGAGACGAAGCACGATCAGGAGCAGCAGCTCCTCGAATTGGCGCGCAAGCACCACGTGAACCTCATTGTCCTTGCACGTTACATGCAAGTGCTCAGCGACGAATTTCTCCAAGCCGCCCCTCCCGTGATCAACATTCACCACGGGTTCTTGCCTGCGTTTCAGGGCGCGAAACCGTACCACCAGGCCTTCGCGCGCGGCGTGAAGCTCGTGGGCGCAACGGCGCACTACGCCACGAAGGACCTCGACCAAGGTCCGATCATCGAACAAGACGTCGTGCGTGCGAACCACGCCATGGGCCCCGAAGAGCTCGTGCGTATGGGTCGTGACGTCGAGCGCGTGGTCCTCGCGCGTGCGGTGCGCGCACACCTCGAACGCCGCGTCTTCATCGACGGGCGTCGCACCATCATTCTCTAGAAACGAACGCGATGGCCAAACGCAAAACCAAAGCAGACGACGTCGAGGCGCCGCGCGTTGTCGGTGGTGAACCGCACACCGACGACAGTCCTTTCGACCGCGCGCTTCGTCCAAAGACCTTCGAAGACTACGTCGGCCAAGACAAGCACAAGGACAACCTGCGCGTGTTCGTGCAGGCTGCACGCGGGCGCGGAGAGCCTCTGGATCACGTGCTTCTTTGCGGTCCGCCAGGCCTTGGCAAGACGACGCTCGCGCAGATTCTCGCCTCGGAAATGGGCGTGCAGCTTCACATGACCACGGGCCCGGTCATCGAGCACAAGGGCGCGCTCGCAGGCCTTCTCACGAAGCTCGGACCCAACGACGTTTTGTTTGTCGACGAGATTCATCGCCTGAGCCCCGTCGTCGAGGAGAGCCTCTACCTCGCGATGGACGAGTTCCGCATCGACGTCATGACCGGCGACGGCGCGTTCGCGAGCGCGATTCAAATTCCCGTACCGCCCTTCACGCTCGTTGGAGCAACCACGCGAACGGGGCTCCTGACCGCGCCTCTCTTTTCGCGATTCGGTCATCACGTGCGCTTGGATTTTTACCCGCCGGAAGAACTCGCGCGCATCGTGCGCCGGTCCGCATCCATCCTCGGCGTCCCCATGAGTGGCGACGGCGCCTTTGCCATCGCCAAGCGCTCGCGCGGCACTCCACGCATCGCCAATCGTCTTTTGCGCCGCATCCGCGACTTCGCCGAGGTGCTCGGAACCGGAGCGGTGGACGAGAAGGTCGTCGAAGGTTCGTGCGCGCGCCTCGACATCGACGCTGCGGGTTTCGACGAGATGGATCGCCGCATCTTGCGGATCCTCTGTGTCGATTACGAAGGCGGTCCGGTGGGCGTCGAGACGATCGCAGCGGCACTCGGCGAGCCGCGAGACACCATCGAGGACGTGTACGAGCCCTTCCTGCTTCAACAGGGTTTTCTCGGGCGAACGCCTCGCGGACGCATCGCCACCAAGAAGGCCTGGGAGCACCTGGGCCTCGAAGCGCCCCACGCGCCGAAGCCGTCGGACTTGCCGCTCTTCGAGACCGAAGCTCCCGCTCCGCGCAAGGGGCGATGACCTTCGCCGATTCCGATGCGTGCATTCCGCATGTGCCCTTTGCGGCGACACGCGGAGTTGTCATCGCGCTCGGCATCGCGCTCGGCGGCTGCAACATCCGTGAACTCGCGGGGTCGATCGCCCAAACCATCATCCCCGTTGACGACGGCGGCACCGACGGTGGCCCGCCCGCGAAGGAAGCGTCCCTCGAAGGACGACTTCTCGCCGAGCCGATCGCATGGCCTAGAACCCTCGAGCAACGCTGCACGCTGCGTGGTCGCCTGTGCGTGCGATCCGACGATCGCGACGCGTCCGATGCGCTCGTGGCCGTGGCCGAAGGCGTTGAAGCCCGTCTCGACGGACTCGACAACTCGATGCAGACTGCACTCTTTGGCGCGGGGCCGATCACCTTCCTCGTGGGCGGCTCGGGCGGCGTTCGATCCCTCGGCCGCGAACGGACGACCGCGCGCCCTCGGCTCGCCCCGACGCTCTCACCGAGCGACGGAACCGAGGAGGCCCTCCTTGAGCGGCTCTTGGAGCTGCACGTTCTTCAGAGAAACCCGGCCGTGACCGCAACCGATGCGACGTCGATGGCCCGGGCTTTTTCCCTGCGCTGGGGCCTTGTGCGGCCACCGGTCGACCCCACACCAGAGGCTGCCGTGCTTGGCGCGACCCACGCCGACGGGGCGGGCTCCGATGGCCGCTTCCTCGCGTGGCTCGACGAGCGACTCTCACCGGCTGCTGGCTCGCTCCTTGGCGCTGCGCTGTCCAAAGCGTGGCGCGGCGACGACGGCGTCCAATGGCGCACCGCTGGCGATCCGTGGTTCGTCCTCGCGCGAAACTTTTCGGGTGAAGACGACGGCGCACCTAAGCTCGACGAGCTTTTGCTTCGGCATGCGATCGAGGTTTCGAGCACGGCCGAGGGACGCAGCGCCTTGCCTTTTCGCTGGGATGAACCACTCCCGAAGAAAGCGCGCCGACTGCTTTCCGTGCGCGCCGTCGAGCCCACGGGCGTCACGTGGTTGCGATTCGAACGCGAGGCCGACCACCCCTCCGCGTCGCTCGTCATTGCCCTCGATTGGGAGGAACACGCGCGCTTCCGCGTTTTTGCGCAGCTCCTCGACGCCGAGGGACGAGTCATTCGCACGCATCGCTTCGGAGCTCCGGTGCGTGAGCCTCACGTCGAAGCCACGCTCGAATCCCTCGATGGCGTCGCGTCCATCGTCCTCGGTGCCATCAACTTGGGGGACCCCGCCGCGCCGTTCGACCCGCGCGAGGGCCCATGGGAACCGCACGCGTTTCTTCTCACGGTGGCGCCAATGAATGGCGACGGCGGGTTTCTGTAATCTACAAGCGTTTCGTTCGCGCGTGTCCGTGCCTGCGCTTCGCCATGGCCGCGAGAACGACTCCCGCGAGGAGCCTCGCGAACGAGTCGCGCGACGAGTTCGGCGTGAGCCCCATCGTGCACGAGGGCGCGAGCGAGACCCCGTAACGCGCGTCCCACGGACCGGCCCCTACGGGAAGAACGAGCTCCGGGGCCACCAAGCGCGAGCCCGCGTACGCGCGGACGGTGAGCCAATGGCCTGCTTTTTGAGCGATGGGAGCGATGGCGAATTCGGTATCACCACGTGGCTCCAGGACCGCCGAGACCCCGTCGTCGAGACGCGCATCGATGCGCAATGCAACGTTTCCCGCGTCGGTCACGGAACCGTCCGCGCACCTGGCTTGCACACGAACGACGACGCCGTCCAAGCCGACCGCGGGCACGTAGGCGCGGCTCGCGGAAAGAAACCCCGCACGCGCATCGGGCTCGCAGTGCGCGGCACCGGATGCGAGAAACGTGAGCGCCGCGTCGATGTCGAGTTCGCCGGCGCCCGCGACGCCAGGCTGAGGATTCCCGCTCCGAAGCGCGTGGGCCGAACGCTGCAGCACCTCGCACAGCCGCGGTTGCGTGAGAGACGCGTCTCGCTCCAAAAGAAGGGCCAGCGCACCCGCCACGATGGGCGCGGACATCGACGTGCCGAAGGCAAACCCGTGCGACCTGTCGGCCTGCAAGCAACGGCTATCGAGCATGCCGCCCGGTGCGGAGCATGTTGCGGTGAACATGGACCCGAGCGTTCCCGGCGTCGCCATGGCGCTCATGGCCCCGGCGATGGCGAGGCCCGGGGCACTGATCTCGGGCTTCGGCACGCCGCTCGACGTCGGCCCGGAACCTGAGAAATCGCAGACTTCTCCATCGTCGAGGTTCACCACACGCATAGGTGAGAGAGCCTCACCTCCCGCGGCGTCGAGCTCGGGCCGCGGGAACGCGAACGGTCCGTGCATTGACGCCGACATCCACGATGAGCGCGAGACCGTGCACCCCACCGCGATGAGCGACGGATGCACCGCAGGCTCGTCGACACTCCCCTCACGAACCCCGTGCACGAAACCCGCATGCCCTTGGGACCGAAACGCGCCAGCGTCAAACCACAGGTCCGCGCGCCCCTCGCCCTCGATGAGAAGCTCGGGCGGTGTCAGGCCCCAGCGACCGTCCACAAGGACAACCGCGCTCGTGGATTCGCTGGGAATCTCCTCGATTGCGCTCGGACCATGAAGCACGGCCATCGCAAGGCCACCTTCGTTTTTGGTCATCGTCAGCCCAAGGCCGAGAGGTGCGATCGCGAGCCGATTGTCCGAGGTGCGGACACCGATGCGCATGGTACTCCCTCGCGCAGCCGTCGCCCATACGCGAACAGTACCCTCCGTCGCAGCGCCCAGTCGGAACGGCACAACGACGGTACGCGACGAGAGCGCAAGCGCCTGATGGACGCCGTCCGAGGGCCGCCCACCGTTGCCTGCTGCGACCACGATCGCATGACCCGGCTTCGCATCGCCGACGTGCGCTGCGAGCGCTTTTTCCCACGCGAGAGACCCGTCGTGGGGACCGAAGTCCGTCCCTACCGAGAGGTTGAGCACGCACGGACGCCCCGCGACGTCGGCACGGTCGAAAGCGAACGCGGCCGCACGCTCGATGGCATCGGCCGTGATGTCAGGATACGCGCCGCCGGCGATTCGAATGAGCACGAGGTCCGCGTCGGGTGCCATTCCCACGTAGGCACCGGCGGGTGGCGCACCCGCGGCGAGGCTCGTCACGTGCGTTCCGTGTCCTTCGTCGTCGTCGATGGGCGACCTTCCGCTCGTGAGGGCCTCGTCGATCATCGCCGCATCGAACACAGCGCCGCGCACTGCGATTCCTGCCGTATTTCGCAGCGCGAATTTCTCCTCGAGCGCGCTGAACGTGCCTCGCGGCGCCTGCGTGAAATCGAGCGCCCACCGCACGCGCGTCGCGCCATCGGCACGCCGCAAGTCCGCGTGCGCCAGATCAAAGCCCGTGTCCGCCACCGCAACGACAACGCCGCGACCACTCGGAGAAAGAGCCCCTCGGGTGCGCGGATGAACCACCGCGAGGGCCGCGCGATCAAGGAGCGTGTGAAGCGGACCCGCTGCCTCGAACACGGTTCCCGGATACGTTTCCCGGAGCTTCACAAGGCCTGCGCGATCGACGTGCGCCGCGTCGGCCATCTCCAGCGGCGCGCGGTAACGTGCAGGAATTCGCGGCACAAGCCTCGCCCCGCGCCCGGCGAGCGCCTCGAGCAGGCGTGCGTTTTCAGGAGAGAGAAGCGCGGAGGCATCGGGAGCTCCCGCTTCGACGTGCCGTGACACCGACGCCAGCATCAGCAGCGCCGCACCGAACCCTCGCACCACGCCGCGTCGTGCGTCGGAGGCCGTCATCGCGCCCCGTCGTCAGCCACCGCGAATCACGCGAAGGCCCGCAGCCGCGTCGTGCGCGTGGACCTCGTCGCCGAAGAGCTCGCTCGCCGCATCGACCAAATGTTCGTCCCCGGGAGTCGCTGCCGCTCGCTTCAATCGCACGATGGTCGGGTGCACAAGCTTGTTCGTCGCGGCGTCGAGCATCGTCTCGAGGGCCTCCCGATCCATGTCCGTGAGATGCCGCAGCTTTCCCTTGAGCGAGCGTTCGAGCTCCGCGCGCAACACCGTGCGCGTGCGCTCCCGAAGCGAGACGATGAGCGGGTCGACGGTGCGCTCACGCCTGGCGCGAAGGTACGCCCCGAGCTCGTCGTTCACCACGGCCTCTGCGCGGTCCACACTCTCGCGCCGCGCCTCGACACCCTCGCGCACGATCGATTCGAGGTCGTCGATGTCGTAAACGTAAGCGCCGTCGAGGCCGTGAACGGACGCTTCGACGTTGCGCGGAAGGGCCACGTCGACGAAGAAAATGGGGCGTCCGCGGCGGGTCTTCAAGATGCGACGCACCGCCTCCGTCGAGACCACGGGCTGCCGCGCGCCAGTGCTCACGACGACGACATCGGCATCGGTGATCGCCGGTTCGAGACGCTCCCACGGGATCGCTTGCGCTCCGTAGCGGCTTGCAAGGTCGGCGGCCTTCTCGAAGGAACGGTTGCAGACTACAAGTGAATGAGACGTTCCCGCCAAACTCTTCGCCGCGGCTTCGCCCATGTCGCCGGCGCCAAGCAGAAGGACGCGTACGTTTTTTAGGTCACCGAAAATGCGCTCGGCAAGCTCGATGGCCACACTGCTGATGCTCACGAGACCCGCGCCGATGCCTGTCTCGGTGCGCACACGCTTGGCGCATTGAAACGCGTGGCGCATCGTTCCCTGAAGCGATCCGCGAAGCGTGCCCCAACCATCGGCACGGTCGTTCGCATCCTTCAATTGGCCGAGAATTTGTGGCTCGCCCACGACGAGCGAGTCGAGCGATGCGGCCACGCGGAAGAGATGACGAACGGCATCGTCTCCCTCATAGTGGTAGAATACATGCACATCGTCACGCTCGACGCCGTGCGCCTCACGGGTCAACGCGGCGCGCAGCACCTCGCCGGGCGGCGCCTCACCCTTGGTGCTCACCAACAACTCGGTGCGGTTGCACGTGGAGAGGACCATCACCCCGTCGACGCTTCCGCCGTCGAGGAGCGTCTTCGCGATCGACTCCTGCGCGTCCTCAGGGATGGCGTAGCGCTCCCGCACGTTCACAGCGGCGGTTCGGTGGGAGAGCCCCACGATGGCGATCACGGCGAACCTCCGGACCCGACCGATCGCACCGCGTACGCCAGCACGACGAGACTGGCGAACGCAAAACTCATGAGCGTTCCGACGGCGCTTCGTCGACCGCGCCACCCGCCGAGGGTCCTCGCGACGAGCACGATCGCGAGAAGAGCCCACGACAAGATTCCGAAAAGCGCGCGAAGGCGAACTGAAGGCGCGCCGCTGAACGAGAGTCCGCCCGCCGGTGCCAACGCGAGGCCTGCCGTGAGGAGCACGAAGCCGGCCACGGTCAAGTGATGGCCTGCGCGGTCGAGCGCGCCGAGCGACGGCAAAGCGTCCGCCCCCGAACGTCGGGTCTTTTGCTTCAGCCGCTTGTCCGCGATCAAGTACGCGCCGGCACTTGCTCCCGCAAAGAGCAGCAGCGCTTCGCCCACGATGTTCGCGGCCACGTGCAACGCGAGCTGGAGCGATCGGGCCGCCGTTCCATTTGCATCATGCACGCGTGCCGGAAGCGCCTCGCCCACCACGGCGAGCAACGTTGCGACAGGCAGCGCGACGCTCGCAAGCCACTCGCTTCGCGCACTCCATTGGCGCATCACGAGGAACACCAACGCGATGGCGAGACCCAGCGCCGTGAGCGCGACAGCGCTTGAATTGGTGGACGATGAGAACGCGTGCACCACGAGGATTCCATGGGCCACGCAACCCACGAGGAGCACCCACGGCGCGAACGCTGGGGCCCGTGCCACGCCTTTTTCGCCACGATCGCGAAGCGCGAAAACAAACGTACCCACCGCATAGGCGGCACACGTGACGGCGAAAAGGAGCGAGCGCAAAGCCAGAGGCACGTTGCGACCCTAGCGCAGGTTCATCGGCCGTGAAGAGGACTGGCGCATGGCTCGCGGGCTGGATGCACTTTGGCCCGGCGCCACGCGGCCATATCCGAACCGCGCGAATTCCGAGACCAAGCATTCCATCGGACACCGAGGTCGTCCTCGGGAAACCGACAACCCGCGCAGGATCGACGGCGCGCACGCTACGCGCTCTTGGCGCAGCACCGGAGGTGGCTTAACGGCGGCACGCCATGGCTGCAGTCTGCATGCTTCGACGCGCGCGCCGACCATGCACCGAGCGGCGGCCTAGGCTCCGCGTACGAGCGACAGCTTCGAATGCAAGAACGTCTGGAGGCGTTCGAGCTCGCGCGCATCGCGCTGAAGCGGGCTCTCCTTGTATTCTACACACCACTCAAGAGCCTCGGCGGCGAGACCGTTCGAGAGGCTCGGGTCCGCGGCGATTTGGGATGCGGTTCGGCCCTTCGTGACGTGGTCGCGAAGCCCGCCCACGTAGGTGCGGAACCGTGCATAATCGCTCCCGAGAAACGACTTCACCTCGTCGTTGTCGGTGGCCAGTCGCCGCAGCGCGTGCGGGGCTCCAACGCCGACCGCCTCCACCGCAAGCGCCGCTGCGGTTCGGAGGACAAACGCGTCGTCGAGATACCCGATGCCCTCGATGCCATCGGGGATGAGGTCGAGGTTGCGGGTGAGGTACGTGATGCCCGCGGCAACGTAGGACCGAACTCCCTCCGCCTCGCGTGGACTCAGAAGGCTCGCCATGCCGCGCACGTCGGCGGGGAGCGTCTTCAACCAAAGGGAAAATACCTCAATGCGGCGCGCGGAAATCGAATCCATGGCAGTCCTCGTTCGCGTCACCGTACCCCAAAGCGGGCGACACGAGGAGCTCTGCCGCGCATCACCACGCGTCGGAACGAGGCCGAAGCGCGAGCGACGCCGCAACAAGCCATCCCAAGGGCTCGTGGTCGATCGAACGCACGGCATCTGCACCGGCACCCGCAAGCACGTGCACGAGGTCCGCGATGGGGCGGTCGCCAACAATTTCCAAAAGCGGCGCTTCGTCATCGCCCGCGACCGCGGGTGCGTCGGAGACAAAGAGCTCCGGTGACGATTCATCGAGCTCGAAGGGTGCGCCCGGTGAGACGCGAAGTCGCGGCGACGACTCGATCACGGCGTCATCGTCGATTGCCGCGTCGTGGCCGACCTCAAGCAGCGCGAACGCTTCGTGGCCGTGGGCTTCGTCGTCGGCGTGGGCGACAACGAGGGAGGGCCACGTGGAGCGACTCCGCGCACGAACACGCTCAAGGAGCGCGACGAGTTCGCCGATGGCCGCGTCGCTCACGACGGGTCCTGCGCATGGAGAAAACGCGCGGCATGCTCAAGTGAACCCACGTGCTTTGCGCGAAGAAACGCCGCGACGCCGGGATCGACAATCGCCAGCGACCAGCCACCGTCGCCGTCGTCAAATGCCAAGGCCCCAACCTCACGACCGGTCGCCGAACCGAGAACGGCCCCGACGAACGACTCCGCGAGCGCACCAAGGCGGAAGGTTGGAGACTCGAGCCGCACGACGAGCAACGGGCCGACCGCCGAGCACGAGGCCGGGCCGAACCCGAACTCCTCAAGACCCGCAGACACCGTGTTCATCGCCGCGAGGGCGGAGTCATGCTCGTCAAGCGGCGACACGATGGCGGCACCAAGGACGCTGCCTATCGTGTCGACCGTCGCGCGCCCCTGCAATGCGGCTTCGAGAACCGTGACCGGAACGGTGGGAACGACAGGGCCTAGCCCGTCAGCCATCGGACGCCGCACGCTGCTGCGAAGGCACCGCCATGCTCGCGTTCTGAATCACCTCGGCAAGCAGGTCGCGCACCTCGGGCTTGGACTTCAAGTGACCGATGAGCGTTTGCATGAGTTCGCCGAAGGTCTTCTCGTAGCCGACGCCTTCACGCGTCCGCGTTGCGACGCGCTCGCGGCCACTCGCGAGGTCTTCCTCGAGCGCCTCGGCGTAGCGTGCAAGCTGCGACCGCAGTTCATCGATTTGGCGGCGAAGGTCCCGCGCTTGCGCTTCCTTTTGCACGGCCTTTTGCTCGTGCTCGTGGAGTTGCTCGCGACGGGCCTCGAGCATCGCAACGGCGGCTCCGGCGCGCTCAAAAACGGATCGAGCGCCGTCGCTCGTCATCGGCGTTACGTCGGCCTGTTGACGCGAAAGAATCGCTGCGCGCTCAGCGGCCTGCACGGTCTCTTTGAGACGCACGACCTCTGCTTGTTCCGACGTGACGTCACGAAGGACGCGCGACTCTTCGTGCGCGAGCTCCTCGACCTTACGGCCGATTTCCGCGCGCAACGCACGACCGCGGCGTTCAAGCGCCTCGAGCTTTCGCGTGTGGCTGGCGACTTCGCCTTCGAGGCGATTGGCCTTCGCAGCCAAGTCCCAAAGTTGATTGGTCGCGCCCATGATCTCTGCAGGCGCGTTGGCTTGCGGGTATGCGCGGCTGACCATGCGGGCGAACGACGCCGCGCGACTTGCCCACTCGATGACCGCGGGGGTCTGCGGTGGCGGCGGTGGCGGCGGTGGCGCGCCTTCGCCGGGCGAGTTGATTTCCCAGGGCGTGCTCGGGAGCGCGCGCTGAAGACCCTTGAGCTCTTCGTGAAGGTGGTGGGCGTCCTGGTAACGCTTGCGCCGGTCCTTTTCGAGAAGCTTTGAAATGATGTTTTCCGCCTGGGGCAACAGGTCGGGCTTGAGCTGCCGCGGCCTCACCGGCGTACCCGATCGCTGAAGTTCGAGGAGCGTCTCGCGGTCGTCGCTTCGGAAAGGCAACTGCCCTGTCACCATCTCGTAGAAGAGAATGCCGAGCGCGTAGAGATCGCTCTGCGGACCAGCCTCTTCGCCACGCGCTTGCTCCGGCGACATATATTCGGGAGTACCGAAAATAGCCCCCTTCGGTGCGAGACGTGGATCCATCGCGAGGTGCGCGAGTCCGAAGTCGAGAATCTTGACGAAGTCTTTTCGACCGCCGCGCGTGGTGAGCAGAATGTTGTCGCTCTTGAGATCGCGGTGAACGACGCCAAGGTCGTGCGCACGAGCAAGAGCCGCGCAGAGCTGCTCAAGAATGTCCGTCGCGCGGGTGACAGGCACCGGTCCGCGCGCGAGCTCCGTCGAGAGCGACGTGCCCACGAGGTATTCCATCACGAGATAGAGTTCGCCCTCTTCTGTCTCGCCGATGTCGTGAATGTCGATGATGTGCGCATGGTCGACACGGTTGGCCGCGCGCGCTTCTCGAAGCATCCACGCTCGGAGGTGGGTTTCCCCACGCAGGTCCGGGCGAATGAGCTTGAGGGCGACGACGCGATCGATGAGCACGTGCCGCGCGCGGTACACGATGCCCATGCCACCTTCGCCAACACGTGTCTCGAGGCGATAGCGCCCCGCGATCACGCGGCCAATCATCGGGTCGGACGGCTTTGCCGTTCCACTGGGTGCGGGACCACTACGCTGCGCTTGCATGACCGTGGGAACTCCAGGTGTCGCCGACGCCGAAGCGCCGGAGGGGAAGTCTACGTGAGAATCGATACGGCACGGCAAGCGTTCAAATGAACGTCGCCACCCATCATGGCGATTTTTGTGTCGAAAGGTCGGCGTCGGGTTGGACCGGACGTGCGAGTGGCGAAGCGTCCTCCGATGCCTCGGGTGAGGGTGGCTCAGCCGCACGGGACCAGAGAAGAACCACGGCGGGAATGAGAAAGCCCAGGGTGGCCGCTCGCAGCGTCGCCGTCGCGGTGGATTCGCGTTCGAGGGAACCGGCCCAGAATCCGGCGCCAAGACCCGCTCCTGCGCCGAAACCGAGCGACCACGCCCATGCCGACGATTCGTGCGCCCCGAACGCGGACGCGGCCAAAACGCCAAGTTCGAGGCCGAGAACGATTCCAGTGGCTGGGGGTTCGAAACCGTGAGTGTCCGCGCGCGCCGAGACCGCGACGCAAACCAGAGCCGCCGCCGCGCGTGTGGCTACGTTGAAACGGCGATTCGGGCCTGCTACGGCCCCAAAGTGCGCGTGTCGCGCTGAGGGCATCATGGGAAATCTAGGACCTATGGAAATTCTGGTCATCGCCGGTGTGGCGCTGCTGCTCTTCGGGGGCAAGCGCCTCGCGGATATCGGAGGCGGACTTGGCCAGGGTATCAAGTCCTTCAAGCAAGGGCTTCGCGAAGCGGACGCGGATGAGAAGTCCGCTTCGAAAGACGCGCCGACGAAGGACACGAACATCAGCTGATCAGCTGAAGCGCCATTGCCCGCCGCGTGGTGGGGCTCATGCGTTGCGCGCGTCTCACGTGCGTGACGCTTTTTTTACGCCTCGACAACGGGCGGAGCTTCTTCGATGACCGGGCCCGCAATCGAAACTTCGAGGCCTCGCGGATCGAGAGCTGCGAAGCCGCACGTCCACGCGAAACGCTCGCAGCCCGCACGCACAATCGCCAGACCTAGGCCTGAACCGCGCGGGTCGCGTTCGCGTGCAAACGAGCTTCGGAACGTGCGCTCGCCGAGCTTCGGAAGTTCGCTTGGCGCCACGCCTGGACCATCGTCGCGCACATGCACCACGAAGCCCGAGGCGCCTCGACGATCAAGCGTCAGCGCCACGCGCCCGCCCTGCTGGTTGTAGCGAATCGCGTTCTCGACGATGTTCGTGAGCATCTGTTCGGCGATGACTGGATCGGAGAGCACAAGGACAGGCTCCTCGCCGATTGCATGCTCGACGCTGACCCCCTGACGCTTCGCAAAAATGCCTCCGCGAAGCACCACGCGCTCGGCGATGCTTCGAAGGTCCACCGCTTGGAGCGGCTCGCGTTTCTCGACCTCGTCTGCATCGGAAAGGCGCCGCGCCACGGAAAGGTTCGCGACGAGCGACGCGATGTAGACGACGTCGGCGAGCGCACGTCGAATGATCGGTCGCGCCTCGGTCTCCGCTTGCATCGAAAGCACCTCGTCGAGTTCGACAAGTGCAAACTGCAAGGATGTGGTCGGGGTCCGTACGTCGTGGGAAATGTCCGCGATGAACTCGTCGCGCACGCGAACCTCGCGAAGGATGCGCTCGCGGTCCATCGTGATCTGTTCGAACGCCCGCGCCATTGCTTCGGCGATGAGTCCGAGTTCGTCGGGACCGCTCACCTCGCGAGCCGCCTCGGGCGAGCCAACACCGGCCGCCGCGCGCTCGAGAATCGCCAAGCGTCGAAGCAGTGGCCGAAGCACCGCGACAAGGCCGCCCGCGAGCAAGACAAAGATGGCGACGAAGATGGCGGTCGCCCACGCCACGCGAATCTCTTTGAGCGCGAGCCTGTCCACGACGCCGTCCACCTGAAAGGCGCTGCATGGCCCCGTGCCGCCCGAGGCAACGGCCACACGCCCGCCCGCCTCGCGTCCAAACCAGTCAATGCGCGCAGCGGAACGGTCGCCACCTGCGAGGTCTGTGGCGAGCGCATGGTCGATGGCCCCCGCGAGCGAGCCGCCGGTCCGCACGTCGAACGGGAGAACGCGCGCACCGTTTTCGCTGACATCCACAGCGCGTTGCGGATTCGCCTCACACGCGACGACCCAACGCGCGACTTGATCCGGGGCGCTGTAACGGGCCGCCCACGTCTCGCGCACCTCCGCGATGGTCGCGTGGATGATGACATACATCGCACATACGACAATAGCGCCCGTCATCACGATCCCGCCGACGACCTGGCGGTAGAGGTTCAGACGGCGTCGCATCAGGTCTCAAGCTCGCAGCGGTAGCCAACACCCCACACGGTGCTGATGAACCGTCCGTCGGTACCGAGCTTCTTTCGGATGCGCCCCACGTGGCTGTCGACGGTGCGCGCTTCGACTTCGCTCCCGGGCGAGAGAACACCCGCCGCGATGTAGTCGCGCGTGACCGCTTGCCCGCGGCGATCGAGGAGGAACACGAGGATGTCGAACTCCGCGCGCGTGAGCTCGACACCTGAAATGGAACGCGCGTCGAGATCAACCACGCGCGTGCCGATCGTGAAGCGGCGCCCTGGCTCGCGGCGCTTCGAACGTTTGAGTCGAAGCTGAACCCGGGCGATCAGTTCCTCGATCCAAAACGGCTTCGCGATGAAGTCCACGGCGCCGAGCTCGAACGAACGAAGGCGATCGGACAGCTCGGTGCCTGCCGTCACGACGATGATGGGCAAGTTCTCTCGCTTACCGAGCCGCTCGAGCACCGCGTACCCGTCGACAAACGGGAGACGCAAGTCGAGGAGCGCGAGCGAAAATGGCCGCGTGTTCGCGAGGGCAAGAGCGCGCTCACCGTCCGTCGCGAGCTCCACCTCGAAGCCCTCCGCACGCAGCGCTCGAACCATCGTCGAGGCCATCGCGGCGTCGTCTTCCACGAGCAAGATTCGATGACGGTCAACAGATGGCGCCGCCGGCGCCGAATGGGTCCTCATAAGCCCGTCGAGCTTGCGACACTGCCACCTGCTTTTCAACGCACGAGAGCGATGCGCCGCACTTCATTGCGGGGCGTTGGGCCGTATGCCGCGAAATGTACCGCCGTTTTCGACCGCCCAAGAGAGCGAGACCGTCAACGCCGGGCGCTGGGTGCCGTTCCGAGCATCTTGAGCGCGCGACACACCGATGGTTCCGCGCATGGCCCCACGCGTCCCAAGTGCCCCGGCCAGCGCATCGTTCCGAGGTCGGCCATGAGTTTTCGGTCACGAATATCGGGCCCCTGCCAGGTCTTCGGCGCGCCACGCAGATCGCGTTCGCGTTCCGACGTTCCTCGCCGCCATTCGTCGACGAGCAGGCGCGGCTTCAGTCCAACACGCTGCACCGGCGCACCGTCGGGCAGTGCGTAGACGAGCGTCGTCACCCGCAGCACCCCCGCGTCCGCGACGTCGTCGAGGTACTCCTGCGCGCAGCCCTTTCCAAAGGTCGCCGTGCCCACGAGCGTTGCGCGCCCGTAACTCGCGAGAGCGCCGCCGATCATCTCCGCCGCGCTCGCCGTCGCCCCGTCCACAAGCACCGCAAGCGGACCTCGCCACGCCGTTGCCGCCGTTCCCGCCGAGGCTTGCTGCACCTCCAGCGTTCCATCACGTCGTCGCAGCGCGAAGAGCGGCGCTCCCGGGAGAAAATGCCCAAGCGCGCCACTCGCACCGTCCGTCGCACCTCCGCCATTTCCGCGAAGATCGAGCGCCACGCCGACGGCCCCCTCGCGCGTGATGGCTTGGAGAACGCGCCCGAGCTCGTCGCCCAAGTCCGTTCGCACATCGGGAATCGCAATGACGACGACCTGTCCATCGCCATAGGGAATGCGTGTAACTTGCAATGACTCTTCGGCCGTCCCTTCCGCATGCTCGATCGCGGGAAGATCGACGGTCACGTCGTCAAGCCGCAGCGGGTTTGCGCGGAGGACTTTCGCGGCGAACGACCTCTTCTCATACGCGAGGTGCCAGCGGAGCTGCTCAATCTGCTCGGGCGTGAGACCCATCACCGCGTGGCCGCCGAGTTCAACGACCACATCGCCATCGCGCAGCCCGCCCTCGGCGCCTTCGTCGATGCGCAAGCCAAGCGCGGTTCGCGCGTAGCGGGTCCAAAAGGGGCTCGGCGTTGTCGACTCAAGGTCAAGCTCAAGCACCCCCGCCTCTTCGCCGTTCGGCGCCCAATCACCGTGCGGGTCCACGAGCACGACCCAACTTCGGAGGAGCGCGGCATGGACCACCTCGGCCCACGCATCGGGCTTCAGGATGGGAAAGAAGCGCATGCGGCCCGCATCGACGAGCGGCCCCATCGCTCCGCCGACCGCGCGCTCAACAGCTCCCGCGCGACGTCCCAGAATATGTGCAAGCTGCACGGCTTGACGCGTCACCTTCGTAGCCTCGAACACCGTCGTCGATGCCGCGAGCCATGGCTCCTCAACGTCGTCGGCGTCGCCTTCACCGGCACGGGCCTCGTCAAATTCGGCACCGAGGTCACCGATTTCGCGCTCGAGGAGCGCGCCCACCGCGAGGGACTCCTGGCACGGTGAGGTCGGGTTTCCGAGGGCCGAGATCCAGCGCGTCGTGCCCATGCGACGTCCCGCCGCCGAGTCGGGCGCCGCACTCCAAAAGCCGTGCGGGTCAAGCCAATCGCGCACGCTCGTCGCAAGGACCACCTCGTCGAGAGGCTGCGGCTCTTCGACGAGTTCACCGAGCACCTGGTCCATGATGCGCGACAAGTCCGTGCAGGATACACGCGCAGGTCCATCGCCGGGTGGAGCGAGAGATGCGGCGCGAACTTCGGGCTCGACACGCGAAGGTGGCGGACCCGCGTCGTGGACAATGGTCGCGACGGGCGGCGTCGACCTCGGGAGCAAGACCGCGAGCGAACCCAGCATGACGAGCCCCGCGAGGGCACCGATGGCTGCTTTTCGCCGCATGGACTCCGGGTAGCAGACGCGCTGCAGATGCGGAACTTCCTGACCCGCAGCGGGTCGGCGTCACCGCCTTGCGTGGCGGTCTACACGGCGGGAGCAAATGTGCCGAGGCACTCGCGCAGCTTCGACCGCGTGCGTTCCTCGAGCTGCCGCACGCGTTCCTTGCTGACGCCGAGAATCGCACCGAGGGCTTGGAGCGTGAGCGGGTCTTCGCTCATGAGTCGCTCGCGCACGATGAGGCGCTCGCGAATGGACAAGGTCTTCAGCGCCAACTTCACCGCGCTCTTCGCCTGAACGCGATGCTCTTCCATGCCCGCGAGTTCTTCAGGGTCCGCAAGGTCGCTCGCAAGGCGATCCATGACCGACCACTGGCCATCGGGGCTCGCATCGAGGCTCGCCTCTTTCGCGGCGATCACGGGCAAGAGCATCGTCACGCGCTCCGGCGACAGGCCACTCATCGCGGACAGCTTCTCCGGGTCCGTCTCCCGCGTGGTGCGGTATGCCCGCAGCGCGCGACGCTCGTTCTTCGTCGTACCAAGGCGCACCACGCGGTACGCGCGCACGACGTACTCGCGAATTTCGGCGCGAATCCAATACGCCGCATAGGTCGCAAGGCGGCATTCGCGGTCGGGATCAAACTTCGAGGCCGCGCGCAGCAAGCCCATGTTTCCCTGCTGAATGACGTCCTCGAGAGGCACGCTCCACCGCCGGTACTCGAGGGCAATCGCGATCACGAATGGCAGGCACGCCTCGACGATTCGCTCTCCCGCGCGACCCTCGCCTGCGCGCCATCGCCTTGTCAGTTCGCGTTCGTCGTCTCGCGAAAGCGGTTCGAAGTCCGCGAGGCTCGCGCGGTAGCGTTGCAAGGAGTTGGGGGTCGAAAGCTGGGCCATGGGAACCTCTTCAAGGTTCGAAGGCGTGCAACAACGATGCCCGGGAGCGGACCTGCGAAAATGCGCGCGAATTGGCCGCGAAGCGCTGCGTGGGCAAACGATTCGTGGCCTTCTTGGTTGGGCGCGGCCTTGTCGCTTTTCCGACGATTGTCGCGTTCGCGGACGCGAGCGTCGACACGAGCGACGCCAACGAAGCGAGGCACGCTCGCCGTCACACCTCGAAGGAAAGACCTTCGTACGACGCGGTGCACGCCGGAAAGAGAGCCTGCGCGCGCGCTTCCTTCTTGAGCACGTCGGCGTCGGTCTGCTGCGGGTCGTGGTGAAACAAGTAGAGATGCTTCACGGTGGCCGCTGCGGCGAGCTTCGCGCCTTCGTCGAACGTGCTGTGCCCCCAACCGACCTTCGAAGGCCCCGCGCCAGGAACTTTTCCGAGGTACTCTTCGGGCGTGTACATCGCGTCGTAAATGAGCGCGTCCACGTCTTTTGCGAGCGCGCGGATCTTCGGGTCAACGACCGCGTAGTGCTCCGTATCCGTCGCGTAGACGACGCTCTTTCCAGCGTAGTCGACGCGGTAAATCCAGACGCCGTTCGGGTGATTGCCGCGCGTGTTCGAAACGCGAATGGGGCCGAGGTCCGTGCCCGAATCGATTTCGACGACTTGGCCTTCGACGAGGTCGGTGAAGCTCATGACCGAGCCCATGTCGCCAATGTCGACTGGAAAGTTCGGGTGGTCCATTTGCCCGCCCAACGCTTCGGCGAGCGACCGCGTGGTGCTGTTGCCACCGAAAAGTTCGAAGCTGTTTCCCTTGACGAACGCGGGCGCGAAGAACGGGAACCCCTGAATGTGGTCCCAATGCACGTGGCTGAAAAACACGTAGCCCTTCAGCGGCATCTCGCGGAGCAGCTTCTGCCCCAGCAAGCGAATGCCTGTGCCCGCGTCGAAAATGAGAATGGCTTTTCCAGCGCGCATTTCGACGCAGCTCGTATTGCCGCCGAAGCGAACGGTGTCGCTGCCCGGTGTCGGGATGCTCCCGCGCACGCCCCAAAACGTTACCTGAATCGCCATGGAATCCCCGTTGCCGTGAGGCCTCGGGCCCCGCCGGATACAGCCAAAAGCGTATGGGGTCCGACGCTCGTTCGTCAATATTTCTGCTGGCAATTCGACTGCCGCATCGCGGCATCGGCTCAGGCTCGTTTGCCGCGGAACAAGGCGCGATTGGCACCTCGGTCGCCCGCGCACGAGGAAATGACCGGCACAGCTAGCGCTCGGCTTCCGCCGCGACCGCTCGCCGCAATGCTAGGGTTTCTTCAATGATTCTCGCGATCGACATCGGCAATTCGAACGTCGTCCTTGGGCTCATCGACAAAGACATCGTCGGGCGGCGCGA
>CAIQDA010000078.1 GCA_903870415.1 uncultured delta proteobacterium
CGCGCCACGTGGAGTCCGGCGGTGATCCAAACGAGGCCGCGCGTTTTTACTACCAAGCGTGCGCCCTCGAAGGCGCGGCGATCGCCTCAAGGTACCCAGGCCACGTCTTCGCCACGAACAACCCGCCCGAAGCGGACTGCGTGTCGCCGCCGCTGCCAAAGGTCTACCTGCACTCGTTCAAAGAGGGCACCTCGGTGAAGCCCTGGTTCACGTCTTAGTCGCGGGCTGTGAACGCGTGAACGAGTGGACGCGTGACCGCCAGCACCGCGCGATGACGCGACGCGTACCTGAATTGCGCTTGTGGTTCTGTGCATGAAAGATGCACACTCGCGCCTTCGATGAAGGGCGCGAATCAACGCGCGGAGAGGGTTGTCGATGCACACGCGATTCGAGTCTCTGGGCGCCTTCTTGCCCGAAGGGCGCATGTCCACGGCAGAGCTCGTCGAGCGCATGGCGTTCAAAGCCCCGTTCAACATCGAAGACATCACGGGCATCCACAACCGCCGCGTGCACGACAAGCGGCCAGGGCACTTCGAGGGGTCGCTTGTGCTCGGTCTTGCCGCCGCGCGCGACTGCCTGAAGCGTTCGCGTTACCGCGCCGAAGACCTCGACGTCATCGTGTCCGTGTCGATCAGCCGCATGAAGGACGGCTATGAGCTCTGCTTCGAGCCCTCGTTTGCTCTTGAGTTGAAGCGCTTGCTCGGGGCCACGAAGGCCATCACGTTCGACCTCTCGAACGCGTGCGCGGGCATGATGAGCGGCGTGATGTTGCTCGATCAAATGATCAAAGCAGGCATCGTCAAGAACGGCATCGTCATCAGCGGCGAGTGCATCACGACCATTGCCGAAACGGCCGTGCTCGAAATCAAAGAGGCGCTCGACCCGCAATTTGGCTCACTCACCGTGGGCGACTCGGGAGCGGCGGTCGTCGTCGACGAGGCCGAAGACGACGCGAACAAGATACACCACATCGAGATGCTCACGGCCGCCACGGGCGCTCACTTTTGCATCGGCAAGCCCAGCGACGCTACCCCCGGTATTGCACTCTACACCGACAACAAGCAGATGCATAACGAGGACCGCGTGCGCCTCTGGCCGACGTTCCAGATGAACCTGATGGAGAAGTGGGGCACGACGTTTGAGGCCGAGAAGTACGACTACGTCGTGCAGCATCAGGTGAGCGTGCGAGCGATCCAAAACTTCACGAAGTTCGCGGGCAAGGTCTTCAACACGACGATGCCCGAGGCGCTTTCCATCTGCGAAGAATACGGAAACACGGCGACCACCTCGCACTTCATCGTTCTCTACGAGAGCCTCAGGAATAAGCGCGTGAAACCCGGAAGCAAGTTCTTGCTCGTGCCCGCCGCGTCGGGTCTCGTCACGGGCTTCGTTGGGGTCACCGTCTCCCTCGAGATCGAAAAATAGCCATGGGCATCATCATCAAGTCCACCGGTGTCAGCGCCGACGCGAGCAACTTCAGCGCCCTCGATCACGCGGTCATCGCAGGCCGCCGTGCCTTCGAAGCGGGCGGCATCGGGTCCGAGGGTGTCGACCTGTTGATCAACGTCGGCATCTACCGCGACGAGAACATGGTCGAGCCCGCGATGGCCGCCATCATCCAGAAAGCGCTCGGGTATCGCCTCGACTTTCCAAACGCGGCGATGAATTGGAGCTTCTCCTTCGACCTCATGAACGGCGCGGGCGGCATGCTCAACGCCGTGCAGGTCGCGTCCGCGTTTCTCATGAACGACAAGGTCAAGACGGCGCTCATCGTCTCCGGCGACGCGCACCCGGCGAAGGCTGCCGTTCCAGGCTTTCCGTTCGCAGCCGTTGGCGCCGCAATGCTCCTCGTGAAGTCCGACGACGCCAGAGGGTTTGGCTCGCTTCACACCGCCATGTCCGACGACGCGACCCGCGGCCTCGAAGCGAGCGTCATGTGTGGACCCGCAGACAAGCCCGGCGCCGCGCATCAGATGAACCTGCGCATCGACGCCAACTACGAGGCGCGCCTCCTCGAGGCCGCCGTGTCCGCGGTCCGCACCTACGCGCAGACCCATGGTCTCGACCTGTCGCGCACCATCGTCCTTCCGTCGCAACCAAGCGCGACCTTCGCGCGCGACCTCGCACGACGATGCGAGCTTGCCGCCGACCACGTCGTTCAGGTGACGGGCCTCGACGGCGACCCGCACACTTCGGCCCTCGCGTTCGCGTATGCACAGCTTCAAGCGCAGGGAATTCCATCAGGAATCGACCAGCTGCTTTTCGTCGGCGTCGGCTCCGGCGTGACGAGCACGTGCATCGCATACCGCCTTTGAGCACGACTGCGAGAGGCCTCCTGTGACTGAACGATTCAACATCGCCGCTCGACTTCGCGCGAACGCGGACCTCTCGCCAGGGACCGACGCCATCTGGTTTCCAAACGGCGTCGACGCCGCGGGTGAGGTCCGTTTCGACAGTCTCTCGTTCGCCGACGTCGAGAGAGACTCCGACGCGTACGCACGTGGCTTCAAGCGCCTCGGCATCACCAAGGGAACCAAGACCATCGTGATGGTCAAGAGCAGCCCTGAACTATACGGCGTACTCTTCGGCTTGTTCAAGGTCGGCGCCGTTCCGGTCGTCGTCGACCCCGGCATGGGCATTCGCAAAATGGTCGAATGCTACAAGTCCGTTGGAGCCGAGGCCTTCATCGGCATTCCGCTCGCGCACGTCGTTCGCCTGCTTTTTCCCGATTCATTCAGCACGCTCCGGGCTCTGGTCACCGTGAGCAAGCGCAAGCTCTGGGGCGGGTCTCTCCTCTCCGAACTTCATGACCACGGCGCGGAGCTCGTGCCGATCGCCGACACCTCGCACGACGATCTCGCGCTCATCAACTTCACGACGGGCAGCACCGGCGCACGCAAAGGCGTCGAGTGCACCCACGGCATGATCGACGCGATGGTGCGATCGGTCGAAGCCGAGTTTGGCCAATGCGACACGGACATGTCGCTCGTGACCATTCCGTTCATCGCCCTCTTCAACCTGATGATCCGCTCGACCTCGGTGCTTGCGCCGATGGACCAAGCGAAGCCCGGTGAGGTCGATGCGCGCGCCGTGATTTCGGCGATCAACCGTTTCCGCGTGACCATGCTCTTCGGTTCGCCCGCGTTCATGCACCGCGTGACGCGTGGCGCGAAGCCAGGCGATTCGTTTCCAAGTTTGCGCTTCGTCATCTCGGGCGGCGCGCCTGTGCACGCAAAGGTCCTCGATGCGTTTCGCGCGCTCATGCCCGAACACGCGAATTTTTTCACGACCTACGGCGCCACCGAAGCGTTGCCGATTGCGTCGATCGAGGCCCGCGAGACCGTTGCCGAAACGCGCGCGGCCACCGCCGAAGGCAAAGGGACCTGCGTCGGGCGTCCGCGAGGTGGAACAGCCATTCGCATTCTGCGCATCTCCGACGAAGCCCTCGCCGACGTCACGGCCAGCGACTGGTGCGCGCCCGGTGCCATCGGCGAGATCACCATCGCGGGCCCCATCGTAAGCCCGCGCTACCATCGCAACGCCGAGGCCGATCGCCTCATGAAAATCCAAGAAGGCGCGACCCTGTGGCACCGCACCGGGGACCTCGGGTGGCTTGACGAAAAAGGTCGCCTTTGGTTCGTCGGGCGAAAAAGCCAGCGCGTGCAAACCGCCGGCGGCACGCTCTTTAGCGTGGCCACCGAAGGCATCTTCAACGGGCATCCACTCGTGTACCGCAGCGCGCTTGTGGGCATGGGGGAGCCCGGTCGCCAGCAGCCCATCCTCTGCCTCGAACTCCACGAAACGCCCGACATCGAGACGCGACGGCGCGTGGTAGCCGAGGTACTTCGCCTCGCCCAAGAGCACCCATCTACCCGCGCGGTCACGCTCGCGCTCGTGCACCCGAAGTTCCCTGTCGACGTGAGGCACAACGCGAAGATCGGTCGTGAAGAACTCGCGGCGTGGGCGTCGAACCTCGTCACCCAAGCGCGCAAGGGGCCGCCGTCCCTCGCCCTGCGATCGATTCCCATTTTCGGATGGCTCTTCATCGCCGTCGGCGCGGTGTTCTACCCGTTCTTTGCCGCGCATTCGTGGCTCTGGGTCTTGTGGGCCATCGACGTCTTCTTGAGCGTCGTGGTGCACGGACTTCAGATCTTCGTGGCGACGCCGCGAGGTCGCGCCGCAGGGCATTCGCCCTCCACAATCGCCTTCATGACGATGGCGTACGGCGCCACCTGGTGGAAAGATTTGCTGCCCCTTGAGCTCGAAGCCGAGCGCGCGAATGCGGGGCGAGCGCCAACCGCTCCGTGACCGAAAACGTTGAGCAAGGCCCTTGTGATTGGCCGCCCCTGCCCTCTCCTTAGACCGCGTGATGACCCCGAACACTCACCCCGCTGAATCCGGATTCGTTGCCCCTGGGACTGTGGCGATGCCGAACGCCGACCGCGCGTGCACATCGTTCGACGAGGTCCTTCGTTACCGCGCCGCGACGACACCCGACGGCCGCGCGTTTGTGTTCCTTGAGAACGGCGAAGAGCCTGGAATTTCCCTCACCTACGCGCAGCTCGACTCGCGTGCGCGCGCCATTGCCGCAACGCTTCAGCGAACCACGCGCGTTGGCGATCGCGTGCTTCTCGTCTACCCCGCGGGCCTCGACTTCGTGGTGGCGTTCTTCGCGTGCCTCTACGCCGGAGTCATCGCGGTGCCGGCCTACCCGCCGATCCCCTCGCGCCTCGCTCGCACGCTTCCTCGCTTTCAAACGGTTGCTGCTGACTCGGACGCAACCCATGTGTTGACGACGGCGGCCCTCGCCGAGATGGCGCCGCACATCACGCCGCTCGCCCCCGAGCTTGCCGCCCTGCGGTGGATCGCCACAGACGCCATCGATGGCACCTTGGCCGAGTCCTTCGTTTCGCCGTCGCTCGATGCAAGCGTCGCCGCTTTCTTGCAGTATACATCCGGCTCGACGGGCGTGCCGCGTGGCGTGGTCATCACCCACGGCAACTTGCTGCACAATGCACGGAGTCACTGGGACCGCGTCCGTTACACGCCCGAAAGCGTGCACGTGTCGTGGCTGCCCGTTTACCACGACATGGGACTCATCAACGGCGTGCTCCAGCCCGTGTTCTCGAACATGCTCGGCGTGCTCATGCCGCCGCTCGCGTTCCTCAAGAAGCCCGTGCGCTGGCTTCAGGCCATCACGCGCTACGGCGGAACGGCCAGCGAATACCCTAACTTTGCCCTCGACCTTTGCTCGCAGACGGTGACCCCCGAGGAGCTCGCGGCGCTCGATCTGTCGACGTGGACGGTGGCCGTAAACGGTGCGGAGCCGATTCGTCTCGAGAGCATCGATCGGTTCGTCGAGGTGTTTGGGCCGCGGGGTTTTCGTCGCGACGCCATGCACCCGGGTTACGGCCTCGCCGAGTGCACCGTGCTGACGACTACGGGCATCACGCTCGAGCCTCTCGTCGTCATCCATGTCGACAAGGAAGCGCTCGACAAGGGCCACGTGCGCATCGAGTCCCATGCAACCGGCCGCACGCGCCCCCTCGTGAGTTGCGGACGTATCATCGTCGACCACGACTTGCGCATCGTTGACCCGGCGTTGTGCACGGCGTCGGATGAAGGGCGCGTGGGCGAACTTTGGGTCCGAGGCCCCAGCGTCGCAGACGGGTACTGGAAGCGCCCCGACGAGAGCGCGCGCACGTTTGGAGCCACGCTCGCAGGCGAGGACAACGCGCGGTACCTTCGCACCGGCGACCTCGGGTTCGTCGTCGATCACGAGGTCTTCATCACGGGACGCCACAAAGACCTCATCGTGCTCCGTGGCCGCAACGTCTACCCGCACGACGTGGAGCAGGCGCTTGAGGGCGCGCACCCCGCCCTTCGACTTGGCTGCGCCGCAGCATTTTCCCTCGAGCGCGACGGTGAAGAGCGCGTCGCGGTCGCCGTTGAAGTGGTTAAAGGCGTTGTCCCTAGCGACGTCGACGAAATCGCCCGCGC
>CAIQDA010000079.1 GCA_903870415.1 uncultured delta proteobacterium
ACCCAGTCGCGCGCCTCCGGAGCGGGCGCGTAGTCCCACTTGGACCCGAACTCGAAGAGTGAACCGGTGGTGCTGGAGTCGTCTTTCATGGTGCGAAACCGAACAGCGAAGGAGCGTAAAAGGGAGCAAGGAGGCGAGAGCGACGTGGCCGAACCGCCAGGCTAATCGCGGGAAAAATCTTCTTCCGCGTGGTACACGCCGAAGCGCTCTTTCTCGAGCTGGAGCAGCACGTCGTTGAGCAAGGCGCTCGCGCCGAACCGAAAGAGGTGGGGATCGAGCCACGCGTCGCCGAGCGTCTCCTTGACCATCACGAGATAGGCGAGCGCCTGCTTCGTGTAGCGAACGCCGCCCGCGGGCTTCATGCCGATCTTGATGCCCGTCTTGCGGAAGTGATCGGCGATGACTTGGAGCATCACGAGAACGACTCCGGGGGTAGCTGCAGGTTGCACCTTTCCCGTCGAGGTCTTGATGAAGTCGCCGCCCGCCGCGATCGCCAATTCGCTGGCAGAACGCACGAGATCGTAGCTTCCGAGCTCGCCGGTTTCGAGGATGACTTTGAGGTGCGCTTTCCCGCACGCCTCCTTCGTCGCCGCAATTTCGTCGAAGACCTTTGCGTACTGGCCGCTCAGAAAAGCGCCCCGGTCGATGACCATGTCGATCTCGTCGGCGCCGAACTCGACGGCCTTTCGGACGTCGTCGAGCTTGATGGAGAGTGGAGACAGTCCGCTCGGGAACGCCGTGGCGACACTTGCAACCTGCACGGAGCTGCCTGCGAGCTCACGCTTCGCGGTGGCAACGAAGTTCGGGTAGACGCAAACGGCCGCGCACGACGGCACTGACGGGTCGCGGTCGAGGGGTCGCATCGCCTTTCGGCAAAGCGCCTCCACCTTCCCTTCGGTGTCTTTTCCCTCAAGCGTCGTCAGGTCCATCATCGACACAGCCAAGCGAAGGCCTGCGATTTTCGACGACTTCTTGAGAGAACGTTTCGCGAAGGAGGCGGCGCGCTCTTCGACCATCACCCGGTCGATCTGTGGAGCGCCCGCGACGATGGAAGAGGCTCGATTGGCGTCGGACATCATCTAAACTCAACAAATAAAAAAAGGCCGCACCCGAAGGGGCGGCCTGGGGAGACCGAAGCTTACCGCGGGTTCGCCTGCCTAGGCGACGAATCCGCGAAGCGATTCAGGTGCGAGGACCAGCCGCTTCCATCTTCGCTCGCTTGCGGCGACGACGGGCTGCTTCTGCCTGCTTCTTGCGCTTCTTGACGCTCGGCTTCATGTAATGGCGGCGGAGCTTCAACTCACGGAGGACGCCTTCACTCGCAAGCTTGCGCTTAAGAAGCTTGATCGCGCGCTCGACACCTTTTTCGGTGACGGCGACTTCAAGCGGTTTGCACTGGACGGCATCAACGTTCATCCGTAACGGCTCCTCTTCCTTTCAAAGGAGGCGCAGCGGTAGCACGTGACTGCGCGAGTGTGCAAGCGTTCCGGTGACTCCGACGCTGGTTTACCGGCGATCGAATCCTGCGCTTGCCAAGCCGACGGCGAACGGGCATGAAGCCTGTTTGTGAGCCGGAGTGGCGGAATGGCAGACGCAGCGGACTCAAAATCCGCCGCCCCCTGGGCGTGAGGGTTCGACCCCCTCCTCCGGTACAAAACAACATGGCGCGCGCATTTCTTCGACGAACCCTCGCCCTCGTTATCCCCGTCGTCGCCTCGGGGTGCACGGACAACGCTAAGAAGTCCGCGGAGCGAGCGAGGGTTCAGGCGGAAGAGCTCTCGGTCATCGCGGCAAGCGACGTCGACGAGCTTCGGCGCGGAATGCCGCCTGGTGCCGCAGCCGTTGCCAAGACATTGTATGGGCTTGGTACGACGGGGCCAGTCGAGCCTTCCGACGTTCGGAAATCGCTTCGACGCATTCGTTCAACGGTGCCTGACCTGCGCACAGCGAAGTCCACGTTCATGGCCCTCGCGACCGTCGATGGCCTGGGTATTCGCAGCGACCTCGAAGAAGATCGCATCGCGGGCATCCAACTCTTCGACGTGTTCAAGGGGCTCGACCTCGCTCGCGCAACGGCCGCTGGCCAATCGTTCGCCACCACCATCGGCACCTTCGATGCGGCGGGCGGTCCGGTCGTCGACGACGACTTTGCGGCGATGGTCCCGGTGATGCAAGGCACCGAGCTCAAAGCTTACCTCCTGTCGGGCTGGACCTTCCGCTCCTTCGCTCGGCACCTTCAAGCGCAGGCGGAGCAGACCATGGTCGACAAGCGCAAAACCGGAGCGGAGACCGAGAAAGCGCCTGTGCTTTACGTGGCGATTCGCGATTCACGCGGCACGTTTGGAAGCCCAACCACCCCGAAGGTGAACCTCGACACGATTCAGGCCATGGACGCCACGAAGGTCTCGCCTGGCTCCACCGGAGTTCTCGAGATCGAAGGGCGTGTGTTCGCCTGGGGCTCAGCGAAAGCGCCTGCGCTTGGGGAAAACGTGGCCATCGTCGTGTTGCGAAGCGACCTGTGAGCGGGCCTCCGCGCTCTCGAATTCCTGCGCTTGCCGCCATGGGATCGATCGTGGCCATCGGGCTCACGGTCACCGGCGCTATCCTCCACCCGAGATCGATCCTTCTCGGCGGCGCGCTCGTGTCGATGCTGTGTCTCGCTGGAAGTATCCACGCGATTGGCCGCACGCACGGCGGCAGCTGAGATTCATCGCGCTCCCACGTGTCTCGCACGTCGGTGCTTTGCTAACGTGACGTGATGCCTCGCTTTGCTGCGATCGATGTGGGCTCGAATGCCATCCGCCTCCGCGTCGTCGATGCTCAAGCGCCGACCCCGTCACGAGAAGAGCGCGCGCGTGTCGCCGCGCAGACGGGCGTGCGCGAATCACCGAGTCCGTTCAAAGAGGTCACAAGCTCTCGAGCCGCGGTGCGCCTCGGTGCCGAGGTGTTCATCTCCGGTCGCCTGACCCCGCAGTCCATCCAGCTCGCCTGCGCGGCCTTCAGGGATTTTCGCAACATTATGGACTCGGTGAAGGTCGACTCGACGCGCGCCATCGCGACGAGCGCCGTACGCGAGGCCGACAACGGTGCAACGCTCGCCGAACGAGCACGACGTGAATCAGGCCTCGAGCTCGCCATCATCGAAGGTGCGGAAGAAGCCCGCCTCATCCAGCTCGCCGTCACGCGACGACTCTACTTGGACGACCTAACGGTGCTTCTCGTTGACGTCGGTGGCGGGTCCACCGAGCTCACGGTCCTCGATCACGGTCGCACAACCTTCTCGGTGTCGCTGCCCCTCGGCACCGTTCGCCTGCTCGAAACCTACCTTCGCGATCGTTCAACCGTTGGCAACGACGAGCGGCGGCTCTTGGACGAAGGCATCACGCGCGCCCTCGACCAAGCGGCCGAAGTGCTCGCGAACACCAAGTTCGATGCGGTCGTCGGAACGGGCGGAAACATCGACACGCTCGTCGAGCTCTGCCCGCGCGCAGGCGGTTTTGCAGGCTGCATCCGCGCCATCGACACGAGCCGAGCCAAAGCCCTTCTCGACGAGCTCGTGCGCATGACCGTCGACGAGCGCAAAGAGAAATACAAGCTACGGCCCGACCGTGCGGACACCATCGTGACCGCAACGGCCATCTTCACGCTCATCGCGGAACGCGTGGGACTTCCCGCGATTGTGGCCCCTGGGGTTGGCCTCAAAGAAGGCATCCTCGAAGAGCTCTCCGACAAGTACTTCAAGGTCTGGAGCGACGACGACGAGGACCAAGCGATCATCGACGCGTGCGTTCGCTTGGGCGAGCGCTTTCACTTCGATCGCGCCCACGGCGAGCGCGTCGCGGGCTTCGCGATGCAGCTGTTCACGGACCTCGCTCAACTACACGGATTCGATCGGCGCGACCGCCTCTTGCTGCGAGCCGGTGCGGTGCTTCACGATGTCGGCGACTTTGTCCGCTACGACGGCCACCACAAGCACTCGCAGTACATCATCCAAAACTCCGATATTATGGGCCTTTCTCCTGAAGAGAGGACCATCGTCGCGAACCTCGCGCGCTACCATCGCAAGAGTGTTCCGGAGCCGAGCCATCCGAACTTCCGCGAACTCGATCGCGAAGCCCGCGGCAAAGTCCGAGGCCTCGCCGCCATCTTGCGCATCGCCGACGCCCTCGATCGCGAGCATCGCGGAAAGGTGTATCGTACACGCGCCCGCATCGATCGAAGCGCCGGCAAGTTGTGGCTCTTGCTTGACGGAGCCCCCGACCGCGAACTCGAAGAGTGGACCGTGCGAAAGAAGAGTGAGCTTTTTCGCGAGGTTTACGACCTAGAGGTTGTGCCCACCGCGTGGAGCGGCGACGGGACGTGACGGTCCGGTCGCTCTCGCGTCGCGCGCTGCTGTCGGGCGCGGTTTCGCTTGTCTCGCTCGTGGTCGCTTCGACTCGACGTGCGGCGGCTGAGGGCACGTCATTCGACCCGCGCGGACTCCGATTCAGGAAAGGCGACGAGGCCTGCGATCCCTCCGTTCTCTCGACCATCTCGCGTGAACTCGAGCGTCGAACGAGCGCCGGCGTCGTACGCGAACCGAGCATCGTCGACGTTGGCAGCGCGGGCATGCTCGCGTCTCCCTTGCTTTTCGCAGCGGGGCGCGGGTCCATCGAGCCGCTCGACGGCCGCGCACAGAGCCAACTTCGCAGCTTTTTTTCTCTCGGCGGACTTCTCGTCGTCGACGACCGGGACGGCGCACGTGATCGCGTCGGCGGTCCCTTCGCGCGATCGGTCGAGCGCGAACTATCCATCGTATTACCTGACTCAGCCCCTATCGATCTGACGCCTGACCACGTGTTGTTTCGGTCGTTTTACCTTCTGACCCGCGTCGTCGGGGCCAAGGGTTCCGCGCCAAGCGTTCGGGCCGTCGCGAGAGGCAACCGCATCGACGCTGTCGTGATCAATCAGGACCTCTCGTCGGCACTCGCGACAACGGGAACGCGCTGGTTGCTCGCGATGGACGACCACGATCGCGAGCTTTCCATTCGCTTCGCGGTGAATCTCGCCATGTATTCGCTCTGCTCCACGTACAAAGACGACCAAGTTCACGCGCCATTTCTCATGCGCCGTCGGGCGGGGCGAGGCGTTCCGCATTGAGCCTTCCGGCGTTGCCTTCATCGGACTTGGGCCCCTGGACCCTCGTGGTCACGGCCGTCGCGCTCGGTTGCGGCGTCGTGGCGCTCGCCTTCGAGGTCCATCGTCACCCGAAGCGCGCGCGCTTGCTTGCCACCGGAACGCTCGCGGCCCTTGCGATGGGTGCAGCCCTTTTGCGCCCGCGCGTCTCCACGCTCTCCGATGCCGAAAGGCGTGTGCCCCTCACCGTTATCGTCGACGATACGCGGTCCATCGACCTTCCCTTCGACACGCGCATCGCTGAGCGAAAGCAGGCGATCGCCTCCATCGCGGCTCTCTCTGAAGGTCATCCGGTGCGCTGGTTTGCGATGCGAGGAGCAAGCCTCACCGCGTTCGACCCCCGCGCGCCCGAGGAGCTATCCGCGCGCGGCGCGAGCACCGACCTCGCCACGATGTTTTCGTCGTTGCGGAACCTTCGCGACACGGAGCCGCACGCGCTCGTCCTCGTCACCGACGGCCGCAGCACGGGCCCTCAATCGATCGCATCGTCAGACATTCTCGCATGGCGTCGCGCCTTGCCGTTTCCAGGTGTTCCCGTGCACACGGTGGCGCTTGGGCAATCCGCTCCGGACGCGAGCATCGCTTCGGTTCACGTGGTGGGCAGCGCCTTTGCACACGGACCTGTCACGGTTCGCATCGAGGTTCTCTGCCAAGGGCTTGCGTGCGACGCCATCGAGTTGCAGTGGCAAACCATTCCCGAAGACGGCGTTTCGCCTTCCGCTGCAACGAGCGCCGTCGTCAACGCGTCGTCGGGCCGCGGCGAGGTTGACCTCACCGTCGTCTACGAGCGCCCTGGACGCCACGCTGCGGCGGTTTCCCTTGTGGCGCCTCCCGGTGACGCCGTCGCCGAGAACAACGCGCGTACGGTCATCCTCGACGTACGCCGCGAGCGCGTCCGAATGCTCCACGTGGCCGGTCGCCCAACGAACGATGTGCGTGCGCTGCGTCGCTTCCTCAAAGCGAACCCGTCCATCGACCTGGTCTCGTTCTTCATCCTGCGCACACCCGACGATGATCCGCGCGCGCCACCGAGCGAACTTTCGCTGATCCCCTTCCCCGTCGACGAACTCTTCGAAGAACATTTGCCGTCGTTCGACGCGGTCGTTCTCCAAGACATCGACGCGGAGGAGTACGGCCTCGCGCGGCACTTGCGTCGCCTGGCCCGCTACGTCGAGAGCGGCGGAGGACTCGTGCTCGTCGGTGGCCCGCACGCGTTTGCGGCCGGAGGCTACGATCGCTCGTCATTGGCGCCGGTCTTGCCCACGGAACTCGAAGCGCCGCGCGCGCGGCTCCTCGCTCCATTCGAGCCACGCGAAGCGCCTGGCGCGGCCCTGCATCCGATTGAACAAGCCTTCGTCCGTGGCGGCGGAAGGCTGCGCATCTTTGAGGGAACAAGCTCCCTCGGCGCGCCGCTCGGCGGAGCACGCGTCCTTTGGGAGCACCCGACCGAGACCACGCGCGCGGGCAAAGCGATGCCTGTCCTCGCCATTCGTGACGTGCACGGCGGCCGCACCGTCGCGCTTGGCACCGATGCGAGCTGGCGCTTGGGTTTTTC
This sequence comes from uncultured delta proteobacterium, assembly GCA_903870415.1. Taxonomy (GTDB): domain Bacteria; phylum Myxococcota_A; class Polyangia; order Polyangiales; family Polyangiaceae; genus CAIQDA01. Next base: position 6,731 of record CAIQDA010000079.1, read on the forward strand.
TGAGGAAGCAGCGGCCGCGAGCGGTGGCGCCTACGACGCGTTTTGGGACGCACTCATCGGCTGGACCTTGCATGATGCACGCTTCGATCCTCCGCCGTTGATGCCCATCGATGGGTGCGCGGTCGGCGAGCGCCTCCGGGTTTCGCTCCCTGCGGGTGGAGCGGACCGCGCGGAGGAAACCTTGGCCGGCGGCACGAAAACGAATCTCCTCATGCGCGTCGTCGACAACGCGGTGGACCTCGCGCCGTTCGCGGCAGGCGTCCACGACCTCACGTTGCGCAAGGGCGAGCTCATCACCGCCCAGGGGCGAATCGTTTGCGAAGCCGTCGGCGACGAGTGGATAGACGTGCGTCCGGACCGAGAAACGCTGAAGGTCATCGCCGAAGCGTCTGGAGGCCATGCGTATGCGTCGCCTTCCGACCTCGACGCGCGCATCGTTCCTGCGCGAAAGCTCCCGGCGAGCTCGCGCCATGAAAAGCCGCTGGCACCGTCATGGCTCCTCGCGCTTGTGGCGGCGACCGCGCTCGGCGTTCACTGGTTCGAGCGACGACGCTTCGGACTTCGTTAACGAAGGCTCAGCGAAAATACGTGGCGCAGCACACGTCGTTTTCCCAAACGTCGCAGCGCGTGAGGCGAACGCGCCCATCGTCCACGATTTTGCCAAGGCCGTCCGCGACCACCATGGCAATGTTTTCAGCCGTCGGGTTCAAGTCGTCGAAGGGCTTGAGCTCGTTGAGAAACACGTGCTCCCAAGGCTCGACGAACGTGCGAAGTTTCGCCGCGAGTTCGTTGAAGTCCATCACCCAACCGGATGGAGCGAGCTCAGGCGCTTGCACCGTCACTTTGATGCGCCAGTTGTGGCCGTGGAGGCGCTCGCCCTCGCCCGGCGCAAAACGGAGCTGATGGGCGGCGGCAACGCAAGTCTCGGTGCTGATTTCCCACATGGCGCCGTCCGCCTAGCGCGAAAAACAGCCGAAGCCCCCACGAAAAACGAAAGCCCGACCCAATGGGCACGCCCGCCGCGCAGCATCGTGCATGATGCATGCGTTCGATCGCGCGAAAGCGGCACACACAAAAAAGCCCGCGGAGCCGAAGCGCCGCAGGCTTTTTCGAGAACAGCTTAGGACTCAGCGACCCGCGAGAAGCGGAGCGATGAGGAGGCTGACGACGCCCATGACCTTGATGAGGATGG
>CAIQDA010000080.1 GCA_903870415.1 uncultured delta proteobacterium
GCATCAAAAGCCCCTCAACGCGATGCGGCTCGAGGGCAGCGCGGTCCATCAGCGCCGCGAGACGCGACGACCATTCAGCGTCTCGAAAGCCGCCCGCGGCGAGGGCCTCAGCAGATTCGTCCCACGGAGCCCACGAGCCTCGGGCACCCACTTCGAGGTTCGGGCCCGAAGGTGCCGATTCGAGAAACGGACCCGAGGAACTTGCAAACAAGTCGCCGCCGCTCCGACTGATGGACGCAACGGGGATCGACGAACCTGAGGAAAAATCCACATCGACGGTGATCGACATGGAAACCGGTCCGTCCGGAATCGTTTCGTCGTCCGCGGGCTGCTCGTGGGGAACGCGTGCAGTATGCAATGATTGAGCTGCGGCCACGAGGTCGCGCATGGACACGAGCGGCTCCGGAAACGCGCCGATGGACATGGCGAACGAAGGTTGCGCACGCCCGAGCGCTGGAGCGGAGCGGCCCGAATACGACGACGAGGCGAGCGACTCGTACGCGTCGTCGAACTGAAGAAGTTCCGCCTGACCGATCACGTCTCCAAGCCAGCGCACGACCGGATGCGGTCCCTCGAGCGGCAACGATCGAACCGCAACGACCCACCCCTCGCCTGGTGCCGCATGGAGGAGCAGCGACGACACAACGTCCGCCGCCGCGAACGGATCGGCACCTTCGGCACACGCCACGTCGAGGAAGTAGCAACGTTCGTCCGCGGCTCGACGTGTGCTCTCAAGGAGCGCGCTTAGCGTCGCACGTTCCTCACCAACACCGACCTCACCCGTCGCGGTGTCGAACGAACCAACGACGACGAAGGCTGATCGCCCCTCGCGCGCGCCATGAGGCATGTGCAGCTTGTCGCGACGGGTTCCGTAGACTCGCGAGAGAAGAGGATCGGCTGCTGAGTCGTCGGGCGCGATCCACACGTTCCATTGCATGGGGCGGAATCCTACCCGACCTCCACGAGCAGGGGCGCATGGTCCGACGAGACCACAGTCGATTCGGAGCGCCCGAGCTCTCGAAGCCCTTCGTCGTGAATCACGACGCTTCGAACCAAGCGGTAAAGCGGCCAGGTCAGAAGCGCGTGATCGATGACCATTCCCTCGCCGCCATGAACCACCGTTCGACGTACTCCGCCGGCGAGAAGCTCGATGGCCGGGTGGAGCGCGGCCGCTCCCCGCGATCGCAAAAGCCTCAACGGAAACGAGTCAACCGTGTCGTTCAGGTCGCCGAGAACGATGGCTTTCCGTTCGTCCTCCCCCTTCCCCGCCAATGCTTCGTCGACGAGTCGCCTGAGAAACAGCGCCTCGCACGATCGCATGAGCATCGAGCGGAAGACGGCCTCCGCGTGCTCGGTCGCATTCGAAGACGCGATTTCCGAACCGTCGAGCCGCTTCAAGTGGCGCGGACTCTGGGACTTGAGATGCGCGACAAAAACGTGAACCGCACCAAGCTCGCGCGCTTCGACGAGCGCGTGAACAAACGGACGTCGAAGCGAAAGCGCGGCCCCAAAGGGTGGCGGCTGGCCCTCGACGAAAACCGGCACCGGAAGCGCTTCAGACCCGTGACTGCGCACCCAACGCACCGGCAGGCGCGTGAGCAGCGCATTGCCTATTCCGCGTTCATCGGTGGGCGAGGCGAACTGCGTCGCATACGGAAGCCGCGCCTGCACCGCTGCCGCAAGAGCCGCGAGAGACTCGGTCCCGGTGACCTCCTGAAGCGCCACGACGTCCGCATCGAGGCGCGCGATCTGCGACGCAAGGTGCTCGATGCGCTCGCGAACGAACGCACGACGCTTTTCGGAGCCGAGACCACCACGCCCCTCGCCTCGCGGGTCGTCGGCGAGAAAGAGGTTGCGCACGTTGAAGGTCGCGAAGGTAACGCCCATGGGGAAAGCATAGCGAAACCCGGCGGCTCAGGATGGCGGCCGTCGGCCCGCTGCAAAATAGGCCAAGGGCTGCTAACGTCGAGCCCGTCGTGCGCGTCCTCGAACACTCCCTTTCCGCGGCCCAAGCGTGCCCGTACCTCGAGGCGGAGCAAGCCACGTTCGAGACGCTCGTGATGGTCGACGTGAGCCCCGCCGACGTGTCGCAGTTGCTCATGCGCGGATGGCGTCGTTTTGGGCCGAGCTACTTTCGCCCCGTGTGCCCCCGTTGCGACTCGTGTGAATCGCTGCGCGTGAACCTCGACGGGTTCGACCCGAGCACGAGTCAACGACGCGTTCTCCGGCGAAACGCCGACGTGAGAGTCTCCATTGGCGAACCCACCGTCGACGAAGTGCGGCTCGCGCTTTACCGCGAGTGGCATCACAACCGCGAATCGTCTCGGGGCTGGTCGCCGGACCAAATGGACGCGCAAGGGTACGCGCTGCACTTCGCGTTCGCGCATCCGGCGGCACGCGAGTTTTCGTACTACCTCGACAATACGCTGATCGGAGTCGGTCTTTCCGACGAAACGCCTGATGCGATTTCCGCGGCGTATTTCTACTTCAGCCCGAAGTTCGCTTCGCGGTCGCTCGGCACGCTGAACGTTCTCACGCAGGCCGCGTGGGGACGCAGCCGCGGCCGTGCGCACCTGTATCTCGGCTACCGCGTCGAGGGCTGCGCGTCGCTTCGTTACAAGGGGGCGTTCGTCCCGCACGAACGACTGACCTCGCGCGTCAGCGGGGTTCAGACGCCCCAATGGGAGCCGCTCCCGCCCAACGCGCCGTAGCCGGCAGGGGCCCTTTTTATGTGACCTCGCTGGCGCGCCGATCGGCGGTGCGTTACCGCGCAAGCCATGGCGTCTCCGATCGTGAAGTGGGCTGGCGGAAAGCGTCAATTGCTCGAAGAGCTTGTGGCTCGAATGCCCCTCGAGATGAATCGCTACGTCGAGCCATTCGCGGGTGGTGCGGCACTCTACCTGGCCATCGCCGACGAGAACCGCGCAGCCATGCGACGCCGCTTCAACGAAGCGCGCCTGTCCGACATGAACGAGGACCTCATCGTTGCGTATCGAACGGTCGCGTCGGACGTCGAAGCGGTCATCGCGGAGCTCGGCGGCTACCGCTACGAAGAAGAGCTCTACTACGCCACGCGCGCGGTCGACCCGGCCACGCTCTCGCCCGTTCAACGGACTGCTCGCCTGCTTTTTCTCAACAAAACCTGCTTCAACGGTCTCTGGCGCGTGAACGCAAAGGGGCACTTCAACGTCCCGTTCGGCCGCTACACGAACCCGACCATCTGCGACGATAAGGCGTTGCGAGAGGCGGCCCCGCTCTTGGCCCGCGCAAGCATCGAGCATCGCGACTTTCACGAGGTGGTGGCGGATCTCGGCGCCGGAGACTTCGTCTACTTCGACCCGCCGTATGCGCCGGTTTCGGAGACGGCGGACTTCACCGCTTACGCGAAAGAAGGCTTCGGCCACGGCGACCACGAGCGCCTGGCTCACACGTTTCGCGCCCTCGCCGAGCGCGGTGTACTCTGCATGCTTTCAAACGCGGACACGCCGCTCACACGTGCACTTTACAGTGACTTTGCCATCGAGTCGGTGGAGGCGCGGCGCTCGGTCAATTCGAAGAGCTCCGCCCGCGGAAAAGTCTCCGAGCTCATCGTCACGAGCTGGGCACCGCGGAGCTGAGGCCCCGTCAACGCACCGCACCATGGAAATGACCGCGCGTCGTAGACGGTGAACGGTGACGGCGACTCCGACTCCATGTACCCAGATGGGTATGAGCTCCGAAGTCCCGCACGCGACCGAAGCCCCCCAACAAGCGTTTCCAAACCTCCTCGGCATTCCCGAAGAGGATCGCGAGCGCGTGTGGTTCGAGACGGTCTACCGCGGCGACTCGGTCGCGCAGCTCACGCCGCGTGCGGTCATCATGGGCATGGCCCTCGGGAGCATCATGTCGCTCTCGAACCTCTACGTCGGACTGAAAACCGGCTGGGGGCTCGGTGTCGCCATCACGTCGTGCATTCTCTCGTACGCCGTCTGGGAAACCTTCTTGAAGCTCGGTCTCGCGAAAACGCCGATGACCGACCTCGAGAACAACTGCATGCAGTCTGCAGCTTCATCGGCGGGCTACTCGACCGGCGGAACGATGGTGTCGGCGATCGCCGCGTACCTGATCATCACGAAGCACAACCTTCCGTTCTGGGTTCTCTTCTTCTGGACCGCGTTTCTCGCGCTTCTCGGCGTGGCCATTGCGGTCCCGATGAAGCGTCAGATGATCAACCGCGAGCAGCTCATGTTCCCCTCGGGCGTGGCGGCCGCGGAAACCCTTCGGTCGCTCCACGCGGCTGGCGGCGAGGCGATTCTCAAGGCGCGCGCTCTCTTTCGGATGATGGGCGCGGGGGCCGCAATCAAGTGGTTCGTCGAAGGCCAAGGCGCGCTCATGGCCCGGCTCAATGCGCCCGCGTTTCTTCAAAAGCTCGTCATCCCGAGCGACGTGCACATCCCTGGATCCATCGCGGGGACGCCCGCCGCAGCCTTCGGTCTCGCGCTCCCCATCGACCCGATGATGATGGCCGCCGGAGCCATTGTCGGTCTGCGCACCTCGCTCTCGATGGCCATCGGCGCGGTGGCCCTTTACGGCGTCATCGGCCCTATTCTCCACGTGACGGGCGTCTTCGAAGAGATGCACGTGCTCGGCGCCCTGACGAGTTCAGCAGTGACCGCCGGCGCCGTCCGCAAGTGGGGCCTTTGGACGGGCTCAGCGATGATGGTCAGCGCGGGGCTCACCTCGTTTGCTTTCCAGTGGAAGAGCGTGGCCCGCGCGTTCGGCGGCCTCTCCAAGATTTTCGGAAAGGGCGCGCCCGCGGGCGATGACCCGCTCGAAGCGATCGAAGTCCCAACCTCGTGGTTTCTTGTGGGCACGGCGATCGCGGGCACGGGCTGCATCGTCATCATGCACAATACATGGGATGTTCCGTACCACTGGGGCCTTGTGTCGATTGGCTTCGCGTTCGTGCTCTCGCTTGTGGCGTGCCGCGCGACAGGCGAAACGGACATCACGCCGATCGGTGCGATGGGCAAGGTCACGCAGCTCTTCTACGGCGTCACGATGCCCCAGAACGCCATCGCCAACCTGATGACCGCCGGGGTCACCGCGGGCGCGGCCAGTTCGTCCGCGGACCTGCTGACGGACCTCAAGAGCGGGTATTTGCTCGGTGCCAATCCGCGAAAGCAAACCATCGCGCAAGCGTTTGGAATCATCGCAGGCACCCTCGTCGTCGTGCCGGTTTGGTACGTGCTCGTTCCCGACGCGAGCGCCATCGGTTCCGAGTCGAAGAACTTTCCCGCCCCCGCTGCGGAGGTTTGGGCCGCCGTGGCGAAGCTGCTTTCGAACGGACTCTCGAGCCTGCATCCGACCATTCTCATCGGCATGGGTGTTGGAGCCGCAATCGGCGTGCTCATCCCCGTGCTCGAAAAGTTTTTGCCCAAGACCCGGAACTTCCTGCCGTCCGCCACGGGCCTTGGCCTGGCGTTCGTCATCGGCTTTGCCGACAGCATGGCCTTCCTCATCGGAGCTCTCGCGGCGCACTTTTATGCGAAGCGATCGCCCAAGGACGCAGAACGCTACGTCGTGCCCGTCAGCTCGGGAATCATCGCGGGCGAGAGCATCATGGGGATCATCATCGCGCTGCTCGGGGCCTTCAAAATTCTCTAACGAGCCAGTGTCGCGGGTCTGGTAGCTTTCTCTCTATGAGCCAGGTTCTCGACACGGAATCCGATCGCCTTCTCGCCATCGGCGACGACATCGTACGGCGCGCGATCGCCGGCGGAGCAACCGTTGCAGAGTGCACGGTTCGGAGCGGCTCCGAGCTGAGCGCCAAGGTGCGCCTCGGCGAGGTCGAGCTCATCGAAGAAGCCTCCCACAGCGGTGTCGCTCTTCGCGTCATGCGCGGCAAACGCGTGGCGTCCACGAGCACGTGCGACATGAGCGAGTCGGGCATCGCGCGCTTCGTTGCCGACGCGCTTGAACTCGCGGAGCTGTCCCAAGAAGACCCCTTCGCGGGCCCGGTCGACCCGAGCTTGCTGTGTGACCCAAGAAGCCTCCCGTCCCTTGATTTGCACGACCCTGCGTGTGAACGCATCGACGCCGCCGACGCCATCGCTCGCGCCCGTCGAGGCGAAAAAGCAGCGCTCTCCAGCGACCCGCGACTCACCAACAGCGAAGGCGGCTCGTTCTCGCGCACCGAGGGCGTGAGCGCGATGGTGCTCTCGAGCGGCTTCCGATCCACAACGCGCGGGTCCTATGCCTCGCTGTCCGTCGTGCCCGTCGCCGACGACGCAAACGACAAGAAGCGACGTGGCTTCTACTACGATGCACGGCGCCATCTTTCGGACCTCATGAGCCCCGAGGCGATCGGCGAAGAAGCGGCACGACGCACCTTGCGCAAGCTTGGAGCCCGCAGTGTTCCGACTGGTGAATTCCCAGTCATTTTCGATCCCGATGCGGCACGGTCCATCCTCGGACTCTTTGCAGGTTGCATCCTTGGCGGCTCGATTTGGCGACGAGGGAGCTACCTCTGCGACAAAGAGGGCCAGTCGGTCGCGGCCTCGGCGATAAGCATCGTTGACGACCCGCTCATGATGCGCGGCCCCGGGTCTCGCGCCTTCGACGGCGAGGGCGTCGCAAGCCGCCGCAATGTCGTGGTCGAGAACGGTGTACTCCGCACGTACCTCTGTGATTCGTACAGCGCGCGCAAGCTCGGACGAAGCACCACCGCGAATGCGTCTCGCGGCGGTGGCGTCGGCGCGTCGACAACGAACTTCATTCTCGAAGCGGGGAAAGAGAGCGCGGAGAGCATCTTGAAGGGAACCGCCCGGGGCCTCTACGTCACCGAGATGATGGGGTTCGGCTTCAACGCCGTGACCGGAGACTTCTCGCGCGGCGCCGCGGGGTTCTGGATCGAAAATGGCGAGTTCGCGTATCCGGCGTCCGAGGCCACCATCTCGCTCAACTTCCGTGACCTCTGGGATCGCGTCGATGCGATCGGCTCGGATCTCGATCTGCGCAGCTCCGTTGCCTGCCCCACGCTTCGCATCGGACGCATGACCGTCGCGGGGTCCGCGGAGGGGTCATGACACCGGAGGCCATGAAAGCCCTTCGCGGCGAGCTGAAGTGCACCGCAAAAGAACTCGCGCGCACGCTCGGCCTTGAGCAGGCAACGGTCATGGCGTGGGAGCGCGGCGAGCTCTTTCCCACGAAGGCGGTCATCGTCGAGATGGAGGCCCTTCGCGCGCGTGGTCCCTCGGCTGTCGCTCGGGTCACGAAGAAGAACGACGAGCCGCTTCGTGTGCTCGCGGACCAAGACTTTCAGGGTCTCCTTCGCAAGCTCCTCGCGCACAAGGCTCTTCGCGACGCGGCCACGAAGCTCTCCGAGAGCTACGCCGACCCGCTCGATGGCGACAGCTGACACGGCAAGTCGCCTATACCTCGCCTACACGTCGCTTATACGATGCGCGTACGACGGATGGGCAACGGCTATCCTGCGGTACGCTTCGCCTTCATCGGAACTTCGTGACGGATGCGTTCGGCATGCAAGTGGCGTTCGATAACGTCGAGGCGCTGCAGCGAGTCCGCGCGCAGGGCCACGAGCTCCACCTGCAAGCGCTCGATCGCGATTTCGTTCTTCAGGTTCACGCGAAAGTCCGCCTCGGCTTGCGCCCGGTCTTTGAGCGACTGGCGGTTCTGGCTCATGACGATGAGCGGCCCCTGCAGCGACACGAGGATGGCGAGCGCGAGGTTGAAGAACTGGAACGGGTAATCGTCGAACGGCTGAACGAAGCGAGCCACAGGTGAGTGCGGCATGTTGAGGGTGACCCAAAACGCGGTCATGCCGATGAGGAAGAAGATGAAGCGCCAGCTTCCGTTCAGCTCGGCGATTCGATCGGCAATGTGCTGACTCCACGACAGATTCTCTTCGAGTTCGCTGAGCGCATTTTTCGTCGCTCGCTGCGTCAGCAGATCGTTCGTCGCGCGAATGCGGTTCGACAGCTCGCTCATGATCGCGATGCCGACCGCTGGCGTGCGCGAAAGCTGAGCGGTGAATTCGTCGCGCGTGAGTTCGAGAAGCACCGTGTCCGTGAGCGCCTCCACACTGGCTGAACGCGGCTTGTCGTCGAAGATGGCGAACTCGCCGAAGTAGTCGCCCGAGTGGAGCTCCTTCAGGCGCACGGGCTCGCCCGGTCCATCCGCGGGCAAGAAGATCGACAGCGCACCGCTCAGCACGATGAACATCGACGCGCCGTGATCGCCCTTCCGGACGACGAGGTCGGCGGCGGCAAAGCGACGCTCGACGAGCCGTGAGCCCAGGTCTTCGCGATCCGCGTCCGAGAGTGCCTCGAAGAACGCGATGCCCGCGAGGAGATCCCCATGCCTCATGAGCGCTACTTCAGCGTGAGCGCGCCTTGAGCGCAAGGCGCGTCGATGGAAAAACAAAACCCCGATCGAGGTCGACTCGATCGGGGCGTTGCTGGCCTCAGCTCAGCGAATGAGCATGAGGGCCGCTTGTGGCGAGGAGTTCGCCTGGGAGAGGACCGAAGTCGCCGCCTGGGTGAGCACCTGGCTCTTCGAGAGCGAGGCTGTTTCCTCGGCCACGTCGACATCCTTGATGCGGCTTGCAGCCGCCGACACATTGAGTCGTGCCGTTTGGATGTTCGACGTCGTGATGTCAAAACGGTTCATCGCTGCGCCGAAGCGAGCGCGGGCCGTGGAGACTTTAGCGAGAGCCGAGTCGATGGTACCGAGGGCTGACTGCGAGTTGGTTGCGGTACCGCTCACCTTCGCCGTCGTTGCCGTCATGCTGGCAAGGTGGATGCCGCCGAACGAAACCGCGATGCGGTCTGCCGACGTGTTGTTGATGCCGACCTGAAAGGCGACGGAGCTTGAGGCCGAAGCGAGGAGCGTCGTGCCGTTGAACTTCGTCGAGGAGGTGATTCGCGTCACTTCCTTCTGCATCTGACCAAACTCCGTCTGGAGAAAGGCCCTGTCGCTCGTTTGAAGAGCGCCGTTGGAACCCTGGACCGCGATCTCGCGCATACGCCCAAGGATGTTGCCGACTTCGCCCAAAGCGCCTTCTGCCGTTTGCGCCATGCTCGAAGCATCGTTCGCGTTGCGTTCTGCGACCGTGAAGGACCGAACCTGGTTCTTCATCGATTCGCTGATGGCCAAGCCTGCCGCATCGTCCTTGGCGGAGTTGATGCGGTTACCGCTGGAGAGTCGGTTGAAGCTCACGCCGAGCGCGCTTTGCGCCGTGCTGAGGTTCTTCTGGGCCTGGAGAGATGCAACGTTGGTTTGGATTACGAGTGCCATGATGTGTGCTCCTTCTTGGAGATGAATCCACCCGTTATTGGGTGGGTGGAGAGGCGGAATTGCCGCTCCTGTCGTCTCGAGAGGGAGGCCCTGGGGCCGTGAGCTCTGGGACCTCCCTTGAGGTCTCGGGGTGTCAGCTTCTTCTCGAGAGGAGAAGCTCACAGGCGGGCAGGAAGCAGCGCTTCCGAGGTGCCCTTAGGTCCCGAGACCGTTAGGTAATAAAGGTTCCAGTGTTACGGGAGATAGCCGACGGCTAGGTCCCGCCCGCGGTGAGGTGTCACACGTTCGGCCGAGGGCTTCCGCACGGGGCACGTGCATCGGTCCTTGGTACATCCGAACAGAAGCTCGTCGTCCGGTGCCGGCGCGAATCGCCGGGTCGCCTCGTGGAGGACGCGAAAGAGGTTGCCTGTAGGCAGCGAGGCATCGAACGAGCACTTGGCACGCTCGAAGCCCCCAATCGAGTTTGGTCATGGGAACACCGAAAGGTGAGAAGACTTGGGGGAAGCGAAGGCCCGCGGCTTGCGAGCCTCCGCTTCAGGCGACGAGATCAGCGGATGAGCGAGAGCGCCGCTTGCGGGCTCTGGTTGGCCTGGGAGAGGATCGAGGTGCCGGCCTGCGTGAGAACCTGGCTACGCGAGAGGCTCGCGGTTTCGTCGGCGACGTCGACGTCACGGATGCGGCTGTTGGCGGCCGAGATGTTGAGCCGTGCGGTCTGGATGTTCGACGTCGTGATTTCGAGCCGGTTGATGGCAGCACCGAAGCGAGCGCGGGCCTGGGAGACCGTGTGGAGCGCCGTGTCGAGGGTGTCGAGGGAGCTGCGGGCGTTGGACGCCGAGCCGCTCACCTTCGTCGCCGTGCTCGTCACGGTCGCAAGGTCGATGCCGCCGAAGGTCACCGCGATGCGGTCTGCCGACGTGTTGTTGATGCCGACCTGGAACCCGTCGACACGGCTCGCGGAGGTGATCAACGTCTTTCCGTTGAACTTCGTCGAGGTCATGATGCGCTTGGTTTCCGCCTGAAGGTTCGTGAACTCCGTTTGAATGAAGTCGCGGTCCGAGGTCTGGAGGGCGCCGTTCGACGCCTGGGCTGAAAGCTCACGCATGCGGCCGACGATGTTTGTGATTTCGCCGAGGGCACCTTCCGCCGTCTGCGCCATGCTCACCGCGTCACCGGCGTTGCGTTCGGCCACGGCGAACGAGCGGACCTGCGTCTTCATCGACTCGCTGATGGCGAGGCCAGCGGCATCGTCCTTCGCGGTGTTGATGCGGTTGCCGCTCGAGAGTCGGTTGAAGCTCGTTTGAAGGCTCGACTGCGCGTGGTTGAGGTTCTTCTGAGCCTGAAGCGATGCGACGTTGGTTTGGATGACAAGAGCCATGGTGGTCTTCTTTCGATTCGCCGCGTAGCCATTGGCCCGCGGCGGCTAACTTTTTGACAAAGCTCCCCTAACGCTGTGATTCACAGCGCTCGATGCCTGCACCCGGCGGGTAGCCAACGGGGCGGATTGATTGGAAACTCAGTTGTAGGGACGTCCTCGGGGGCGTCGCTCACCCAAGGGCCGCGTGGCCTCATGGGGAACCGCAAGGGATTCGAGGAGTCTTGAGTCGTGCACAACCGGTGCCACGACTTCGTCTTGAGGTTCTTGGACGACATGGCGAACACGAGGTCGCGAAGCCGCTTCATGAACGTAGAGCTGGAGAGCCAGGAGCGCGAGGAGACCTCGTTCGGAGGCGCCTGTGAGCGCGCCCTCGTCGCATCCATGTGAAGTCGTCGCGAGGCCTTCAAGGAGCCTGTCGAGGACGTCGAGCGAGAGGCCCGCGGCACCCACGTGCGCTGCAAGCAACGCTTCGGGATGGGCGTCGAACACATCGTGCTGCTGAAGCTCAGCAAGCAATCGCTCCGCAAGAACCCGCGCATCAAACTGGCGTGAGGGAAGTCCCTGGCGAACGAACGGCGCCATGCGGGCGAAGTTTGCGCTGGACTCGGCATTCACGCGTGGAGCGGAGTCCACCACCGCGAGGGCGAGAAGAAGCTCGTCCGCTTCGCGGCAATCGAGGTTGCTCGCGCCGTCTCCTTCGTCGAAGGAATCCAAACCGTCGCACTCGAATACGTCGACGGGGTCGAGCGCATCAAGCCAAGCCGCGAGGTCGGTGGTCGACCGCTGCGGTTCCACGAGCGCCCTTCGGTGGCCGGGCTCCGAACCCGGAACCGTGGCGTCACCGGAGCGCTCGGAGGAGGCGCCGTCGAGGCCAAGGCCTCTAAACTCTCCTTGTTCGCTTCCGTTTCGTGGTTTCATTTTCTCGTCTCCTGCATCTTGTGAACGGTAGTTTAAGGTTAATCTTTAATTCTTTTCTTTTTTTTCTTTTCTACCACTTCGTCGGGGGCCGAAGCCACGAGCCGAGTCCCGCCTGGGCACGCAGGTGCTCAAGGGCGCCAATCGACTCTTGAATGGATCGCAGCGCAGTTCGCGCAGCCGCGATCTCGAGATCCGCGCGCTTCGTTTGCAGCTGCGGTGAGAACATGGAAGCAGAGGTTTTGATGGACAGAGCCATGTGACGTCTCCTTTTATTTGTTAAAAAACCACGACGCCGACGGGGTAAGCCGTCGACGTCGTGTGACTTGCAACTCGATGCGTCAGCGCAGAAGGCCGAGGGCCAATTGCGGGCTCGAGTTTGCTTGGGCGAGAACGGACACACCGGCTGTTGCGAGCACTTGGCTGCGCGAGAGGGTTGCCGTTTCCTCCGCTACGTCCACGTCGCGGATGCGCGAGTTCGCAGCGGTGGTGTTGAGGCGCGCGGTCTGGATGTTCGACGTCGTGATGTCCAGCCGGTTCATGAGAGCGCCGAAGCGGGCTCGCGCGGTCGACACGGTCGTAAGAGCCGTGTCGATCTTGTCGAGAGCGCCTTGGGCATTTGTCGCTGAACCCCCTAGGGACAGGGTCGTGGCGGTCACCGAAGCAAGCGTGATCGCCCCGAAACTTCCCGTGATGCGGTCGGTGGAGGTGTTGTTGATGCCCACTTGGAACTTAACGGACGTTACCGCTGACTTGAGCAGGGCAACGCCGTTGAACTTCGTGGACGTCAAGATGCGCTTGATTTCCGACTGGAGCGACTTGAACTCGGTCTGGAGGAAGTTTCTGTCGGTCGACTGGAGACTTCCGGTAGCGCCCTGGGTTGCGAGCTCGCGCAAGCGACCAAGAACGTTCGACACTTCGCCTAATGCACCTTCGGCCGTTTGCGCCATTGAAACGCCGTCGTTGGCGTTTCGCTCGGCCACGCTATAGGAGCGAATTTGTGTCTTCATACTCTCGCTGATCGCGAGACCGGCTGCGTCGTCTTTTGCCGAGTTGATTCGGTAACCACTGGAGAGTCGATTGAAGCTCGTTGCGAGCGTCGCTTGGCTCTTCGCGAGGTTAAGCTGGGCATTTAACGACGAGACGTTGGTTTGAATGGTTAACGGCATGATCAGACTCCTTCATGGAGAGGTTCACGCTCTTTGTGAGCGTTCGGTGACTGCGGTATGCAGCTTCCCGTGAACCTTCAGAACGGAGTATTTGGCGAGAACTTTAATCTTTATTTCAGTTCTTGCTGCCGACCACTCAAACACGGATCATGGACCACTGGCCCCATGTCGGAGCACCTTCATTCCTCCTAACGACCGCGCATCACCCGCGCAGGCTTCTCCTCATCGGTACAAACCGGAGCGTTCGACATGCACCGCGCACGTCGTCGGCGATACGAAATCGGTTGGCCATAGGGCCACAGGTACGCGGCCTCATCGAAGACCTCGACCGGCGGCAAGTGCCCGCCCGAACCACGCAAGGGCGGAACGAAGCGCGCGATAGAAAGGGGACGTTGCGAGCGTTCGGCTCGAGTGCCCCACGACCGAGGCCCGCTCACTCGGGCGGACGATGGAACGAATGCGCCGCGCCGACGGGACCTCCGCGTCGTCGCCATGGGCCGGAGCTCTGAGCTGGGCACGCACGAGGTGCAGCGCGCCGCGAACCCCGTCCGAGGAGTCCGTCACGAGGGACGCTCCTGGAAACGAAACGTCATGGTCGCGCCGAAGCGCGGTGAGGTCGTCGCACAGGCCGCGACGCTGGTCATCGAGACGATACGAGGCGTGAGACGTCAACACAGACTTCGCTGCGGCCAAGAGCACCTGCCCGCGCTCGTCGAGCTGGGCCATGGTTGCGGCGGCGGGAGCATGGGCGGCCCATGAGCCCGAGGTGCGTGGCGACGACGCGCGGGTAGAACAGCTTACGTCGCTTGCGGCGACGAGTCTCAGATGGCTGGGTCGAGCGCTCATGACGCCCTCCGCGAGACCACCGTCGACGACATAGACGAACGAACGGGCGAACCCGCGGGGCCGCGGAGCGAACGGAGGGTACCGAGCTCGACACGGCGAGAAACGTGATGGGAAACCGAAACGCAAACCGCTCGTTTCGAAGACTTGCTGGACCCCTGCCCCGTCGACCCGAGCTCCGCGACCACGACACGAGCGACAGAGCGACGAACGCTCCGCGCGGCAGCGCAGGAAGAACCAGGATTGAAGCGTAGTAGAGAGACCATGACAAACCTCAGAAACGAGCGGTTTCGAGAGCAGCAACACACGGGCCCCCCTCCCTCGCGGGAGGGGCCTAGTCATAATTTGTCGAGGCGTTTTCCTTGGAACATGTCCTCTACCTCCGAAGTGCAAAAGGGTTTCGTTTGACTTGAATCACCACTCACTCACGCCGCGACTAGCGGAGGAGCGAAAGGGCGCCTTGCGGGGTCTGGTTCGCCTGCGACAAGACGGACGTGCCGGCCTGCGTGAGCACTTGGTTCTTGCTCTGGGTCGCCGCTTCTTCGGCCACGTCCACGTCGCGGATGCGGCTGTTGGCGGACGAGAGGTTCAAGCGCACCGATTGGATGTTCGAGATCGTCGTCTCGAAGCGGTTCATCATGGCGCCGAAGCGGGCACGCGCCTGGCTCACGCGGAAGAGCGCCGTGTCGATGGTGTCGAGGGCCGTGCGCGCATTGCCCGCGCTGCCGCTCACCGTCGCGCTGGTCGTGAGCGACTTCAGGTCGATGCCGCCGAAGCTGATCGCGATTCGATCGTCGTTGGTGTTGTTGATACCGACCTGGAACGACTCGGTCCGGTACGCCGACGTGATGAGCTGCTTCCCGTTGAACTTCGTCGAAGTCATGATGCGCTGCGTTTCAGCCTGCAGGTTCGAAAACTCCGTTTGAATGAAGTTACGATCCGCGCTTTGAAGCGAGCCGTTGGAAGCCTGAGCCGACAGTTCTCGCATACGCAGAACGATGTTCGAGATTTCCCCGAGGGCACCTTCTGCGGTCTGCGACATGCTGATCGCATCACCCGCGTTACGTTCGTTGACGGTCAGCGTCTTCACCTGCGACTTGAGCGATTCGCTGATGGCGAGACCGGCGGCGTCGTCTTTCGCGGTGTTGATGCGGTAGCCAGAGGAAAGTTTATTGAACGTCGTCTGCAGGGCGCTCTGCGACTTGTAGAGGTTTCGCTGAGCTTCGAGAGACGCGACGTTGGTTTGGATTACGAGAGCCATGATGAAACTCCTTCTTGGAGGTGGTTCGCGTGCAGGCACGGAACCGTTGTTGCGCTCGCTTAATGCGAGAGCGGTTATGGGTACGTTTGCGTAAGTCTATGAATAGTTAAGGAACTACGCGGTCGCTCCCCGCACCAAACGGTGCAGCGGGGGGCGATCACTGCGCGGCGAACGGAGCGCCTCGAGGGCTCTCCACGGTTCGTCGCGCTACGGGCTCGACCTCACGCGTTAGCGGAGGAGCGACAGGGCGCCTTGCGGGGTCTGGTTCGCCTGCGACAAGACGGACGTACCAGCCTGCGTGAGCACTTGGTTCTTGCTCTGGGTCGCCGCTTCTTCCGCCACGTCAACGTCGCGGATGCGGCTGTTGGCGGACGAGAGGTTCAAGCGCACCGACTGGATGTTCGAGATCGTCGTCTCGAAGCGGTTCATCATCGCGCCGAAGCGGGCTCGAGCTTGGCTCACGCGGAAGAGCGCCGTGTCGATGGTGTCGAGGGCCGTGCGTGCGTTGCCCGCGCTGCCGCTCACCGTGGTGCTCGTGCCGGTGAGGGACGCGAGGTCAATGCCGCCAAAGCTGA
>CAIQDA010000081.1 GCA_903870415.1 uncultured delta proteobacterium
GGGCAGCCCTTCGATGCAGGATGGGGGCTCACGCACGACGTCGTTCCGTGCCCTCGCCGCACGCGCACGCTTACGCTCGACGAACTCGTCGCCGGAGCGCTCGTGCTTTACCCCACGTATGCGAGCGCGAAGACGGGCAAGACGTCGACGCCGGAGGCCGTGCTCGAAGAACTCGATGCGGCGCGTTTGGCTGACAAAACCCTCGGTCGCCGCTTGTTCGATGCGCTCGTTCGTCCTCTCGTCCGCCGGTTCTCGAGGCGTGAATGACTTCGGGCAAAGCCCTTCGACGCGCACGGCATACGGTGCTCACGGCGGAGCCATTGCACGGCGTTGCGCGCGAGGCGTCGTCGCCTGATTCGTTTCGGTGCGAGGGTCGTGAGCCCACGTTTCGACTGCGCGCATTGACGGGCGTCGCGTTGCCCTGCGGCCGCATTGCGTTTTCGGGCCACTGCGACCGCCGTGGCGCCGATCTCTTCGCCACGCTTATCGCTGTGGATTCGCAAGAGAAGGAACATCGCTTTGCGATTCCGACGACGCGTGCAGGACGCATCGAACACGTGCTTCGCCTGCCCGACGTGGTCATCGAACTTCGCTTCATGCCGCTTGAGGGCCCTGGTCACGTGACGCTGCGGTCGCTTGCGGCAACGCGCCTCACGGGCCTCGAAACCGTCGCGCGCATGGCCGGTTGGATTGCTTTCGACTTGTGGACGTTTCGGGGAACTGCGGCCTGTACCGACGTGGGCCTCGACCTCAAGCGCTCGCTCACTGACCTTGACGGCGCCTATGCCGCTTCAGCAACTTTGCGCGCATTTCCGCCTCGCGTCCCGGCTCACGTTCGCGCGAACCTCGAGAGTGAACGCACGCACGCCGCCGCCTCCGACGCGCTCGCAAGGCTTGCGAAAGACCCGCCGTGCATCACGCTCGTGATCAGCGGACTGCGCGCCACCGCGAAGGAACTTCACGACGCGCTCGTCGCGGTTGAATCCCAAACGCGACTCCCGATCGAAACCCTCGTCGTCGTCACGCCAGGCTCGGCCGTGAGCGAGGTCGTCGAGGGACGTCATTGGCACGGCGGGCTCGTGCGCGTTGCGAGCCCCAATGAAGCGCTCGACGCGGTGGGCAGCGGCTCACTTCTTGTGCATTTTTCCGCACACGAGGCTGCCCCCGTTCCGGACGCGTTGGCCTTGCTCGAGGCTACACACCGCGCTCACCCAGGGGCCGCCGTGGTGACGACCGACGAGGTTTGCGTCGCGAACTCTGGCGAAGCGGTCGAGGAGCGTTGTCGAGGCAGCGCGTGGAACGCGGAACGAATCGAAGCGTCGCTTCGCGTCGGAACGCTCACGGGTTTTTCGATGGCGAGACTGCGTGACGTCGGCGGGATGCGATGCGCTGCGACGGGCGAAGAGGCCTTCGACGCAACGTTGCGCCTCTCACGCGCTCCCGCGGCGTTTCAAGCGGTGCACGTGCCGCACGCGTTGGCCATCGCTCGCCGCGCGTTCGACGACCGAACCCCTGAAGAAACCCTGGCCGCACACCGCTCGCTCGCGGCGCATCACGCAGCAACGAGCGGAGCCGCTGTGAGACCGGGCCTCGTTTCGGGCACCGCGCACGTGGCCTACCCGCTCCCCGAAGCGTTGCCAAAAGTGAGCATTCTCATCCCCTCGAGGGACGCCTTCACGATGGTGCACACGTGCATCGAAAGCCTTCGGGCGAAGACGGCTTACGGAAATTACGAAATCGTCATCGTCGACAACGGCTCCCGTGACGACGACGCCGTGACCTA
>CAIQDA010000082.1 GCA_903870415.1 uncultured delta proteobacterium
CAAGGCCATGGTAGACATCAAATCCATCGTCGTCGCGATCCTGCTGGAACTGGGCGCCACCTACCTGCTGATAGACCTGTCCAGCGGCAACGCGCAATTCCTGACCTTCCTCGGCACCCACGCGGCAGCCAGCGCGCTGCTCGCCTGGGGAACGCACTTCGCGCTGCCGCCCCGATGAAGGAGCCACCACGCGCCCGCTGCAGCGACGAGAGCCGCGAACATGCCCGCACGTCGGCGGATCATGGCGCGACCAGGACCATGCCAGCGGGCGGCGTTCCAAGGACGTACGGATGCGGGACCGCCGCGGTCCCTGCGCTGTCGTCGAGCGTGAGCATCCCCTGCTCGCCGTTGAAGGTGCCGCGCTGGACTCGAAACGCGAGGATACGCGCGGAGACCACGCCGCGATTCGTCATCGGCCTTGGCCCGAGGACGAGCGACCCAAGCGACCCGAGCGAGCCGATGGGCGCCGTGGAGCCGATTGGGCTGAGCGCAAGCGCGGCCTGGGCGATCGTCGGTATCCCGCTGAAGCCGGGAACCTTCGGGAGCGTGGGCCCAAGGACGCCGGCGCGAAGGATTGTCGGGTCTTGCACCAGGATCTCGGCGCGTCCGTCCAGGTCCACATCCATGGCCCCGAGGACGCGTTGCCCGGGAACAAGTTGGGTGCATCGCGTGTCCTTCGAGGCCTGGGCGTCCACGAGCTTGTCCCAACGAACGGTCGAATCGAACGTTCGAAAGCAAAGCTTCCACACCGGAACGTTGCTCGTCTTCAGCTGCTGCTTGGTGCTCGCGTCAATAACCGGCGATTCGAACGCAAAGTCGAGATTCCCGTCGCCGTCGAAATCGGTGAACGACTTGAGCTCCTCGCCGGGGCGGAGCGCGGTGGAGAGGAATTCGCCGAAGGACGAAACCAATCGCGTTCCGGCGAGCGTCACGATGCACAGATTCGCCCGATCCTTCCGGACGAGAACCGCCCCCGGGTGAGCGGCGAACCGACCGAAGACCACGGGTCGGGCGTCGTAATTATCCCCGCAAAATCCGCTGGCGATCGATAGTGCCCACTGCGAATTCGTGCTCGCATCCACGCGAACGGTCGACCTTCCACCCGACGATGCGACAAGGTTCTGCGGCGAATCGAGCCGGCGACGCGCGAACGCAAGGGTCCGCGTCGTATCGTCCCACAGGACCACGTCGGACCGGTTCGCGCTCGTCCGCGTGTCGCTCGGTTCCGCGCCAAATTCCGCGAGGCCCAGGACTTGCCAAGGTGCAGCCGGAAGCAAATCGCTCGCGGTCGCCGGCTGAAGGACCACGTCGAGCGCTGGTTCGCATGCGCGTGATGCGGATGCTCGCGAACAGGTTTCGACGTTCGCGAGCGCAGGCATGGAGGCGAAGCGCCACTCGCCGAGCACACGCGTTCGATCCGGGCGCAGCGCGGTCAGAGGGTTTTCCATCGGATCTTTTCGAAAGAAAAGATCCGGCATCCCGTCGCCGTCGCCGTCGCTGGACTTCGCCCCGAGCTCGACCGAGGCCGCGCCGCGGAGCGCGGGCGCGAACGCCACCACCGAAGAGAGGATCGCGGTTCCGCCGGAGAGGTTGCTCACGACGCCCACGAGATGAGCGCGACCATCCGCACCGGTCTTGAAGCACGGTGCACCGGAGTCGCCGTGGACGAGCCGAGGCGCTCGCGCATCCGACTGGTCGAGCGCAAAGCCGGTCGAACCGGCCTGAATGACGCGAAACGAGCCTCGCCGCGGTGCTGGCGTGATTGCCCCGCCCGTCGCCGTTTCGGTCGCGGGTCCGCTCGTCCAACACTCGAGCGAGTCGCCGACGACCGCGGGCAGCGCGTTGTCGAGCGCGGAGTCGATGGTCGAAGGCGCCAGAGTTGAGGGGAGCGGGTCCGTCATCCGGAGGAGCATGAGGTCGCCGTTCGGGAAGCGAATTTGCTGGGAGACCTCGGCGAGCGTGTTCGCGGCGCTGCTCCCCACGCGAACGAAGATGGGCGCGCGCGCCTGCGTCGTGTTCGAAACGGCCACGCCGCGCGAGTCGGTGCGCGCCGCACGAAAACAGTGCTCCGCGGTCAGCACCCAATTGGTGGAAATCGCGAGCCCCGAGCACACGTCGTCGGAGCCAATCCCCCCAGGCTGTTGCTGCAGGATGACGTAAGGCAGCGCCTCGCTTCGAGGCGTGCCATTGAGCATCTCGTCGGAGCGTGCCTCGACGTCGCTCGAGATCGGGCCCGCGCCGCATCCGGCGAGGGTTACGCAGCAAAGCGAAAGACCGGGGAGAAGGTGTTTGGAAGTCATCACGTGGCTGTAAGGAGGAAGAATCGGACTGGAAATCGTCAGGGATTCGCGACGCCGTACTTGGCGACGAGGGTGTCCCATTTCACGCGCTCGAGTTTACGCACGGAACGAGCTGAAAGATCGTTCGCCGGCACAAGCGAATCATCCCAGAGGATGCGCACGTCGTCGTCCGAGACGAACTTCGCGCCGACTATCGACGACAGGTGAAGGTCACCATCCAGTTTGCGCACGAAGGCGCAAGTGCCGTCCGCGTTGAGGCCCAGGACGATGCCCTGCAGCGCGCTCCCATCGGCAGAGGCGTCGAGACCGCCGGGGCCCGGGGTGAACTTCCCGCACAGCCTTGCTCCGCGGTAGGCCGTGGTCCCGACCATCGCGCGACCGCGTGGCGACGTGGAAAGCGTGAAATAGCCGCCGTCCGAGAACGCTTGATCCGAGATGGTCGTCCGCCAACGCTCCGCACCGCTCGCGTCGAGGCGCACGAGCTCCCGGCCGTCGCCCGTTGGACTCCACGTCAGCAGCGTGACGTCACCACCCGGTCCGACGTCAAGCTCGCTACCGGTGCCCCAACGAAGTTCGACATGCTGCCAAAGGAGCTGCCCATCGCGTGACACGGCGTCGAAACGCGTTCGCGCGGACGGCGTCGCGGCCGAGTCGGGAGCGGAGAATGCTCCGATCGCGAAGTCCGCGTTGAACGGTAACGCGCCCGTGCCGACGCCCTTGCTCAGCGGCACCGTCGGGGTTTCGATCGACCAGCGAACGTGGCCTTCGAGATCGACGAGGCGGAATCGCGGGGTTGAACCGGCTTCGTCCACCGAACCTGAGACTTCAAGGCGCCCGCCCCAGGGGTAGATCGTGTTCACCGCGTCGGTGTACGACATGTTCCTGACGCCGAAGAGCGACCCGTCCTCGCGGTACTCGACGACCGCGCCAGCGGGCTGGGGCGACGGCAAGGCAATTCCATTCCAAACGTCGAGCCCCGCGACAAACGCGCCGCGCAGTACGGCGCGTTCATCGAAGTAGTAGCGGACCGCGAGTTCCTCGTCGGGGCCGACCTCCCTAGCTCCGCAACGGTTCACGATCCGCTTCACGCCGTGCGACCCGTCGGGTTGGAGCGCGTTGGCGGGATCGAGACTCGCAATGAGGGTTTCCCCGCCGAGCACATGCATCAGCATCCCCGCGCGGCCCATGCCGCGGGAGGGCTCGCTGTAGACCCACTCGTCGAGGCATGGCCCGGGGCCGGCATCCGGGGTCCCTCCATCTCCCGCGGTGGTGGGATCGGCCGGGGCACCCGTCGAACCGCCGCAGCCGGCTGCCGCGAGCGCGAGCGCGATGCGGAAGAACTTCGTGAGGGCCATCAGTCGAGGCTCGCGACGTTGATGTTCCGAGGCGCGGCGAGGCGCTTCAGGAGCTTGCCGACGTTCACCGGCCGCTCCTCACGGTTGAAGATCGGCACGGTGCGCTCGTAGCCGTCCCAGTCGAAGAGCGTCCAGTACCAGGACTTGCTGAAGGGATCGACGCCGACCGTAGCGAACGCCTCGGCCTTTCCTTTGAGCGTTGCGAGTTTCACGTTGGCGCTCTCGGAAATGCGCAGCAGGCCGTCTTCGGGGGTGAGGCTCGCGTGCATTCCTGCAGGGACCGCCAAACCCAGCACGCGCACGCTCACGCGCCCGCCCGCGCTTCCGACGCCGATGCTGAGGCTGGCGCTCCCCACGGCGTCCACGTTGACGTACGGTTCGACGTAGGCGTCCGCGCGGAAGCGGATGCCGAGCGGGCGGCTGAGCTCCGTCGCGTCCTTCGGGAGCGCAGGTACTGTGGGGAGAGGGAACGCGAGCGCCTGCTTCATGCCGGCCTCGATCACCGCCGAGCCTCCGAACTCGAGCGTGAACGGCCCCACCGGGACGTTGACTTTTGGCGCGTCGATGCTCCGGTCGCCCGAGGAAAGGTCGACGACGAAGCCGCTGAGCGACGGCGCGCCCGGGTTACCGACGACGGATTGGCCGAGGACCTCGACTTGAGCCGTGGCGCTCACTCCTTCGGGGATGCCGTTGAACGGCTTGCTCGTGTCAACCCTCATCGACTCGCGCTCCGCGGAGCCGTCGGGCGACACTCGCGCGCTCACGCTGACGAGCGCGTTGAGGACGTTCGCGCGAAGCATCCCGAAGAAGGCCGTGAAGTCGGCGTGGGCGGTCGCGATGGCTTGGCCGCCGAAACCTGCGACGAGGGAGGCCGGATTGA
>CAIQDA010000083.1 GCA_903870415.1 uncultured delta proteobacterium
ACTCCTGCACCTGGTGCATGCAGCGCGGCCGTTGCTGCCGCTTTTTGCGCCGCAAGCGCGCTCATCTGCGCCCCAAGGGCCGTCGTGACTCCTGCACCTGGTGCATGCAGCGCGGCCGTTGCTGCCGCTTTTTGCGCCGCAAGCGCGTCCTTGCGCGAGGTGACCGCCGCCATCGCCGCCGCATGTTGGGCGTCGGCCGCTGCGGTGTGCGCGGCGAGTGCAGCAAAGGCCGTCGACTTCTGCGCGGCCGAAACCGCTGAAGCCGCTGACAACGACTGCGTTGCCGCGGCGAATTTCGATGACGCACCCGCGAGCGGGTTGGTCTTCATAAACGCTGGAGGCGTGAGGTCAGGCCGCGACTGCAGCGTGCTGAGCTTCATATCCGCGCGGACTTTGTCGGACGCCGATCCGAACGCAGCCGCCCCCTGGCCCTTTGCCGCCGCGAGAGATGGGCCCAATTCGACAGAAACGTTTGCTTTTCCGGTCGCCGCGGCGGAAAGAGCCGCCGTCTTCCAGCGGTCTTTCGTCCCGGCAACCTGCTGCTGCGCATTGGCGACGAGCGACGTGCCTGGGTGCGCCAGCGCTGCCGCCCCCATCGCTTTTTGCTGCGCTCCAGCTACGGAACCCATGGCTTTTTGCTGCAATCCGGTGACGGACCCCAGCGCCTTTTGCTTGGCATCGCCCACGCTCGACTGGGCTTGCTTCAGCGATGCCGCAGCTCCCGCCGTTCGGGACGACAACGCGGCCGTGAGGACCCCGGCTCGCGCCATGGAGTCGCCCGCGCGACTCTTTCCGAGCGCCGCCATCGCCGCCGGACCCGCACCCTCTTGCTTGAGAACCGCTGCCCGAGCCTGCGCTTCGACGGTCTTCGCGCGCGCCGCGTCCGCCTTTGCCGTGACGGCCGCCACCTTCGAAGCGGCCGCATCCTTCGCCGACGCCACTGCACCCGTCGCCGCCGCCATTTTTGACGTCGCCGCGGCTTTCGCCGAAGTCGCTGCACTCGTCGCGGCCGCAGCTTTGGACGTCGCCGTCGCTTTCGCCGAACTCGCAGCACTCGTCGCGGCCGCAGCCTTGGACGTCGCCGCTGCTTTCGCCGAAGACGCCCCGCCCTTCGCCGCTGCGGCACTCGACGCCGTCACCTTCTTCGCGCCAGCCGTGGACGACGCCGCCTTCGAGGTCGCCGAGGTCGCCGCTTTTGACGAAGCCGCGCTTGAAGATGCTCCGGCCGCGGCTGCGCCCTGAGTGCCGCCGCTACCGGTCGCGTCGGCCATCGCCGTCGTCGTTCCGGCTTTACCGTCCGTACCGGCCTTGGCTGCAGGGTCCGCCTTCGCCGCGGCCTTCTTTTCCTCGGCTTTCTTTTCGGACTTCTTCTCTTCTTTGTCTTCTTTCACTTCAATGAAGAGCTTGCCTTCAAGGATGTGAATGAGCTGATGGTCTTTGGCGTTCGTACGCTTGAGCTGCCACTCAGGCTTTTCAGAAACATACTGGTGACCGAGGGTGGTTTGATTGCCCTCTTTCTTTCCCCAGACAATGTTGTCGCCCAGCGTGTCCGCCGCCAGTCGCGCCGTCGGGCGCCAGTCGAGATAGCGAGTAATCCGCGCTTCGTGGAGCGACACTTCGAGAAGAACTCGCTCGTCCTTGTACAGCGGAAAGTAGAAATGCCCCGGCATGTACAGGGGTTCGTAGGCGACGATGATTTTCAGGTCCGCGAAAACGCTCACCGCAACCGTGTAAAAATCGATCGATGTGGTGCTATTGGCGGCGAACTGATACGTGCCCTCGTCCGCTGCACCAAGCGTGCTGACGACTTTTGCCTCGACTTCGAACGGGAACGTCGGCGGCACATACGGCGGGCGACGGACGACCACGTCGTCTTTTAGTTCGCAATATGCCGAAAACGACATAATGAACCCGTTGCTATCCTTGCCGACGCCGTGCGTGGCCTCCGGATTCTTCGCCAAACCCTCGTAGAAGGCCGCAATAACCCGGTATTGCCCTGCTTTGTGGAAGGCGCTCGCCGACCAGTCGGTGCCGAACTTGAAGAGCTTCGTCGGCCCGAGGTCGATCGATGGGTACTTCTTGAAATGAATGACAATCTCGGCCTTCGGCTGTTTCGCGCGGGCCGTTTCGAGGGTCGTCCGGTTCGTCTGATCGTCGGCGACCTTCGAGCGAATCAAAAACGCGTGATCAATTCCCGTCGTTTTGAGCGCATTGGTGACCGTCGACTTTTTCGTCGCCGCTTCCGTCGAGGCGTTCAGAACGGCCGGCGTCGCGCGGCTGACGATCGGGAAGACCGTCTCCACGAAGCCAACCTCCTCGTAGGGAACTTCCACCGCGGTCGTCGCAACGACCTTCGTGCCCACGAGCTTGTAATTGTCTTTGACGACGTCGTACGCGAGCGCGCCGTTGTGCGTGTCGAGCTGCCACCAAATAAAGTCACGATAGGACGCACGCCCCTGGGCCCCGAGCCCAAGCGCAATGATGGGATACTTAACGGTCGACGGCGTCCAGTCATACGCCAGCGTCACGCCCTCAAGCTGGTTGTCCGTAAAGACGTCCTTGAGGGTCTTGTCCACGTAGAGGCGCGTCGGCCGATGTTCGCCCCACAGCTTTTCGCCGCGGTCGACCACATGCATCATGTAACGACGATGGAGAACCGGCGCCTTGGACACGTCGTCGAAGGCATGTTCGACCACACTGCGCGTCGTCACAAGCCCGCAACATGTGATGATCGTTGGCGTTGTCGCTTGCGAAAACAGGGCCTTCATCGTGAAGGTTACCTGGATCGGATCGTCCGTCTTGAACTGCGTGAAGAGAGCGTCCGTCGACGTTTCGTCGTTGCCGATGTACCAAAAGTCGAAGTCCGCATCGAACCCGTACTCCCGGAGCATGACGCGAAAACGCTTGATGCTGCCCGCGAGGACGGTTTGTTCCGTGCCCGTGCCCACCTTGATTTTCAAGGAGCAGACGACAAGGTCGTCGAAGCGAACGGGCTCGGGTGTAAACGCCATGTCTAAGACGATCGGAACTTGAACTGGATCATGACAGTGCTGCCGTCCACGACGATGTCAATGGGGGCACCGGTGCTTCGTTGGCGACATTGCACTGTGACGAAGGGACGCCCGTTGTCATCAAAGTCGTCATCGACGTTGATAACTTCGAGTCGCGTTTCGTGGCGCTCGATGAGTTCGGGAACGACGATCTTGAGCGTATTTACGGCTTCGTCCGCGGTGCGAAAGTGCATGTCGGGCAGGCCCATCGCGTTGAAATCGTGGCTCGCGCCGCGCTTCGAACGGAGCACAAATGCCAGATTTCGCTCGATGTCCTCGAGTTCCGTCGTCTTCACTTTTAGGAAATGGCGCTGAAGAAACATGCAACCCTCACGTGTGGGAAATGAGGTCGCGTCCGACCATGCCTCGGTAGAGACGCATGCTGTGCACCGATGACTTGCTTCCGCCGACACGCTCGTAGCCGAGGAATCCGATCCCTTGGATTTCCGCAAGGTCCTCGTGGTCGACGACTTTGAGGTGCAGGTCGAATACGATGCGTTGGCCGGCGAGCACGGGTTCGACGCGGTGCTTAAATCGTTCGACGATGACCTCGGCCCAGCGACGACCGCTCCCCGCTGTGGGTTCCGTCGCCACGAGCGTCACTTCGAATCCGTTTGGCTCGACCATTTGGCCCGAACCGAGCAGGCCGCCGCCGTCGAGGCCCGCCGTACCCATGACCATTGACGCCGCTGCCGACGCCGCACAGGCAATGGGCGCGCGCTTCACGTGAACGCGCAGCTCCGGGAAGGTCTTGGCGAGAAGCGACTGCAAGAGGGCTTCGGAGCCGATGACCGCGATGCGACGGAAGTTCTCTACAGTGCGTGGCCACTGCTCAAAAAGCGAGGGGTCGCGCTCGGGATAGGTCACGCGCAAGAGCGTCTGAATGAGCCGATCGTCGAAAAATCGGATGAACTCGTGAAAGGACTCGACGGCGCCGCCCTGCTCGATGACGAGCTGGAAGTAGCTGGGCAACGTTCCGCGGTCGCCCTGCAAGCCGAGGTTCACCCGCACCACCACCATGCCGTTCGCCTCGAAGCGGATGCTCTCGACGGTCGACGCCGAGGCCCGCTCCGGATTGCTTTCGAAGAGAATGTCTTCCGGCGGCACACCGTAGGTCGCGAGCAAGTCCACGAGGCGCACCGGGTCGAACGCCATGGCTTTCGCCATGATCTTCGCTTTGATGCGGTCGGTGAGCTCACGCGCTGCCGCTTCCATGGGCTAGCCGTCCACGAAGCGTTGGAGGTCGACGCGGTAGTATTGCTCGAGGGCCTTCCACGCCAGGGAGTCTCGCTCCTCCCAGTGGGAGGCGAGCGCGTCGATGTTTTCGGCGAGGTCCTTGCCGAACTGCGCGAACAGGTCCGGAAAGTACGTGCGCGGATCGAAGTTCG
>CAIQDA010000084.1 GCA_903870415.1 uncultured delta proteobacterium
CGCTCGACACGAGGGCGGCGACGTCCTTCGACGCGGGGGCGTTGAGCGCGGCGTAGAAGGGGGCAACGAGGGCGCGGGCGGATTCACGGGGCATCGAGGTCATGGCGTTTCTCTCTTTCGGGGAATCTCAGCGGGAGCGATTCCCGCCGTTCGATGAGAGGAAGATGAACCCTCGGAGCCCATTCGATAAGGCAGGTGAATTCGGAGTCACTGTTCGATAGAATCGCACAATGCTCGACCAGCTCCGTGCGCTCGCGGTGTTCGCAAAAACGGCCGATCTCGGCTCGTTCCGCGGCGCCGCGAAGGCCCTCGCGCTCTCGCCCTCCGTCGTGAGCCACCACGTCTCCGAGCTCGAGCGACACCTGGGGCTGCCGCTCCTCTACCGCACAACGCGCAAGCTCGCGCTCACGCCGGCGGGCGCACGACTCCTCACGAGCGCGCGCACGATGATCGACGCGGCCGAGCGCGGCCTCGACGAAGCGAGCGGTCACCGGGCGGAAGCCAAGGGAACGCTTCGGCTCACGGCCCCCGCGTTCTTCGCGGAGACGCGCTTTGCACGGGACCTCGGCGCGTTCGCGACGGCCCATCCGGCGGTCACGCTCGCGGTGCAGTTCACCGAGGCGCGCGTGGACCTCCTCTCCGGCGGTCTCGACCTCGCACTCCGCATCGGCACGCGCGAAGACAGCTCGCACGTGACGCGCAAACTCGCCACGCTTCACCGCGTCGTCGTCGCCGCCCCCGTGCTCCTCGAGCAGCACGAGCCGCCGCGATCGGTGCGCGATCTCGCCGCGATGCCCGTCGTTCATCTGGGTGCGCGAACGCCGGAGCTGGCCCTCGTTCCACCAAAGAAGAAGACCGCCGTGACCCTTGGCTACACGCCGCGCATCACCGTCGACAGCGCCGCCGCGATGCGCGAGCTCGTCCTCGCGGGCGTGGGTATCGCGACGCTCCCGGAGGTGCTCGTGCGCCGAGATTTGCAAGGCGAGCGCATGGTGCACCTCCTGCCCGATCACCGCGTGCCCGAGCTGCCTGTCTATGCTCTCTGGCCCCGCAACGCGCAGCGCGCCACGCTCACCGCGCGCTTCCTCGAGTTCATGGCGCCGCGCTTCGAGAAGCTCTTCGCGTGAAGGCGGGGCCAAACGAAAACGGGCCCTAGCGTCTGCACGAGGACCCGCGTTCGTGGGCGCGATCGGTGTCGATCGCAACCCGTGTAGATTACATCGACAAGCCGCCATCCACATCAACGACGCGCCCGTTGAAGTAGTCGCATTCGAGGCAGAACTTCACCGCCTGCCAGATGTCTTCGGGCTCGCCCACGCGCCCGCACGGCACGTTCGCCACGAGCGCATCGCGGGCCTTTTGGTTCATGCCGCGCGTCATCGGCGTTTCGATCATGCCCGGCGCGACGGCGACCGCGCGAATGCCAAACGAGGCAAATTCGCGAGCCCACGTGACGACGTTTGCCGCGAGGGCCGCCTTCGCCGAAACGTAATTCGTCTGGCCGCGGTTTCCGTGGCGCGCGATGGACGAAATGCTGACGACGACGCCGGGACGCTCGCCGGCTTCGACCATGGCCGCCACCGTGTCGCGCACCATGAAGGTTGCGCCCGTGAGGTTCACGCCGATGACCGTGTTCCAGTCGGCCGTGGACATCTTCTTCACCTCGCCGGTGACCTTGTCCTTCTTCACGAGGAGCCCGTCGCGCAGAATGCCCGCGTTGTTGATGAGGCCGTTGACCCCGCCCATGGACTCCTTTGCCCAGGTGACAAAGGCGCCGATGTCGTCTTCGGACGAGACGTCGAGCTTGCGACGGTGAATGCCCGCGGGAAGCTCCGCAAGCGCCGCGTCGTTGATGTCGCCCGCCGCGACCTGGGCGCCGGCTTCGTGAAGGCGACGTGCGAAGTGCGCGCCCATGCCCTGGGCCGCGCCGGTGACGATGATCTTGAGGCTGCTGAGCTGCATGAGAATCTCCAGAAGGGCCGGCAGGTTACCGGAACATCGACGCGAGGTGCGCGTGCGCAAAATAGAGAAAGCTCCCGCGCGGCTTTCTCCAAGGGAGTCCGGCGGGAGCTTCGGCAGCCCAGGGCACTCAGGCCTTGGTGGCGAACGACTGCTCGCTGCGGCGCACCATTTCGAGGGCTTGCTTGCGCCAGTTCGACGACATCTCGAGGCCCCAGCTCATGGAGTCCCGCGTGAGCTTCATCGCTTCATCCATCTGGGTCATCATCTGCTCGTGAGCCTTCTGCTCCCACGTGGCGTACTCCGCTTGCGCCTTCTCGGTGCGCGAGGCCCAATCCGTCGTGATCGTGCTGAAGTCGGGCATCATCGGGAACAGGTCGCGGACGGTCTTCTTGATGTTTTCGGTGTTCATGGTTCGTGCTTTCGCCTTGGGGGTTCGGGAGGGGTTTTCCTCCGACGCCTCCAGTATTGTGCACCGCAACAAGGCTTGTCAACGAATGGACGGTCGATTTGTGCTGCGGCGCAACAATGTCCGAACGAAAAACCCGGAAGAGCCCTGAGAATCGAGCCTCGGCGGCGCCCTACTTCTTCTTTGCTGCGCGCGCGGAAACCTTCGCCACGGCGCGCGGCTTTGGTGCCTTCACGGGCTTCACGGCCCCGAGGAGCGCGGTCTTCAGCTCGGCGAGTTCCGCGCGAAGGCTGTCGATGTCGCTGCGTTCCGCGGAGACTTCTTTGGGCGGGCTGGTGCGGCGGCGCGGCGCCGGGGGTTCGGGCGCGTAATCGGCCTCGTACTCGGGCTCCATCACCGGCGCGCTCGGCGGAGGCGGAGGCGGCGCCGCGTTCCGCGCCTCATAAACGGGGTTCTGCGGGGGGCGCCAACCGTTCGCCTCGAAGAAGGGGCGCAGGAGCGGGTTCGCCGATGCGAATGGGCGAGAGAGCGTGGTGGCCATGCCGGTGACCGCATCGAAGGCGTTCGGTGCACGACGTGCGCTCAAGTAGATTTCCAAGGCCCACGAGACATACCGCTGAAAGAATTCCGCGAGACCGTCGTCACCGAGGCGCACGAGCTGCACGAGGAGGCCCGTGGGCAAAAGGCGGGCGCCGCCGCGCGACTCAAGAATGATTTGGGCAAACGTCGCTTGGGTCAGGTCCTCGCCGGTGACCGCGTCGAACACGCGCACGTCGGTTCCGCGCTTCACCTTGGCGGCGAGCTCGTCGAGCGTGACGTAGCGGCTCTCTTCGCCGTCGTAGAGTCGCCGGTTTGCGTACTTCTTCACGATGACGGGGGGCTTTGCCATGGGCGCAAGCCTGCCAAGGCTCAGTCCGCGCCGCAAGCCTTTCCCGAGTCGTGGTGGTGTCAAATGTTGCATCGCACAAAAGTCCTTGACCGAATCCTACGCCCGACTATGCTGCGCCGCAACAGATGCCAAGCGTAAGCGTAAAATCGTCGGCGAGCACGCGTGGGGGCTCCGGCTCACTCGTTGAGGCGGTTCCTATTGCTGCGACTGCGAACATCTCCGGTGCTGCGCAAGGCAGCCTTCACGCCAAGCGACGATCGGCAACGCGGGGCCTCGCGCCCGCAACCGCATCCTTCCGCGCGGCTTTTTCGCGGCGAGAAGTCCCAAGTGACGGCTCCCACAATCTCAGCGACGATCTTTTCGTGAGGCCTTCGATGCGTTTCTTCTCCACTCTGACCTATCTTGCTGTCGCCGCGATCGGTGCAGGCTGTTCGTCCACCGCGAGCACCGAGGCGTCGTGCCGCACCGGAGCGGAATGCGCTTCGGGCGTGTGCCTCGCGAGTGGCACCTGCGAGCCCGTGCAGAATGCAGGCGATGGCGGGCTGACACCTGGCGACGGGTCGGCGCCCATCGTGAATGGCGACTCGGGCGCATGCGTGCCGAACGGAGACGGGCGCATCGATCGCAACGAATTTCCAGCGTCTCCGGGCCTTCGAGCCACCTACGCGTACGCTTCGGCGGTCGCGGTGAACTTTGCGGGCGTCACCGCGAACGGCGTGACGACCTGGGACTTCAAGGGCCCTTACGCGAGCGACACGACGCGCGTCGTCGATGTGCAAGCGACCGCGGGAAAGTGGTGGGCAGGCGCGTTCACGGGAGCGAGCTACGCCCTTGCGCTTGGCAGCACGTCGGACCTTCTCGGCGTCTTCGTCTTGAACGATACGGGGCTTACGCTTCGCGGCGTTGTCTCTCCGGCGGACGGCACCACCAAGACCCAACTTGCGTATGACCCCGGTGCCTCGTTCCTGCGCTTTCCCATGCGCAAGGGCGACGCGTGGTCGACGACGAGCACCATCACGGGAACGGTGCAGGGCCTGACGATCGCCTCGACCTCAGGCACGCAATACACCGAGACCTACGCCATCTCCGTCGACGCCGAGGGCTTCGTCGAGGTTCCCTTTGGACGCTTCAAGGTGCTCCGCGTTCTCACGACGCTCACGCGCAAAAATCAGTTCGGCCAGTCCATCTCGGCCATGCCCGACAAGAAGACCGTCGCCTTTGTCGCCGAGTGCTTCGGCACCGTCGCGAGCGCCACCTCGAACGACAGCGAAGCCACGCCACTCTTCTCAACCGCCGCGGAACTTCAGCGCCTCGCGCCCTGATCGAACGACCCCACGATGCGCCTAGTTCCCTATGCCTTGCTTCTCGCGCTCACCTCCGGGTGCACGCTCGCGTTCCATCCCGCCACGCCCCCCGGCGCCCCAAAGGACTCCACCTTTGCGACCGTCAATGGCGTGCGCCTGCGTATCAAGGCTGCGGGGCAGGGTGCCGGCACGCCGGTGCTCTTTCTCCACGGCTTCGCCTCGTCGCTCGAGACGTGGGACTTCGTGCAGCCCCTCATCGCGAAGGACCGGCGCACGCTGTCGGTCGACCTGAAGGGTTTCGGTTATTCGGCGCGTCCCGCAGGCGACTATTCGCCGCCGGCGCAAGCCAAGATGCTCCTTGAGCTCCTCGATCAGCAGGGCATCGGCGACGTCATCGTGGTGGCGCATTCGTGGGGCACGTCCATCGCGCTCGCCATGGCGCTCGAGGCACCGGCTCGCGTGAAGCGCCTCGCGCTCTATGATGCTTGGGCGTACGAAGAGCAGATTCCGCCGTTCTTTCTCTGGGCGCGCACGCGTGGCGTCGGTGAGTTCCTCTTTAGTGCATTCTACAAGGAGCGGCCGTACGAGCGCATCGCGTTTGCGTTCTACGATCGCGAACGTTACGTGACCGAGCCGCTCCTCGACCTCACCGCGGCGGCGCTCGAGCGACCCGGCACCGAGGCTGCGGCCCTTGAAGCCGTGCGCGGTCAAACCTACGGCGAGTGGCAATCTCGCTACCGCAGCATCAAGGCACCGACGCTGCTTCTCTGGGGTCGCGAGGACGAGGTCACCACGCTCGGCTTCGGCGAACGGCTCGTGCGCGAACTGCCCAACGCCCGCCTCGCGGTCTACCCACGTTGCGGGCATTTTCCCATGCTCGAAGCCATCAACTCTTCCAACGCCGACCTTCAGACCTTCCTCGCGGAGGCCCCATGAACCGCGCGCGGCACCTGACTCTCGCGCTCGCAGCACTCGCCTGTGCTCCTGCGGCAAATGCGACGGGCCTCATGGACACGGGCGACGACCTCGTGGGCCACGACGATGCGCGCGTGGTCATTCACGGCGCGATGCGCGTGCGTGGCGAAGCCCTTGGCAACTTGGACCTCGATCGCGGCGTGCTCCCGAATGGCGCGCCGCTCTTTCCGGTCCCGCTCAGCGATCGCAAAGCCCAGTGGCTCGTTGGCGGCGACCTGCGCCTTCGGACCGACATCGCCATGTACGCGCCGGGCGGTCGAACAGCCGTCAAAATGCGCGTCGACATGCTCGACGACGTTCCCCTCGGGGACCGGCCCGTGGGGGTTCCTGCGGCGGCCACGAGCGTCATCACGACGGGCGATCGCGTGTTTCGCATCAAGCGCGCCTGGGGCGAAACGGCCACGCCTGTGGGTCTCCTCGCCGCGGGCCGCATGGGCAATGCGTGGGGCCTTGGCATGCTCGCGAACGGCGGAGACTGCGCCGACTGCGACAGCGGCGACGCGTCCGATCGCTTGGCTTTCGTCTCGCCGATCCTCGGTCATGTGGCCGCCATCGCGTACGACTTCTCCGTCGCCGGTCCGACGGCCCTTCGCAAAGACGGCGTGCGGTCGGTGGGTCTTGAGCCCTCGGCGGCGGTGCGAAGCATCACCTTTGCGCTCATGCACTGGAGCGACGAGGCCACGCGAACGCGAAGGACGGCATTCGGTCGCAACGTCTTCGACTACGGCGCCTACGCGTCGTGGCGCACGCAAGCGAGCGACGTTCCGAGCACCTACGTGCCCTTCTCGTCGGCGCCCGCCATGAGCAGCTTGCAGGTTATTTCCCGGGGCTGGAACGCGCTCGCCCTCGACGGATGGCTGCGCCACGAAGGTCGTCATCACCGCGTCGAATTCGAATTTGCGCACCTGCGCGCCACCATCGACGATGCGTCGCTTTTGCCGGGCGTATCGCTCGCCAGGCCCGTGCAGTCTGCACAGACAGGCATGTCCCTCGAAGCGACGCTGAGAACGCAAGACGACCAGCACGCCGTCGACTTGCAACTCGGCTACGCTTCTAGCGACGCCTCGCCGCTCTTTGGCAGCGGAACGACGTTGCGCATTCCTGCGGCAGACGGCTCAACGCAGACCATTCCCGTGCCGAACGGGGATCGCCTCGATCGCTTTTCGTTCCACCCGGATTACCGCATCGACCGCATTCTCTTTCGCGAGCTCGTGGGCCGCGTCACCGGTGCGGCGTATATTCGCCCGACCCTTCGCGCGACGCTCAGCGCGAACCACACCGGGCGCCTCGTCGCCTCCGTCGCCACCATCGCCTCCATCGCGACGAACGCGGCCAGCACGCCGGCGGGCAAGAGCTTCCTCGGCATTGAGGTCGACCCGACCCTCGCGTGGCAAGGCACCGACGGCTTCACCGCTTCGCTCGAAGGTGCAGCATTTTTCCCGGGCGAAGCGCTGGGCAATCCCGCCGCGAAACTCGACGCCAAACCCGCGGGGCTCCTTCGCCTGCGCCTCTCTTACGCGTTCTAGGCCATGACGATGCGCGCACTCCCTCTCCTTGCTCCTCTCGCTCTCGCCGCGCTCGCGGCCTGTGGCGACAACCTCACCTATGTGAACGACGCACCAAGCGCCGCCACAGTGCTTGCCTGCGCGCCGAACCTCGACGGCGTCCTCACGGCCGACGAAGTCCCCGTGGTGCTCGACGCTCAAGCGCGTTTTCGCGTGGCCGCGGGCGCGGTTTCCGTCAACCTCGATGGCGTCGTGGGCTCCGACGGTCGCCGCCGTTTCTTCTTCGCAGGCTCGTACGCGGGCGAGAAGCTCGTGGGCATCTCCGGAAGCAAGCTTGCAAGTCGCTGGTATTCTGCAAGCTTTCCTGGAGCGGAGTTTGCGGCGCCCATCGACGTCGATGGCGCTCTTGATGGCGTGTATTCGCGCGGCACGGACGGCCTTCGGCTTCACGGCTTTGCGTCGCCGACCGAAGACCCGAGCGAAGGAAAAACCCTCATGGTTTACGACACGCCGGTGCTCGTGCTCCCGCTGCCACTTGAAGTGGGTTCGGCGTGGGTGAGTGCCGCGCGGGTCGTCGGCGCCACGCTGCATGGGCAGCCCTATGCGGGCTCCGATCGCTACGAGGGCGTCGTTGCGGGAGCTGGCGAATTGCGCCTCCCGGACCTCACCTTTGCGAGCGCCTTCGAGGTGCGAACGAAGGTGACCGCGAGCCCATCAAGCGGCATCGCGGTCGTCAAGCGGCAGGCTGGTTTCTACGCAGAATGCTTCGGCGAAGTGGCGCGAGCCACCGGCGTCGACAACGAAGAGAACGCGTCGTTCACGACGGCGGCAGAAGTGCGTCGCTTCACGCCTTGAGGGCGCAAGGCGAGAATCGAGAGGAGCAGCGACGATGGGCTGGGACGAGTTCAAGAAGGGTTTCGATGGCTGGGAAAGCTCCACGGCGAAGGTGCTTGAGCGCGCGCTGAAGAGCCCGTCGTTTGTCGGCCCGTCGGGTCGTGCGCTGTCGGCGTTGATGCGCGGTCGAGCGGCGAGCGAGAGGGCAAAAACCACGCTTTGGAGTGAGGTCGGCGTGGCGACGCGCCTCGATCAAGAGCGCACGCTGCACCTGCTCAATCGACTCGAATCGAAGATTCTCGATCTCGAAGAACGCATCGACCGGCTGAACGCCAAGCTCGATGCGCGAGATGCCCGTGATGCGCGCACAGGCGCGCCGTCCACCTGACGTTCGTTTGGAAGAGGATACGACCATGGTTCAAGACGCCGATCTCACGTTCGCCCCGCGCGTTGTCTTCGACGCGCTCCCCGCTTGTGCTTCGCGCGCACGCTTCATGGTTCCCGAGGGAAAGGGCCGCTGGAGCGTTGTGACGTGGGCGGACTTTGCCGCGAGAATTCGCAGGGCTTCGTGCTTTCTGGCGGAGCGCGGGCTCAAGGCCGGCGACCGCGCATGCATCTTCGCGCCAAACTCCGTGGACTGGGGAGCTGCCGCGCTGGCGATTCAAGCGGCGGGCGGCGTGATGGTCCCGATCTATGCATCGAACACCGTCGAACAGATGGCGTACGTGGTCGACCACTCGGACTCGGAGTTCGTCTTTGCGGGCAGTGCGCCCCTTCTCGAGCGCACCATCGAGGCCTGCGCGAGCACGCCAAAGGTGAAGCACATCGTCTACCTCGGCCTCGAAACCGACATCGCAGCGGCAGTGAAAAAGGCCGCTTCTCGCATGCGCAGCATCGACGACGCGCTACGCCTCTTCGCCAAGGTGATTCCCTGGGAGCGCGCGCTCAGCGAGGGGCTCGTGGCCGACGAGTTGCGCCCGGAACGTTTCGAAGCGCGCATGGACGCGCTCTCGCTCGATGGCGCCTCGGTGATGCTCTACACGTCGGGGACAAGCGGTCCGCCGAAGGGTGTACCCCTCACGCATCGCAACGTGGGCACCAACGGCGTCGACTGGCTGGCCATCTACGGTGAGGCTGTACCTGCGAACGCGGTCGATCTCCTGTGGCTTCCCATGAGCCACATCTTCGGTTTCGGCGAGCTCTGCCTCGGCAACACGCTGCGCTTCACGACGTACATGAGCGAGCCGAAGGTTCTCTACGATCACCTGAAAGAGGTGCGGCCCCAGGTGTTCATGAGTGTTCCCCAGGTGTGGGAGAAACTCGCGTCCTTCGCAGCGGGCATCGAGAATCTCGACGATCGCAAAGCCAAACTCGCGGAGATGACCGGCGGCGCGATTGCCTTTGGCCTCTCTGGAGGAGCGGGGCTGAAGCGTGAGGTCAAAGAGTTCTTCGCGACCACGGGCCTCGCCATCATGGAGGGTTACGGTCTGACCGAGTGCAGCCCGACGCTGACCCTGAACCGGCCGAAGGATTACCGATTCGATACGGTCGGAAAGGTTCTTCCGTCGGTGGAGCTGAGTCTCGCGGAGGACGGAGAAATCCTCGCGCGCGGCCCATCGGTGTTTGGCGGCTACCACAAGGACGAGGCGGCGACGCGCGAGGCATTCTCGGACGACGGCTGGTTCAAGACCGGCGACATCGGGCGCTTCACGGACGACGGGTTCCTCCAAATCGTCGATCGCAAGAAAGACATCCTCGTGACCGCGGGCGGCAAGAACGTTGCGCCGGCGAACGTCGAGCAGCTCTTCGCGTCGGACGCGCTCATCGCGCAGGCTGTCGTGTACGGCGAGGCCAAGAAGTACCTCGTTGCGGGCTTCTGGCTCAACCCGCCCACGCCCGACGACCCTGAACAATTGCTGGGTCTCGAGGGACAAGCGCGCGTCGAAGCTGCGCGGCAGTTTGTCCAGGCGAAGGTGAACGCCGCGAACGAGCGCGTGGCGCATCACGAGACCATCAAGGCGTTTCGCGTCTTCGACAAGCCACTGACGATCGAGGGCGGCTTCCTCACGCCGACCATGAAGATTCGGCGCAAGGCCATCGTCAGTGCGTTCCGCGAAGACTTCGAGGGACTCTACACGTGAGCAAGATCGAAGCTCTTTCGCGCCTCGCGCGTCGCGGTCGACCTGCCGTTGGTGTCACCCCAGCGGACGTGGTGCACCGGGAAAACAAGCTGTCGCTTCTTCGGTACAAAGCGCGGCCCGAAGGCTTGGCATTTCGCACGCCGACTGTCCTCGTGCCGTCGCTCATCAACCGGCACTACGTGCTCGACTTGATGCCCGGTAAGAGCCTTGTCGAGTGGCTCGTCGCGCGCGGCCACGATGTATACTGCATCGATTGGGGCTCGCCGGGCCCGGAGGATCGCTGGATCGATCTCGACACCATTTTCGACCGGTACGTGCACCACGCGGTGCGCGCGGCGAAGGCGGTGTCCGGGTCGGAGCAAGTGCACACGCTCGGGTACTGCATGGGCGGCCTCATGACGCTCGTGCACGCGTCGCTGCACCCGGACGATGTGGCCACGACGACGACCCTCGCCACGCCGGTTCGCTTCAGCGGTGACGACGGTTCGCTGCTTTCGGCCTGGACGAGTTCGCCGACGTTTGACGTGCACGCGCTCGTGGAGGCGACCGGTGTCGTGCCCTGGCAGCTCCTTCAATCGGCGTTCCAAATGCTGCGCCCGACGATGAACCTGTCGAAGGCCGTTCACTTCATCGATCGCATCGAAGACGACCCGTACGTCGACGGGTTTCTTGCGATGGAGACCTGGGGCAACGACAACGTGGGGCTGCCCGGGGCCTTTTACGAACAGTACCTCCGCGACTTCTATCGCGGCGACAAGCTTGCGCGCGGCGAGCTCGTCGTGAGCGGCCGGCGCGTCGACCTCACGGCGTTGCGAATGCCGCTTCATTGCGTGAGCTTTGCACACGATTCCATCGTCCCTGCGGAGAGCGCGCAAGAGCTCATGGCGATCGCGGGTTCCATCGACAAAGTCGCGACGAAACTCGGGGGCGGACACGTTGGCGCTGTCGTGGCGAAGTCCGCGTCCGAGCGCCTGTGGCCGAAGCTTGCGTCGTTTTGGGAAGCTCGTGACACGCCCGCCGAGCGCGACGTCGACGACAACGCCGCAGGCCGTGAGCCCGTTGCGTCGCTCGCGCCCGAAAGCCGTGCGACAAAGGCGCGGACGAGGGCGCGCCGCTGACCGCGTAACGATGCTTAGTTGGAGGCGGCCACAGAGGCTGCGTCGGACGCGTGCGGTGCCCCGACGAGGTCCACCACGTCGCAGTGAAGCGCTTGCGCAAGCGTTTCGAGCGTGATGGTCGTGGGAGCGTGGCGACCGCTTTCAACGCTCTGAACGGCCGACAGGGAAACGCCCGCCCGGTCGGCGAGTTCCCGCTGCGTGAGCCGGGCCATCTGACGCAATCGCGACACGGCGGCGCCCACGAAATGATGGAGCGGGACCGGCGTTGGATCCGAGGCCCGACCGTCGTGCGCCGTCCGAACCAACGCCTGGGTCGCCTGCGTCTTTTTGACCGGCAAACCGTCCGTCGCAGGTCGTTCGAGGCCCGCGAGCGCGAGCGCACGTTCCACGCTCGCGAGCAGTTCCGAGGGAAGACGCGAGAGCCCGGTCCCGAGGGCAGAAAGCGTGTCGAAGGTCACATTCGCCTCGCCGCGCTCGATGCGCCTGACCTGGCGTGCGTCGACGTCCATGCGGCCTGCCAATTGCTCGACGCCAAGGCCGAGCTCGACGCGACGCGCCCGCGCGACGACGCCAAGAGCGACGAGCGCATCGGTCGTGACGAACGCGCGAGAGGCTGGGGGTTCTGGGGGTCGTCTTGGGGGCGCCACGCCGTGCAACTTCGCCGTAGGTTGAACTCAACAGAAGACCGACGAAGTCCGTGTGACCCTTGAACAAGTCAGTAGCTTCGAGCGGGCGAAAGCGCACCACGAACGCGGGACTCATGCCACCACGCGGGAACCACACGAGATGCGCGCCCCATATGAGATCACTTCGTCCCGGTTCGAAACGTGCGCGCGTACAGCGTACGTGCGTAGACATACCACAACCGCAAACGGGTATACGAAGTGGTCGAGGCGCGTGCTCAGCCGTCCGTTCGTGACGCTTGTGTGCCAACGGGTCGTTCAGGGAGCCCGGCGGCACGGTCTCCGTACCGTGAGCGATGGAACCGCTTGCAGATGCCCGTGCAAGGTGAGAAATCGCGGTCCCGCCTGAGCGCTCGCTCGGGCGCGCATCTCTCACCCTGCAGCACGAGGCCTGAACGCCATGGCGAACGACGCACCCTGGAGCGTGTCCAAGAGCGCGGAACTTTATCAAATCCGCGGTTGGGGCGAGCCGTATTACCTCGCGGGCGAGGGCGGCCAAGTCGAGGTGCGGCCGAATCCGACCGTCGAGAATACGATCAATCTTTTCGAGCTCGTGAAGGACCTGCGTGCGCGCGGTCTCGAGTTGCCGCTGCTCATTCGCTTCTCGGACATTCTCGCCGACCGCATCAAGCGCATCAACGAGTGCTTCGCGAAGGCGATTGCAGAATACAACTACCCGAACGTGTACCGCGGCGTTTACCCCGTGAAGGTGAACCAGCAGCGCCACCTCGTCGAAGAGGTTGTGGAGTACGGGAAGCCTTGGCAATTCGGCCTTGAGGCCGGGTCAAAGCCTGAGCTCCTCATCGCGCTTTCGGCCATGCAGGACACGGGCGGCCTCATCCTGTGCAACGGCTACAAAGACTACAAGTACATCGAGACGGCCGTGCTCGCGCAGCGCTTTGGAAAGACGGTCATCGTGACCCTCGAGCGCATCGAAGAGCTCGACATCATTTTGAAGGTGTCCGATGCCACGGGCCTTCGTCCTCTCATTGGCGTGCGTGCGAAGCTCACGGCCAAGGGCGTCGGACGTTGGGCGGACTCTGCGGGCGAACGCGCGAAGTTCGGGCTCACAAGCTCGGAGATCATCACGGTCGTCGACCGCCTCGCCGAGCGCAACATGCTCGACTGCCTCCAGCTGTTGCACTTTCACATTGGGTCGCAGATCTCGAGCATCATCCCGATCAAGAACGCCATGCAAGAGGCGTCGAAGATCTTCGTGGAGCTCGCCAAGATGGGCGCGGCGATGAAGTACCTCGACGTCGGCGGCGGCCTCGCGGTCGACTACGACGGATCGAAAACCGACTTCCACGCGTCAAAGAACTACAACGTCGACGAGTACGCGCACGACATCGTCTACGCGGTGAAGGAAGCCTGCGAGAAGGCGTCAATCACTTGCCCAACCATCGTGTCCGAGTCCGGGCGCGCGATCGCCGCGCACCAGTCCGTGCTCCTCTTTGAGGTGGTCGGCACGAGCGACGTTCTCTCGCTTCAAGTGGGCGAGCTTCAGCCCAACGCGCACGCGCTCATCAAGGGCCTCCACGAGACCTACCAAGGCATCGTCGGCAAGAACGTCCAAGAGTCGTGGCACGACGCCTGCCAAGCGAAGGACGAGGCCGTGTCGCTCTTCAAGTTCGGGTACCTGTCGCTTCGTGAGCGTGCGGAGGCCGAGCGCATCTTCTGGTGCTGCGCACGCCGCATTGCCCAAAACATGCGCCGACTGCGCTTCGTTCCCGAGGAGTTGCAGAACCTCGAGAAGGAGCTCGCGAGCATCTACTACTGCAACTTCAGCATCTTCCAGTCGGCGCCGGACTGCTGGGCCATCGATCAGCTCTTTCCGATCATGCCCATCCACCGCCTCGACGAAGAGCCGACGGTGCGCGCCACGCTCGCCGATCTCACGTGCGACTCCGACGGTGCCATCGACGACTTCATCGACCGCGAAGACATCAAGCACGTCCTCGAAGTTCACGATGTGAAGGACACGGAGCCCTACATCCTCGGCATGTTCCTGAACGGCGCTTATCAGGAAATTCTCGGCGACTTGCACAACCTCTTCGGCGACACGAACACCGTTCACGTGCGGCTCACCGAGAGCGGCTACCACGTGAGCCACGTCGTCAAGGGCGACAGCGTTTCCGAGGTCCTCCATTACGTGCAGTATGCACCTGAGGTCATGATCGAGAAGGTGCGCATGCAGGCGGAGCGCGCGCTCCAGGCCGGTGAGATCACCATTCCGCAGATGCGTCTCCTCATGCGCAACTACGAAGAGGGGCTCGCGAACTACACGTACCTCACCATCGACGAGTGACCGTGTCGGCACAGCGAACGAGCGGGTTTCGAACGCTCGTCGCTCGTGCTCTCCATGCGGCCATGAAGTTCTTTCTCGCCGGCGCGACCGGGGCTGTGGGCACCATCGTTCTTCCGTTTGCGGAGAGCGATGGTCACGTTGTCGTTCCCCACCTTCGCCCCCAGAGCGCCGGCAAGACTCCGCTTCG
Organism: uncultured delta proteobacterium; assembly: GCA_903870415.1. Classification (GTDB taxonomy): domain Bacteria; phylum Myxococcota_A; class Polyangia; order Polyangiales; family Polyangiaceae; genus CAIQDA01. The sequence goes on from CAIQDA010000084.1 coordinate 14,313, forward strand.
GAGTCATCCGAACGCGTGCATCGCCGACCTCGCCGCTGTGGACGTCATTGCGGACGCCATGCGCGGTTGCGACGCGGCTCTTTGCCTCGTGGGCACGATGCGCACACGCTTCGCCGACGGGGACAGCTACGCCACGAGCGACGTGGGCGCGGTGCGTGAGGTCGTGGCTGCAGCCAAGGCCGCCGGCGTCGCGCGCGTCGTTCTTTTGTCGAGCCTCGGTGCCGGAGGCATGGGCGCGTACCTGCAAGCGAAGGGCGAGGCGGAGCGCGTCGTAAAAGAGAGCGGCCTCGCGTGGGTCATCGCTCGTCCCGGGGCGTTCGCATCGCCGGTCAAGGCCCCGGAGGGCTTGCATGGTGCACGGAACTTCCCAAGCGCCGGAGTCGCGTTCTTTCGAGGTCTTGCAGCGGCGGGACTGCGTGGCTTCGCGCATCGTTACGGGCCGATGCCCCTCGACGTGCTCGCGCGTGCCCTCGTGCGCGCCGCTCAAGGCGGACACGATGGCTGTATTCTGCATGGCGACGAGCTGCGCGTCATCGGCGCGTGATGGGCGTGTGAGTCGGCGTCAGCGCGCGACAGCCAAGGCGGCTTCGATGTCGCCCGTGACGGCGGCGTTTTCAGGCTCAATCTGCGAGGCCCAGCGCGCGACGAGCTTGCCGTCACGACCGACGAGGAACTTCGTAAAATTCCACCCGATATCGCCGCTACCGCCCGGCTGCGACTTGAGCCACGCGAAGACCGGGTCCGTGGTCGAGCCGTTGACGTCGACCTTCTCGAAGATGGGAAAGGTCACATGGTACGTGCCCGTGCAGACCTCACGGATGTTGCCCGCGTCTCCAGGCTCTTGGCTTCCGAATTGGTTGCAGGGAAAGCCAAGGATGGTGAAGCCCTGCTTCGCGTACTTCGCGTAGATGGCTTGAAGACCCTCGTATTGCGGCGTGTACCCACACTTGCTCGCGACGTTGACGACGAGCACGACGTTGCCTGCGTACTGGCAGAGCTTCGAGGTGCGCTCATCGCCGAGGCCGGTCGCCGCAAGGCCCCAGAAACCCGTCAGGTCAATGCCCGAAGCGCAAGCGGCGTCCGCGTTCGGGTACGCCACGGTCGCGGACGGATCGTCATTGGCGGTCGAGCCGCTGTCCGTGGACGGCGTGGCGGTCGAGGCGTCGTTCCCCGTCGAAGCTGCCGCTGCGGAGGCCGCTGGCGCCTGCGAGGTGTTGCAGCCGGCGAACGCGAGGAGAAAGGCAGGAGCGGCGAGGGCGAAGAGTGGGCGCATGACGTTGCTCGGATGCCTACGCCCCGTTTGGCGTTGCAGGCCGGGGAAAATCACCCTGCTGAGCCATGAAGCCCTGCGAAACCGGAAAGTTCCCGGCACATCGGCACGCGCGCCGTCGGCTGCCGTGGTCGCGCGAAACGGTTCACAACTTGGCCCTGCCCCCGGGGCCTCGGTAGGCGCGGAGGTCATGTCGAATGAACGCTCTCGACCTGCTCCCGCCGCGCTCCTGGCGGTCGTGGGTTCTCTCCTCGGCCTCGCCTTTGGCGCGGTATCGACGACGGACTTCGCGGCGCACTTGGACCGGAAGGTGCACGGGGTCACCTGCTCTTTCGTGCCCGGGCTCATCTCGAGCGAAGGAGGCGCGAACGCATGCGCCACCGCGCTCTACAGCCCGTACTCGTCTCTCTTTCGCCGAAGCATCTGGGGTGGCGTGCCCATCGCGGTGTTCGCGCTAGGAGCCTTCGCCTTTTTCCTGGGAATGGGCGTGTGGCTTTGGCGCGCAAACGTGTCGGGAATTCCGCGCTCAGTCCGCGTCGCCTACGGCGCGCTTGGCCTCACCCCGGCCCTCGTCTCCATCATGATGTTCACCATCTCGATGTCGAAGCTGGGTGCCGTATGTAAGGTGTGTTCCGGTATCTATATCGCGTCCATCCTCGTGGCCGTCTCGGCGGCGCTCGTGCTGAAGGGCGCTCTCGAAGAAGCCTCGTCTGGCCCGCCGCTCGTCCTTGCGGGAGGCGTGCTTGCGGTCATTCTTGGCACCGCGTCCGCTGCGCCAGCGCTCGTTTACGCGGCGTCCGTTCCGGACTTCGGCCCGTTCGTGGGCGGTTGCGGAAAACTCGAAAAGACTGAAGAAAAGCACAACGCGCTCATCAAGCTGCCGACCTCGCAGCCCACGAAGAAGGCGCTCATGTTCGTCGACCCGCTATGCCCAACGTGCAAAGCGTTCCACGAGCAGCTCACCTCCGAGGGCATCTTTGATCGCCTCGAGCCCACCGTGTCGCTCTTCCCGCTCGACGGAAGTTGCAACTGGATGATCGACGCGGAGCGTCCCGTGCACCCCGGCGCATGTGTCGTCGCACGCGCGGTCATCTGCGGCGAGGCCTCGCAAGAGAGCCGCCAAGTGCTCGAGTGGGCGTACGAGCATCAGCCCGAGCTCACCGCCGCCGGCAAGGTGTCGCCCGCTGCCGTGAAGCAAATCATTGCCGCGCGCTTCCCCAAAGAAGCGGCCTGCGTCGACGACCCGAAGACCGATCGTCGCCTCACGCAAATGCTGCAATTCGCCGTCGAAAATCACATCCGCGTTTCGACGCCGCAGTTCTACCTCGACGGTCAGCGCCTCTGCGACGAGGACTCGGACCTGGGTCTCTCCTACGCACTTCGCCGCCTCGCACCTGAGGTTCTCCCATGAAGAATCCGATGATGATCGGTCTCGCCACCGGCGCGGCCACGCTCACGCTCATGCTCGGCATCGTGGTCACGAAGGTGAAGGCCGCCGAGACCCGCCTCAAGGAGCCGGACAAGGCGCAAGAAGCCGTCGCCGTCGCGGACCACGCCGAAGAAGCGTACTGCACGCCCGCCTTCAAGCAGGTGCTCCAGCGCGTGCTCAATGCGTGCGGACTCGTCGGTCAAGAGTCGCGCCGCGGCTGCCAGCCCGGCGATGTGAAGACCTTCGCGAGCATCGACGACGATGACTTCAACGCGCTCTTCACGCCGCTCGTGAAGCGCGGCGGCATCGTCATGTTCGACGAAGGCAAAGAAGACATCGACGACGGCGCACGTCGCCTCGTGGAGCAAAAGTGGAACGAGCGCAAAGGCGCCCGCTACTTCTTCATTGTCGCGCGCGCCTCGACGACGGGAAGCGTCGACAAGAACCGCTCGCTCAGTCACCGCCGCGCCAACAGCGTTCAGTACTTTCTCAAAGAGAAGACGAACGACCCGGACCTCGATTCCCAGGTCGGCATGCTGTGGCTCGGAAGCGAATTCGCTCAGCTCGGCAAGGACTACTGCGAGACGTGGGAGAACTCCCGCAACGGTCAGAAGTGCGACACCGAGACCGTGAACCGCAGTGCGTTCGTCAGCTGGGTCGACTGCCGCCTCTAAGCCGTTGGTGAGCGGCCGCAGCTCCGGATTCGTTCGGAGCCGGCCGCACGCTGCATCGCTCGCTGACCCCTTTGGCCTGATTCGTAGCTTGTGAGCATCGCCATGCGAACCCTCGGACTCGTGCTTGTGGCGTCGCTCGCCCTCGTGGGCTGTGACGAGAAGAAAGACGCCGTTTCGGCGATCGCGGGCGAAGGCCGTCGCAGCGATGCGGTGACCACCTCGAAGCCGACGGTGCAACCAAACGCCCCCACTGCGCCTGGTGCGCCTGGTGCTCCTGTCGCGCAAGCGCACGCCGAGGCCCCGAAAGGACCGCGTGTATTCTGCACAGAAGCGCCCGCGGCAAAAGGTGCGAAGCTGCCGTCAACGAAGCTGGCTCAGCTCGTCGCGAACGGAAAGCCTATCGCCGCCGCAAAGCCGACGCCGCCTGCGAAGCACTGGACATGGGTGAACCTGTGGGCCGCGTGGTGTGGTCCGTGCCGTGAGGAAATCCCGCGGTTGAAGCGCTGGGAGCGCGAACTCGCAGCCAGCCCAACGCCGCTCGCCATCGCGTTTCTCAGCCTCGACGACGACGAGCGACAGGCGCAAAAGTTCCTCGATGCGCAGCCTCTCGCGGGGCTTCAGCGAAGCTTTTGGATCGGCGAAAACGAACGCGAGCGCGCGGCGTGGCTCGGGACCTTTGGCCTCAAAGAGTCGCCGAACCTGCCCGTGCAGCTTCTCTTCACGCCGGCGGGCGAGCTCGCCTGCATCGTGGGCGGCGCCGTTGACGATGGCGACTTCGATGCGGTGAAGAAGTTCCTGGCGGCGGGCACCAAGTAGGCGCGGCGCGCGGCGGCTCGGTCTCAGTTGAGAATGAGGCCAAGGCCGATGGTCGCACCCGTGCTCGTTGGCAGCGCATGGGGCAAGTACAGGCCCATGAGCGAGCGTTGGGCGCAGGCACGCGCTGCATCGGGCCATGGCGCATCGTCGAAGACGACCCCGACGACCTTGCCGTCCGGTGACACCTGCAAGCGTGCCACGAGCTCGCCTAGGTTGCCGGGGCGGAGCTGCCCCGCCGAGCCCATGGTGCAGCGCTCGAGTGCCTTCTTGGCGCGATCGGCTTGCCCCGCGATGTCGCCCTCGCTGAGGCCCTGTCCAGCCTGCACGCGCGTGACCGATCCGAGCGCTTGGCGAATCTCGTGGAGCGCGTCGGCGACCGTGGGCGCGGTGTTCGGAAGGGTGGCGGGAGCGATGCCCGACTTGGCGTCTCCGCCAGGGGCCAAGGCTCCGAATTTCGGCGACGCGGGCGCGACGTGAACGCCTCCTTGCGCGGGCTCGATGAAGTCGGTCGAGCGAACGACGAGTGCCCGTGAAGGTGTAGAATGCACAGAAGCATGATCGGGCGGGAGCGCGGCGATGGACGGAGGTGCCGGCGTCACCTTTGGTGCCCGTGAGGCCGAGGACCCCGCGCCCGTCGCCGCCACCGTAAGCGACTCCTGGCCCGCGGCGGGTTTGGGGCCGTCACCGCCGAAGCTGTTCGCCAGAATGAACCCCGCCCCCACGAAGGCAATCCCCGCGAACGCCGCGCCGACGCCAAACCGCGAAGGCTTCTGCGGGCGAAGCAGGGGAAACTCCTCGTCGTCGATCGCGTCCTGGGGCGACGTGGGAAACGCGAGCGCATCGCCGGTGCTCGGGACGTCGAGCGATGACGCGCGAAGCGGAGAAATCGCGATGGTGGCCTCGCTCTGCCGTGTCGGGTGCTCGCGCAAAACGTCGAGGAGTGCGCGGCGCATCGTGCGTGCATCGGCGTAGCGAGAACCTTCGTCTTTGCTCAACGCACGCGTGCAGAATGCATCGAAAGATTCGGGAAGAATCACGCGCGACGACGGCAGCGGGATCTCGGCAGACACGTGCTTGATGGCAACCTCGACCGCTGTCGTTCCCGCATAGGGGCGCGTTCCTGTCGCGAGCTCAAAAAGCAAAACGCCCACGGCGTAGAGGTCCGAACGGGGCGTGGCGACGCGGCCCACCACCTGTTCCGGGGCCATGTATTCCGGTGTACCGACGACGAAACCCGCTTGCGTGAGCGGTTCATGGGCGCCCGAGCTCGCTTCGGCACCGTGGTAGCTGGCAATTCCGAAGTCGCAAATCTTGGCATGCTCGACACGTTTGCCGTCGTCATCGCGGGTCTTGGTCACCAAGATATTGCCGGGCTTCAAGTCGCGATGAACGACCCCCACATCGTGGACGGCTGCGAGCCCTGCGAGGATGTCCGCGCCGATGGCCACGACGCGCTCAAGCGGGAGCGCTCCTTGCGACTCGACGAGCGCGCGCAGGTCGACGCCGTCCACGTGCTCCATCGCGAGGTAGGGAAAACCCGTCGAATCGCGGCCAAAGTCGAGGACGCGAACGATGCACCGATGGTCGATGCGCGCGAGCGACTCCGCCTCGCGCTCGAAGCGAAGGATGCATTCTGCATCTTGTCCAAGGAGAACCTTGAGGGCGACGGTCGTGCCGAGATCACGATGACGCGCCCGAAAAACTGCGCCCATTCCGCCGGCACCGACGAGCGATAGAACGTCGAACTTTCCGGCCACGGTGCGTCCGATGAGCGCACCAAGATCGTTCGCGCTGGGTCCGTCCATCTGGCGAAGCCTCGCACCCGACGGCAGTCACGGCAAGGTGCTCGCCCGCGAAGGCTGCGCCGTACTTGCCGCCGCCCGCGTCACCTGAGACGATGCCCCCATGACGGACGGAATCGATCGCGTGTTCGCCGACCGCGAAACGGGGATGCGCTTCATCAGCGCGCGCGCCATGGTCGATCATTACCTCGAGCGGTACGGTCGCAACGTCGGTCGCCCCATTCCGCGCATCGATGCCTCGGGCCGCGCCGACATTCGGCATGGGTCCGCGCTCGTCAGCGTCACGGTGCTCGAAGACCACGGGGTGCTCGTGATTCACGCACCGGTCGGCGGCATTCCCGACGGCAACCGCGAGGCTCTTTATCGCGAGCTTCTCGAGGCGTCGTACTTGTCGACGAGCGACGCGGCGTTCGCGGTGGACGCATCGTCGCAGCGCATTGTCGTCCGCGCGTTGCGGCGTCTCTCGGGCCTCGATTACGAAGAGCTCGAAGACTTGATCGACACCGTTGGCAGCGTGGCCGACGAATGGGACGAACGGTTTCGCGCGCGAAAACCCTGAACGATTCGTCGCAGGTTCATCAGGCGCGGAACGACGGGCAGAGCAGAATCTTGCCGTCGCTCATGGAGCGTTCGTAGGCCGCCATCGACTCGAGAATGTGATCGAAGCCGACCTTGTCGCGGATGCTCGTCGCAAACTCCTGACGAATGCGACGCTGCACGGCCACGCCGCCCTCAAGCACCGCGGGGAGTCCTGCGGTACGAAACCAGTCCGCGAGCCAGAATCCTTGCAGGTGCTGGCCGCGAAAGACGAGTTCGCGCGGGTCGATGGAGCACGGCGTTTCGGAGAGAGCGCCGTAGACGACGATCGTTGATCCGCGTGGCATGCATGCGGCGACCTCGCCCGTGAGCGCGCCCGCGACAGCGTCAAAGGCGACCGTGGCCTTCACTTCGCGTGCAAGGGCTCGAAGCGTGTCGCGCCAACCGGACGCGGAGCTATTGACCACGTGAATGGCGCCGAGGTCACGGAGCAATTGAGCCTGGGACTCACGCCGAACCACGCTGACGAGCGCGATGCCCTCGCGTTTGCAGAGGCGCACCAGCATACGTCCAAGCGCGGAAGCACCTGCAGTCTGCACGATTCCTTCGTGGCCCTGTTTGCGTGCAAGCTGCACGAGTGCGTGCGCGGTGAGCGGGTTCACGATGGCCGTGGCGCCTTCGTCGTCGGTGACCCAGGGCAAAAGCGGAATGCATTGCTGAACCGGCACGCGCGCGTATTCAGCCCACGAGCCGTCGCCGTCCACGGATGCGGAAAATGCCACACGAAGGCCCATGAGTGCCTGCGCCGCGAAGCCTCCTCCGCCCGCCACGACACGGCCGCTTCCTTCGAAGCCGGGGACGACCGGAAGGGGCTTCGTGATGCCGTACATGCCCTTCAGGAACATCAAGTCCGAGGGGTTTACGGGGGCTGCTGAAACTTTGATGAGAGCTTCGCCGGGCTCAAGAACGGGAACAGGGCGATCCTCGACGCGAAGCGCCGAAACGCCGCCGGGACCATCGTGAAGCACGACGGCGCGCATGGTGGAGGGCACAGGCTCGATTGGCGGCATGACGCTCTCGTAGTGCGATTTGCGCACGCGCGAAACGGTGCTGCGCAGGCGGTCCCTCGTCAGCGCAGCGTGCGCGGCGTCGGGGGATCGAACATTTCATCGTCGGTGAGTTCAAGCGCTCGCGGCCCCTCAAGGGCACGCAGGCGTTCGTCGAGGCGGCGTTGAACCTCGCGCTCGATCGCTTCGTCGGTCGCCGTACGGCCCCGGTTCGCCACGAGGATGCCCCACTGCTTGAGCTTGGCGTAAAAGGTGACCTTCGAGACCCCGAGGGCGGTCGCCGCCTTCGCCACGTTGCCTGCGCACAGGTCATAGGCCTGCATGAACGCGCGTTTTTCGACCACCACGAGCGGTTCGATGACGCCGGGACGCACAAGCGATTCAGGAGGAAGCGAACCAGGCGGCGCTGTGCCTGGGCCTGAAAGCGGAGCGCTCGACCCCGACGACCAAACCGTGGTCGCAGCCGTTCGCCGGTTTTGGATCATGAGGGAGATGGGCGAGTTGCCGAGGAGGCGCACCGTGAGCTGCGAGAGCGTGCGCATGTCCGGAGATAGTCGCGATACTTCGCTCTCCATGACGTTGGCTACTTCACGTATATTTCCGGGCCAGTCGTAGGCATACAGCTCGCCTGAGAGTTCGGGACCAATGCCGTGGACCTGCTTGCCCTGTTGTTCCGCGAAGCGCTGAAGGTAGAAAAGGCAGAGCGGCAAAATGTCGTCGCGGCGGTCGCGAAGCGCGGGAAGCTCGATGGCCAGAACGCGAAGGCGGAAGAGAAGGTCGAGACGGAACTTGCCCTCGGCCACGTGGGCTTCGAGGTTCTGGTGCGTGGTCGCGATGACGCGCGCATTGACGGGCCTTTCGCGGTTGCCGCCGAGGCGCTGCACCGACCGCTCTTGGAGTACGCGGAGGAGCTTCGCTTGCATGTCGAGCGGCATGTCGCCGATCTCGTCGAGGAGGATGGTGCCATCGCCCGCGAGCTCGAATTTGCCCGCATTGCCCTCAGCTTTTGCCCCGGTGAACGCGCCCTTTTCGTAGCCAAAAAGTTCCGCCTCGAGGAGGTCACGCGGAAGCGCGGCGCAGTTGATTCCCACGAACGGTGCCGACGCCCGCGTGCTCGCGCCATGGATGGCTTGCGCAAGAACTTCTTTGCCCGTGCCGCTCTCGCCCGTGATGAGAACGGTGGCATCGACGAGCGACGCTTGGCGACCGAGTTGCACGGCCTGGCGCATCGAGCGGCTCTCGCCGACGCAGTCGTCAAACGTGTAGCGCGGACGAATCGCCGAGATGCGGCGCGCGAGAGTTTGGGCGCGCTCGAACTCGACGAATGAGAGAAGGAGTCCACCGGAGTCCGAGCCATCGTCGAACGGTCGTGCGGTGACGACGGCGTTGACCGAGCCAATCTTCACGACCACACCGTCGAGGCGTCGCGTCACGGGAAGAGCGGCTTCGAGGTCCCGCAAGTCGTGGAACGTCGAGAGCTTGCGTCCGACCACGTCGCGGGCCGGAAGCCGCAAAATGCGCAACGCGTCGGCATTCGCGGCGAGGATAGCCCCGTCGCCGCCGACGCTGAGAATGCCCTGACGAATCGCATCGAAGGTGGCTTCGAGTTGCCGATGGAGTCGCCGTTCGGCCTTGTGCGCCACGCTGCGACTGAGCACGAGCGAGATGTAGTCGCCGAGCAAGGACCCGAGGCGCTCGTCGAGCTCGACGAACTGGCCACCACGGGTTTGCCTGTCGGCGTAAAACGACCCGATGCGGTCGCCCGCGTAGATGGGCACGACGAGGTGCGCGCCAACGCCGGAGTCGCCGCGCGGTGCGCTTGAAGGTCGGCGCACGGTGCCGATACCCGTGAGCTCTGCACCCACGTGCGGGCGCCAACGTTCCGAGAGTTGCCCGCCGCGACCTTTCTGCGCGAGCACCTCGAGTCCAGGGCCTTGCTCGATGACGACGACGGCGAGGTCCGCGTCGAGAATTTCAAGGCCGAGTGCGCAGAGGGCCTCGGTCGCGTGCTCAGGTCCCGCCGATTGCTCGAGGCGCGGGATGCGCTCGAGAAGAAGGCGCAACTTCGCCGCTTGCTCTTCGACTTTGACGAGCTCGTGGGCCAGGTCGCGCGTGGCTCGGTGAAGCTCTTCGACGGCGTCGGCGCCGCGGCCCCGTTGAAGCTGCTGAAGCTCCTCGTGCGCGCGCGCAGCGACGAGAGAAATCTCTTCAGGGTCGGCGTTCGCCCCGGTTCCGCGGCTGGCAATCCCTGCGATGGCACGTTCCGCAACCGCGCGCATCGCGATGAGTGCACCCTGCACGGACCCCTGGACCCGCTCGGTGGTCTCAAGGGCGCGCACGGACCCATCGCTCAACGCGCGATCGGCGAAGCGTCGCCCGGTTCGGCGGAACACGCGACCGAGCAAAACGCGGTCGCCCGGTGAACCATGAGCACCGAGTGCGGTGTGCGCGGCGGAGGCTTCGCGAAGGGCGGCGTTTCCGTCGTCGGAGCTCACATAATGCCACGCCAAGTCGAGGCGAATGCGCCCTTCTACGCGACGAAAACCGTGGTCAACCGCGATGGCGATCGCCGCTTGGAAATGCGCTTCCGCGGAGCCGTCTCCGGTGCGTCCCGCAAGGCGTGCCAGCTCGCCGAGGACCCGCGTTTGCCGAAGTGGACGCGGTTCGAGATCGAGGAGCTCCGTGAGCATCAGGACCGCGCGGCGGGGATCGTCTCCCCCGGCCAAAAGTGCGTCCGCGAGAAACACGTCGCGACGCAGTTCCGGCGGCAAGTCCACGCCTTCGCCGAAGGGCGCGATGGGTCGATCGAACGCGTTTCGGCGCCATGCGAACACACTGGCCACGTGCCCATGCGCGAGGAGCGTGTGGTGCCCGAGCTCTCGGGCCGCGGCGAGAGCGCCGGTGAGCCATGAGCGCGCACTCGTGTGATCGTCGGTCTCGAGCGCTCCTTCGATGAGCGCGAAGTCCACGCGCAAAGCAGCTTCACGGTGCCGGTGCGCAACGAGGAGGCGACGGGCGGCGAAGAGCTCTTCGAACGCCGCCGAATCAAGGCCTGCCGCAAAGATGGGAAGCACGTCTGCGGCCACGTCGTCGGCGAAGGCGATCGGATCGGCGAGCGCGGCCTGTGCGGCTCCTTCGTTCGTGATCGAACCGCTCGCCACGACAAGGTCACCGCGCAGCGAAACGTCTGTCGGCTCGACGACGGTGGGGCTCTCGACTTCGTTGAAAATGACTGCCATCGAAAGTCAGTACGTTACCGCAGCCACCAGCCCTGCCGTCCAGAACATCGCGTCGTCGGCTTCGTCGCCCGTGATGGTGACGCGACGCAGGCGAGCGCCCACATCGATGTGCGGGGAAGCCGGGTAATCGAGGCCGATCTCCCAGTCGAACGTGGTGCCGCTCACATACGCCGTGTTCAGCGTTTTCCCGTTTCCCCACGAGTAGCCATAATGCGCGCCGATGAGGGGCTTGAGCACGAAGCCCGGGTAACGAAGGTCTCCGCCGACGGCCATGCGGTAAAACCATACGGGACGCGAGTCGTCGCGCGGGTTTGCAAAACGGCTGTAGCTTACAAGTAGTCCCGGACGGACTTCGACGGAGCTGAACGCGATCGGGTACGCGACAAAGGCGTCGGTCCCGACGCTCGTGCTGTACTTGCCGTCGACGCGCGCGCCTGGAATGGTCGCGGCGAGCTCCGCGCCAAGCAGCACGTCTGCTCGCGCCGGAAGGGCGACGGCGAGGGCGACGCCGATCATCGGCCACGGGCACGGGCGCATGGCGGGGAGGGTGCACCTTCAGCGCCGACGAAACAAGTGTCGCGACGCGCGTCTCAAAAGAGCGCGGCGCCCCCCTCGCGATGAGGAAGACGCCGCGTTCATGCAACCGCGAAACTCAGCCCGCAGATTCGAGAAGACCCGCCGCGCCCATGCCGCCACCAATGCACATGGTGACGATGGCGTAGCGGCCGTTGCGGCGACGGAGTTCGTGAAGCGCCGTGGCGACGAGCTTTGCGCCCGAGCACCCAAGAGGGTGACCGAGCGAGATGGCGCCGCCGTTGACGTTGAGGCGATCCATGGGCAGCCCGAGGGTGCGCTGCACGTAGACCGCTTGGCTCGCAAACGCCTCGTTGACCTCGAAGAGGTCGATGTCCGCGACCGTGAGGCCGCTCTTGGCGAGGAGCTTCTGGACCGCGGGAATGGGGCCGATGCCCATGATGGCCGGGTCGACACCAACGGTGGCAAACGCCCGGAAGTAGCCGAGGGGCTTGGCGCCGATTTGATCGGCTTTGGCCTTCGACGTGACGATCATGGCGGCGGCGCCGTCGCTGAGTGGCGAGGCGTTGCCTGCGGTGACCGAACCCGTTGCGGAGAACACGGGCTTGAGACCCGCGAGGCTCTCCGCCGTGGTTTCGGGGCGCACGAGTTCGTCGTCCGTGAACGCATACGTCGTACGCTCATGGCCTACGAACTTAACCGCCTGCACCGCGACGAGCTCGCTCGCGAAACGGCCTGCAGCCTTGGCCGCTGCCGCTTTCTGATGGCTCGATGCGGCGAACGCGTCTTGATCGGCGCGCGCGATTTCGAAGCGCCTCGCGACGTTCTCGGCGGTGATGCCCATGGGCGTGTACACGGAGGCGACGCGCTTCATGGCTTCCGGAGAAGCGCTGAGCTTGTTGCCCGTCATCGGCACCATGGACATCGATTCGACGCCGCCGGCGACGACCATGTCGTTGGCTCCGGAGGCGATGGCACCCGCCGCGATGGCAAGCGATTGAAGGCCGCTTGAGCAGAAGCGGTTGATGGTGATGGCGCTCGTCGTCTCCGGAAGTCCGCCAAGAAGGCCGGCCACGCGGGCGATGTTGAGGCCTTGTTCGCCCTCGGGCATGGCGCAGCCGAGGATGACGTCCTCGATGTCTGCGGGGTTAACGCCCGGGTTGCGCGCCATGAGAGCCGCGATGACTTCGCCTGCGAGGTCGTCGGGGCGCTTCTGCGCAAGGGAGCCCTTGATGGCGCGGCCGACGGCGGATCGAACGGCGTCGAGAATGACAATGTCGTGGGTCATGTGTTTCTCCGTTTGGCCGCGCCGTTAGTTGCGAAGGGGCTTGTTGTTCATGAGCATGTACTGGATGCGCTCTTGCGTCTTCGCTTCGCCGCAAAGGCTGAGGAAGGCCTCCGCTTCGAGCTCGAGCATCTCGCTCTCGGTGACTTCGTGTGCCGCGCCGCTCGCGCCGCCGCAAAGGACGTGTGCAAGCTTCTTGGCGATGAGACCGTCGTGCGCGGAGGCTTGGCCGCCGGCAACGAGCGTGTCGACCATCATCTCGAGGGTCGCGATTCCGGACTCGCCCGGGAGCACGTACGAGCGCGCTGCGGGGGCGTGGTAACCGCTTTCGGCCATGCCGATGACCTTGTTCTTCGCCTCCGTAAGGATGCGTGCCTTGTCGAAGGAGACGCCGTCCGAATTGCGGAAGTAGCCAAAGGCTTTTCCTTCGTCGGCACTCGTGGCGACCTTCACCATCGCGATGTTCTTGAACGTGTTCGCGACGAACTCGAAGGTGTTGATCGTGACGCCCTCGGGGACTGATTCGAGGGAGCGCCACAGCATGTTCATCGTGCCTGCGCCGCCGGGGATGAGACCGACGCCGACCTCGACGAGACCCGAGTAAGTCTCCGCCGCCGCTTGCACGCCGTCGCATGCGAAGCAGAGTTCGAGACCGCCGCCGAGGGTCATGCCGTAAGGCGCCGCGACCACGGGAACCTTCGCGTATTTCAGACGCTGGGTTGCGGCTTGGTAGCCGTGCACCATCGAGCGAATTTGATCCCACTGACCTTGCGACGAGGCCATCGCCACGAGGAGCAGGTTCGCGCCGACGCAGAAGTGATCGCCTTCGTTCGCAATGACGATGCCGCGGAAGTCTCGCTCCGCGCGCTCAGCTGCGAGCGAGAGGAAGTTGATGACGTCCGGGTCGATGCTGTTCGCCTTCGTCTTGAAGGTGACGCCCAGGATGCCGTCGCCGAGATCCCATGCTTCAGCGCCGTCGTTCCGGATGACCGGTGCGCCGCCGCGACGAAGCTCCGGGAGCGTGGCTTCACGAGGGTCGACGACGCGCGCAACGTACTTGCCGCTCGGGAGATCGAAGATCTCTTTGCCCTTGTAGAATGCATCCGCACCGGAGTCGTACATGCGCTTCACGGTGTCCGGAAGCGCGATGCCGTCCTTCTGCATGCGGTCGTAGGTCGCGCGGAAACCGAGCGCGTCCCACAGTTCGAAAGGACCGAGTTCCCAGTTGTAACCCCAGCGCATGGCGTCGTCGATCGCGACCACATTGCCAGCAATTTCAGGGATGCGGCGCGCCGAGTAGGCCATGGAACGCGAGGCGATCTTCCACGCGAACGTGCCCGCAACGCCTTCGTCGGCCATGAGCTTACGCACGCGCTCGCTTGGGTCTTCGACCTTGCCGAGCTTCTTGCACGTGGCCTTGATGGCTTCGTCGCCGCCCTTGGCGCGGTACTCGAGCGTGTAGGGGTCGAACGTGGCGACCTCTTTGCCCGCCTTCTTGTAGAATCCACCCTTCGTCTTGTCGCCGAGGATCTTCTTTTCGATCATCGTCGCCATGAAGGACGGAAGCTTGAAGACCTCACGCTCTTCGTCGGTCGTGAGCGAGTCCCAGCAGTTCTGTGCGACGTGCGCGAAGGTGTCGAGACCGACGAGGTCGCCCGTGCGGAAGCTTGCGCTCTTCGGGTGAGCCATTGGCGCGCCGGTGATCGCGTCCACGTCTTCAGGCGTGAGCTTGTGCTCGAGCATGAGGTGAATCGTCGACATCATGGCGTGAACGCCGATGCGGTTGCCGATGAAGTTCGGCGTGTCGTTGCCGCGGACGATGCCCTTGCCGAGCTCGTTTTTTCCGAAGCGCGCGATGGCGTCGTAGACCTTTGGGTCCGTGTCCGGGCCCGCCACAAGCTCAAGGAGCTTCATGTAGCGAACCGGGTTGAAGAAGTGCATCACGAGGAAGTTCTTCTTGAAGTTCTCCGTGCGTCCTTCGACCATCGTCTCGATGCGGAGGCCCGAGGTGTTCGACGCCACGACGGCATGCGCCGGGAGCACCGCTTCGAGCTTCGCGAAGAGAGCCTGCTTCGGCTCAAGCTTCTCGATGATGGCCTCGACGACGAGGTCGCAGTCCTTGAGCAGGTGCAGGTCGTCTTCGATGTTGCCCACGGTCACGAGCTTGGCGCGCGACTTGTGGAAGAAGGCGGCGGGGCGTGCCTTGACGGCCTTCTCGAGGCCTCCGGAGGCCCAGCTGTTGCGTGCGGCGCGGTCGTTCTTTTGCGCGTCGGTGAGGTTGGGGGGAACCACGTCGAGTAGGACGACGGGTATGCCGGCGTTCGCCATGTGGGCAGCGATGCCGCTTCCCATGACGCCCGCTCCAATGACTCCGACGCGTGCAATCGGCTTGTCCATGCGAACTCCTGGATGGTGAAATCCATCGCCGACGAGAATGAATGACGATTCACTCGGTGCGGCGCGCGGATGCTGAGGCCGATTTTCCCCACGCGCAACGGGGTTGAAACGCGGTGCGTCGTTTTTTGTTGTGACGCGCGTGGCGCACTAGTGGCGCAAGGTGGCACACTTGTTTCGAGGTCCTCCCGAGCCGAGTAGGGGAAATCCCAGGAGGACCGTGAACGAGCGACGTGGCATCGTCTTTGCTCAATGAGCCTCGGAGAGAATCATCCCATGCGTTTTTCGTTCGCCCCTTCCGCCCTTCCGCTCCTTGCTGCTTTCGGTCTTGCCGCATGCAGCGCCTCTTCGACGAAGCCCGCATCGGACTTCGCCACCTCGACGGCCACACTCACCCGCGCCGCGACGTGCGACGACGTGAGCGCGTCGTTGCGCCTCGATGCCAACGCGAAAGTAGACGCGGCGATCGACAACGCGATCGCGATGGTGCGCACCTATGGCCCCAACTACTGGTGGTACGGCTACGGCGGCGGTCGCGGCGGTGTTTACGATGACGCGGCAACGGGCGCGCCCATTGCGACTCCGACCGCGCCAGGCGCGTCGGGCGGGGCGACGAACACGGGCGCCGAGACCCCGAAGGCCTCCACGTTCACCGATACGAACACGCAGGTTGCCGGAGTGGACGAAGCCGACGTGGCGAAGACCGATGGACGCAACCTGTGGGTTCTTCACGGAAGTCAGCTTCGGACGCTCAAGGCGTTTCCCACTGCGGACCTTGCGGATCTTGGCGACAGCGCGGCGGCGGCCATCGAAGGTCAGCCCACGGAAATGTTCGTTCACGAAGGTAAGGCCGTCGTCTTTTCGAGCGTCGACGGGACCGCACTCTACCAGGGCGCGAACCTTCCGAACCGTGGAGACTACAACGATGTGCAAGCGCTCGGCGCCCCCATCGCGGTCGATACGATGATGCCGTGGAGCTACTACCGTCCGGTCACGAAGGTGACGGTGCTCACGGTCGAGAACAACGTGCCTCGCGTGCTTTCGGAACAGTATTTCGAGGGAAATTACGTGTCGTCGCGCCGCGTCGACAACCAAGTGCGCATCGTGCTCTCGGGCGCGCTCCACGAAGCCCGCAGCTATGCGTGGGATGCATCGTGGAATACGTCGCCACAAACGACCGCCGAAGCGGTGGCGCGTCTTGAAGACATTCGCGCACGCCTCAAGGCCAACATCGCCACGACATCGTATCGCGACTGGCTTCCGGTCTCGTTCGTCAAGAGCGGCACGCTGACGCACGTCACCGACGCGGTGCCCTGTGGCGACCTGTACCTCCCGAATGCGGGTTCATCGCAAGCGGGCATCACGCAGGTTCACACGCTCGACCTCGCGAACGTCGCGGCGGGCGTGCAGAGTACAGGCATCGTCGGAGAGACCGATGTGGTCTATGGCAACGCGGGAGAGCTCGTCCTCGCGAGCCGCGCCTGGTTTCAAGGCGTGAGCTGGGGCTTCGGCTGGGCCAGCGCTGGGGGTGGCGACGTGGCCGTTTCGCCGCCGGCCGGTACGTCGCCGGGCAGCGCCGGGTCGGGCAGCGCCGAAACGCCACCAACGCCATCCCCATCCCCATCGCCGACGCCGGGCGGGAGCTTTCGCCCGCAAGACGTCACCACGGCCGATGGACTCACGTGGACCGCGTCGACACGCACGCACCTGCATCGCTTCACGTTCGCGCCGTCGGGCCAGCCGGCATACGTGGCGTCGGGGTCCGTGCCTGGATACCTCAAGGACCAGTTCGCCATCGACAGCGTGAACGGGGTTGTTCGCGTCACCACGACGGAGGACTTCACGCTTGCGGCCGCTCCGCCTGCGAGCGTCACGTCTGCAAGCAGCCCGCCTCGCACAAACCACCTTTTCACGCTCGGTACCCAGGCCACGTCGCTCGCCATCGTCGGTGATGCGGGGCCGATTGCCCCGACCGAGAGCATCCAGTCGACGCGCTTTGTCGGCGACTACGCGTACGTGGTCACCTTCCGTCAGGTTGACCCGCTCTTCGTGTTCGACCTGCGAAATGCCGCGGCGCCAACGAAGGTAGGGGAACTCCATATCCCCGGTTTCAGCGAGTACATGCAGCCCATCGACGAGAACCACTTGCTCACGATCGGCAAGGACGCGAACGACCAAGGCCGCGTCACGGGGCTTGCGATTCAACTCTTCGACGTGACGAACAAGGCCGCGCCTCGAGCCCAGGGAAAGTTTTCGTTCTCGAACGACCAAGGCTGGGCGAGCTCCGAAGCGGAGAACAACCACAAGGCGTTCACCTACAGCCCTGTGAACAAGCTCCTCTCCATTCCGATGCAGCGCTGGGCGGGCAACGCGTACACGGCGAGCTTCGAGTTCTTCAAGGTCGATGCGACCGCGCAAGTGCCTGTCGATCACCTCGGCACCGTGGACCACGCTCTGATCTTCGGCGCCGCGGCGCATGACCCGAGCATGTGCGGGTACATGGTGCAGCCACGACGCACGTTCTTCTACGAAACCGACGTGGTCACGCTCTCGACCGCCGGTGCCGTCGCAAGTCACGCCGCGGACCTGCAATTCATCAAGAGCGCGTCGCTGCCTCCGATGACGACCATGGCCTCGACCGGCGGCCCGACAGGCGTGCCGTACCCGTCTTCCTGCTACGATCGCGGCTTCTGAAGAGACGCCAGCGCGTGACGAGGGTCTGCCCGAGAGGGTGGGCCCTCGCTCGTTTTCGCGCGCTTCGTTTCGCTCGCCAAGAAACCGCGATAGAGCGCGCCCATGGTCGACGCCAGCCTTGAAGCGACGAAGAGGTATTACGATGACTTTGCGTCGTGGTACGAAAACGAGCGGCGTCCGAACGATGCGAGCGGGTACCACGCGCTCATCGACGACCTCGAAATCTCCGCCCTCGAGCCGTTTGGTCGAGGCAAAGAGGTTCTCGAGTGCGGGTGCGGGACGGGCCTTCTCCTCGAGCGAATCGCCGGGTTCGCGTCGCGCGCCGAAGGGGTCGACCTGTCGTCGGGCATGCTCGAAAAAGCGAGAGAGCGCGGGCTTGTTGTTCACGAGGCGAGCGTCACGAAGCTCCCGTACGCGGACGCGTCTTTCGACGTGGCGTGCTCGTTCAAGGTGCTGGCTCATGTCGAGGCCATTGGCGACGCGCTCTCGGAGATGGCGCGCGTTGTCCGCCCTGGAGGCTACGTCCTCGCGGAGCTTTACAACGGTTGGTCTCTGCGTGCGCTCGGGAAGAAGTTCGGTCCTGCGCGGCGCATTTCGAGCACCCGCGACGAGTCTGCAGTCTACACGCGATTTGATTCGCCGACCGCGTGGCGATCGATGCTTCCTGCGTCGCTTGAACTCGAAGGCATTCGCGGCGTGCGCATCGTGACTCCGGCCGCTCAGCTTCTACGCGTGCCTGTCTTGGGTCGTGCGCTCCGAGCGCTTGAGCACGGGCTCATGGGCACTCCGGCGGCGTACCTCGCGGGCTTCGCGGTGCTCGTCCTGAAGAAGCGCTGAGCGTGGCGGCCACCTTTGCGGTGCTTGCCGTCACCATGTTGCTCATCGCGGCGGGGCGCGCGCTTGCCGTTGGCGGAACGCTGACGCCGAGCCGAAATCAAAAGTTGGCCTTGCTCCTGACGGACGTGGCGTTCCCGCTGCTTTGCCTGTCGCGCATCTCGGCCATGGACGGACCGCTCCTGCGTGCCCGCGTGACGCTGCCTCTGCTCATGGGGTTTCTGCTTTTGCTCGGTGCGCTCGTCGGCGACGTCGGCGCTCGCGTTCTCGGGCTCTCCGCCGAAGCGCGTCGCTCGGTGCGCTTCTGCGTCGCGATGCCGAACTGGATCTTCTTGCCGTTGCCCATCGTGCTCTGGCGCTACGGCACCGCGGGCGCGCAGGTCGTGCTCCTCGGAAACGTAGGGGCCCAGTTCTTCTTGTGGACGATCGGCGTGCTGCTGCTCGCGGGACGCACGACTGAGAATCCGTTTCGAATGCTGCTGCGCAACATGGGCCTTTGGGGAACCGCGGCAGGCATCGCACTATCGCTTGCAGGATACACGTATCCGCACGGTGAAGCGTTTCGGGTGGCGCGCTTTTGCATCGATCGCTTCGGGGAGAGTGCCGTGTGGTTGACCCCGGTGACCGTCGGGGCGCAGCTCACCGGAGCCGCGGTTTCCACGATGGATCGCCGTGTCGCGACCGTGCTCGGGGCGCGATTGATCCTCATGCCGATGGGCGTGGCGTTCATGCTTGCGGGCCTTGCACATTCGGGGGCGTGGGCTGCCGATCCGCTGACACAGGACGTCGTGCTGCTCATTTCCGCGATGCCCGTGGCGTTCAGCGCATCGGCGCTCGCGTTGAAGTTCGGCGCGGACGCGACGCTTGCCGCTCGAGCGGTCTTTGCGTCCACGGTGCTGTCGGTCGTGAGCGTTCCCGTCGTCGAGCGAATAGGCCACGCGATATTATTTCGATGACGGTTCGCTCGCGATTCGTGGCGTCATGGTGATCCGAGGCAACAATAGAGACCCGAATGACACGCGCGGACGAGGCCCTGGCCACACCTCTCGACGAACTCGCCGCCCATGGCGTGGTGGTCGGGGCGGTTGTTGCGGCCAAGTTTCGCCTCGAGGGCGTGGTGGGCAGCGGCGGCATGGGCGTTGTCTTCAAGGCGTGGCACATGGAGCTCGACGAGTACGTCGCGCTCAAGTTCCTGCTTCCATCGCGGGCGCGCGACAAAGAACTCCGCGAGCGGTTCTCTCTCGAAGCGAAGGCCGCGGCGAAGCTTCGCGGTGAGCACGTGGTGCGCGTGCACGACGTCGGAACCCTCGACGGTGAGGTGCCGTTCATCGTCATGGAGTTCCTCGACGGACGCACCGTTGGCGCCATCATCAACGAACGTGGACCGCTCCCTGTGGAGCTTGCGTGCGAGCTGACCATCCAGGCGTGCGAGGCCCTTGCGGAGGCCCACGGGCGCGGCATCGTTCATCGGGACGTGAAGCCGGACAACCTCGTTGTCACCCTCGGACACGACGACACGCCGCTTCTTCGCGTCGTGGATTTCGGCATTTCGAAAGTTTCCCTCGCTCTCGATCCAGGGCGCACAAACCCAGGCGGAACCATCCTCGGGACGCCGTATTACATGTCGCCCGAGCAGCTCGACGGCGGTGACGAACTCGACGCGCGAAGCGATATCTGGTCGCTCGGCGCGGTGCTCTTCGAGATGCTCGCGGGGCGTAAGGCGTTCGCGGGCCAATCGTTCGCGTCCCTCGCCAGCGAGATCCTCACGCAGCCGCCGCGCCAGTTGCGGAAGATTCGCTTCGATGCGCCCGAGGAGCTCGAGCGCATTGTGGAGCGTTGCCTCGCGAAGAAGCCTCACGATCGATTCGCGACGGTTGCCGAACTCGCGGCGGCACTTGAGCCCTTCGCGCCGCCCGAAGCGCGATCGGTCGCGGAACGAACGCAACGCATCGTGGCGTCGGCATCCGCCATTCGTGCCGAGCGTCCGAGCGGATCGTCTCTCGATGCCGCGATCCTTTCGTCGGCGAAGATGCGCGCTCGAACGCCGCACGAATCCCCGTGGCGCTACCTCATCGACAAAGACGACGTGCCGACGCCGCGACCGTTTCGCGCGAGCTCTCCGCCCGGTGCCGGTGCCGGTGCCGGCGACGCGCCGCGGGGCGAAGTGAACGCAGACCTTGAAGAAACCCAGGCCGGCGAACGCATCACGGCGGTTATCGAATCCGCTCTCCGGCGAAGGCAGCTGCTCTTGGCGGCCACCCTGGGCGGGGTGTTTCTTGCGTCCCTCGTTGCGTATATCGCCCGCTAGTCGGCGTTATGTACGCGGACCGTCTGCGGCTGGGCTGTGATGTGTATGCCGTCAATCAGCGGCAGGTGCGGGGCGTGCAGCCGTAGAGCCCTTGCTTGACCTTGTCGACGCAGCTCGCTCCCCACGTCGTCGTGCAGCAGTACGGGTCCGCGTCGCAGATGGCCTGAATGCATGCGCCATTCTGACCGTCGGTCGTGCAGCTGCGACCTAGCGCTGCCCCGGTGGCGCAGACGTCGTGGGTGCACGTGGCACAAGCGCCCGCCGCGCAGTCGCGGTCCGAGGCCCCGCAGTTGCAGTCGCAGTTGCAGTCGCCGTACTTCGCCGCGTCGCAGGTCCAGGCTGTGGGAATCGGCGAACCGTTGGGCAGGCAAGCCGCTTGGCTTCCGGTCGATTGCGGTTTCGCGAAACACAGCTCAGCTGGAAGCGCGCTTGGCTCAGGGCGAGGCGGGATGGGGACCGACGTGCAACTGGCGCTCGCTCCGCCCGGAAGCGGAAAGGTGCCGCTCACGTTCTTGCCGCGGTTCAGGTCGAAGAGCGTGCACTCTTTCGAATAGCTGTAGAGTCCAAACAAGTCGACGTCGAGACTCGCGGCCGCGCCAACGCCCGCAAACGCGTAACCGGCGTAGCGTCCGTTGAGCTGCGGTCCCGTGGTCGTGGCGCATTCCGCCTCGGCACCAAGGCTCACGTAGGGGCGGGCCCAAAGCGCGCCCGTTGCCACACCGAAGAGCCGCAGGTCAAAGCGCGGAATCACCTCGCAGAGCACGTGGACAGCGCCGCCCAGCGTGTAGTTGGGCCCCACCGGAGAGAAGCTTCCCGACTTTTCGAAGACCGGCGTGAAGGCCTGGTTTGCGTAACGAAAGCCCGCGCTGAGCGTCGCGTTCGCGTTGGCTCCGACCACCACGTCAACGGTGCCGCCCCAGTCAACGGTGCACGCGAGCTCCGCGTGAAAGTGCGCCGACGCCGGAGCGCTGAGCGCCCCAAGGTTGATGCTCGCGAGGGTCATGTCCGTGTCGGCGAGCACCGACGACGGGTTGCCCGTGATGGCCTGTGCGATCAGCGCGGACAAGTCTTCGCCCGTGGGGTTCCCGGTCAACGCGAGCTTCGCTTCGACCTCCACTTGCGCGTCGAGGCTTCCCGTTCCGATCGCGTGCGCCTCTTTGAGCAGCTGCCGCGGGTCGAGGCTGATGCGTCCGATCTGCGCGCCCACGTCCCATCGCGGCGTGAACGTGAGGCTGCCCTTGTTGACCGTGAGCGAGGTCTCATAGCCAATCGTGTGCGCTTGACCGCTCGCGGGGTTCACCGCAACGGAGCCCGACGCGCGAAGAAGTTGGCGGCCCGAAAAGTCGACGATGGTCTTCGTGGGGCCCGTGCCCGTTCCAAGGGTGCGCATGCCTTGGGTGCTCGCCGCTGCGTCCGGGGGCAGCTCGACGGTTGCCTGAAAATCAAGGGCCGAGAACGCGTCCACGAGCGACGCAGCCTCTGTATGGACGACGTATTCCGACGCGGTTACGTCGACGGAGACAACCTTGCGAAGGAAGCCCTCGGGGTTCTTCGCATCGAGGCCGCGCTCGCCAATCAGAACGTTGCCCGCGACGACTGCGGCGAGGTTCGCGTGAGCGCTCTTTGGAAAGCGAAGCGTGCTTGCGCCGACGGTGATGTCCGCTGCGGCCGCGCCCGTGAAGGCCAGCGTTCCTTCCGCGAGCTCGGAGGCGCCGAGAGCGTCGCTGGACGGCGTCGGGCTGCTGCACGCGACAGCGAGAAGCGGGAGACTGACGGCGAGGGCGGACGTGAGAAAGCGCATGGTTGCTCCGACGACGAAAGAGAAGGGATTACTGAGCCGCCCCGTTGATGCCGCTCACGGAGCCTGCTTGCTCGTCCACCTTGGCGCGCACGTTGTTCCCGAAGGCCTTGAAGCCCGCGATGGCGATGAGCGCGATGACGCCGACGAGGATGATGTACTCGACGAGGTTCGCGCCGCGGGTGTCGGAGAGGAGGGTGCGGGGGGACGAAAGTCGCATGGCACTTTGCATCATGCACGGATCATGCGCGCCCTGTCACGACCGCGCATGCAGGAAAATTCCGCTTCGAGGTGATGCACGCTCCCCGAGTCGTGCGTCGATGGACGAGCGACGATCCACGCCCGACGATCCACGCGGGTCAGGCGCCGGACGCTTGGGCCACGAGGGTTGATGCGCCGTTTGCGCCGAGCACCAAAGGCACGCGCCACCAGCCGGTGAACGGTTCGCACACGGCCGCGTGGTCACGCTCACCGCACGCCATCGACTGAACGCGGAGCACAAGTTCGGAGGCGACGGGCTCCGTGCCCGAAAGCGAGACGGCGAGGGGCAGGGCAATCGCGAGGGACCCGGAGTCGGGGATAAGTCCGCGCGCTTGCGTGAACGACGGAATCACGAGGTCGCTGCGCCGAGTCACCTCGACAGTGACGGCGTAGGGCGCGCCAAGGGCGAAATGGTGGCGTCCGCCTGCGGTCACGATCACCGTGAGATGAACGGGTCCAGGCGCGGCGTGCGCGGAGACGTGGAGGACTTCGTCGAAGAAGCGCACCACGTCCGTGGGCGCGTCGAGGGCGACCGCGGTGGAGACTGCGCGAGCGGTGATGGCGGGGGGAGCGAACGCGGAGGGGCGCACCGTGCCGTCGAGCCCCACGAGGGCGACGCGATGGCCGTTTCCATCGGCGACGAGAAGTTCTCGAGAACCAGGCAAAAAGGCTGCGCCGCTCGGCTCTTGCAGCCCCGAAACGAGCGTACGAATGGTGCCCGTGCGCAAGTCGGCGAGCTTAAGCTTGCCGTTGTACGTATCGCAAATTGCCAGCGTATGCGCTCCGTCATACGCAAGCCCCATAGGGTGTTGCAGTTGCGCTTCGCCGAAGGTCCCGTCCGCGTCGCCCCAGGTGAAAAGCGAGCCCGCGATGAGGGTTCGCGTGGCCCCGGTTTCCGCGTGAACGGCGCGCAGTGAACTCGATTCCGAATCGATCAAGAGGACATCGTCATTGACGCGCACGAGGCCGTTCGGCTGGGAAAAAGTCGCGTCAGTTCCCGCGCCATCGAGGCGCGATTCGGCCCCGGTTCCTGCGAGCGCACGAACGGTTCCCGCAGCGCGATCGACGACCGCGACCTGATGCGAGCCGGACATGGCGACCACGAGCCGATCGCCGAAGACGGCCACATCCCAGGGCGAACGAAGCGCGGTGCCGCACGCGGGGGTGGCGCCGAATGAGAGACTCTCGGTGCCCATGCGGCCCGTGCCCGCAACCACGCGCGCGGTCTTTCGCGCAAGGCTCACTTCCACCACCGTGTGCGTGCGCGCATCGGCGATGACGAGCAGGTCTTCGCCGTCGAACACGAGGCCCTGCGGCTCATCGAGAGGCGCGTCGACCTCAAGGCCGGGACCCACGACCGTCAGGAGCGCGCCAAGGGAATCCCACACGACGACGCGCGCGTTTCCCGTATCGGACACCGCGACGAGGCCGGCTTGCGAGCGCGCGACCTTCGCGGGAAAACGAAAATCTGCGGCGGTCTCATGACGTGCAGAATGCAAGGACCTCGGCTCACGCGCCAGATGCCCCCGCGCCCGCGCGCGATCGAGCTCGCTTGTGACAAGCGCGTGCAGCGAGGCTTCATCGGGCTCGCCCGGGGCCACGGCTGCAATGGTTCCATCGGGACGCACGACCACCAGCGTCGGCCACGAACGCACCGCAAAGGCATGCCACGTGCGCATCCCTTCATCGACGAGCACCGGGTGCCGAATGCGCATGCGGTCCATCGCAGCCTCCACCGCGGCCGGCTCTTGTTCGTGATCGAACTTGCCCGTGTGAACGCCAAGAACCACGACCGCCTGCCTTTCGAACCGCGATTCGAGTCGATGCAAGATGGGTGCAACATGCATGCAGTTCACGCAGCACGAGGTAAAGAAATCGAGAATGACCACGTGGCCGCGCAAGTCGCGCAGTGACACCGGGGCCGCCGCTCCAAGCCACGTGAGCGAGGGGTCGAAATCGGGCGCGTGAATCGTCAAGGTCTCGAGCACGGCCGCGACGCTAACGCAGGCGTGTTTCGTGCGCCTCTGTCGTGCGCGACTCAGCCAAGCTCGTGGGGCATCACGTCTCGTGCGCTGCGAAAATGCTGCTGTGCCGAGTACGCGAAGAGGTTGGTGACCCGCGAGGTGTAGAGGCAGCCATACAGGTCGACCTGCGCGCCGAAGTTCGACGCCTCGTTGCCCTCTTTGAGCAGCGAGCCCCAATACGGATGAAAGCGCTGGGCGATGCGTCGCTCAAGGGTGTTCGACTCGACATCGAGCTGCTTCATGCGTCCGCGGATGCGTTCGATCGCGCGCTTGAAACGCATGCGTTCTGCATCCGAACTCGGCGAGGCGTCGCGCTTGGCGAGCTCCTTGAAGCGGCTTTGGTAGAAGCGCAGATCTTCTTCGAGGTGGTCGCGCTGCTCTTCGAGACTGTCGAGAATCGCGAAGTCGTCGCGGCACGTTTCGTAGGCGTAAATCTCGCCTTCGAGCTCTTGCATCACCATGCACGTGCGCCACGCGGACTCCTTCTTCGAGCGAAGAATGTCCCCGTAGATGTGATCGCCCACGTACAGCACTTGGTCGCCGCTGATGCCGAGGCCGCGTTCGAGGTCGTGGAGGTTGCCGCCCTCGTAGATGCGACCGCGCTCAAGGGGAAACGATGCGGGACGCACCTGGAGGCCGTCGCGCTCCATCAGTGGTCGACGCTCCTGAAAGAACGCAGGCTTCGAGGCGGCGCACACGACGACGTCGAAGAAGTTTCGCCACTGAGGGTACTCGGGCATGAAGCCCTCAAGCAGGTACCGCATCATGGCGTCCGTGTAGGGCCACTGGGAATTCGTCAGCAGAAAGAGCTTTTTTCCAGCGCTGCGCAGCTTGTGAAGCGTGGGCGCGAGCTCCGGGTCGCGGACGACAAAGCGACCGAGGGCGGGCAAAATGGCCGCCTGGATGGTGCCGTCGTGATGGGCGCTGTCGATGGACGCGCGCACGTCCTCGAAGAGCTTTCCGTAGTCGATGGACTCGCCACGTCGCTCGAAGGCGTCCACGACGCCTGAGTATACAGCGCCTTCACATAGCGCATACAGCGTATCGATCCAGTGATACCGAGGTGTTGCCGGTCGAACGCGCTTCGAGTGGTAGAGCGTGCGAACCTCGTCGCGCGAGAGTTCGCGAAGGCCGTGGTAGGCGCGGGTCACGTTCTTGTGCCGGTCCATCTTCAGGACGTGGCCGAGCTTCTTGTCGATGAGGAGCCCGCGCACAGGGAAGTCGACGGGAAAAAGATGATCGCGCAAGTCCTCCGGGTACCCGTGCCGTGCGACGAGACGCTCGACGATGCAGCCCACCGACAGTTCGTCCATCGCCCGCTGATCGTAGACGGCGAGCGTGTAGTCCATGTCGAACCCCACCCAGGCGATCTGGGCCATCTTGAGGTTTCGGCTGCAAAAAACCCGGCGGTGGCGCGGCAGGCTTGGCGTCGGCGTGTGGACGAACCCGTCGTCGAGGGGCAGAAGCAGCTGCACGTCGGCGGGTGGTCGGGCGCTCATGATGAAGTGTGGAGCCTATCGTGACGGTGCGCCATGCGGGAAGAGAACCCACCTGTTGCCCTTTCTCGGGCTCAGGCGGTACTTATGGTGTTGGAGGACGTGGCGTGCAGATTCTAGTCGTCAGAACCGGAGACGCGATTGGCGAGCTCGTCGAGCGTCGCGGAGAATTTACGCGCTGGATTCGCGAAGCGGTGGCCGATGGCGGTCGTCACGAGTGGGTTGAGGTCGACGCGCGCTTCCATGCGCTCCCGGAAGCCGGCATGGGTGCGGTGATTCTTACGGGGAGCGCGGCAAGCGTCACGGAACGCGCCACGTGGATGATTCGGACGGAGAGCTGGCTGCGCACGCGCATCGAAGAAGGGTTGCCCGTTCTTGGCATTTGTTTTGGTCACCAAATGCTCGCGCAGGCCTTGGGCGGTCGCGTCGTGAAGAACCCGGCCGGTCGCGAGATCGGGACGGTCAAGGTTGCGCGCTGCGACGACGACGATCCGCTGTTTCGCGGATTGCCCCGCGAGATGGTGGTGAACTCCACGCACGTGGACACCGTTCACGATCTGCCCGCGGGTGCTCGCAATCTCGCGTCGACGAAGCTTGAGCGCCATGCGGCGTTCGCGTTGAAGAGCAACGTGTGGGGCGTGCAGTTCCACCCGGAGGTCGACGGCGACATCATGCGCGGATACATCGACGCGCGCGCACACGTGCTTCGCAGCGAGGGCATCGAGCCCGACGCGCTTCGATCCGGTTGCATCGACACGCCACACGGGGTCCAGGTGCTTCGGAACTTCGTGCGCATGGCGGCGACGCCGGACGACGTGGTCATGAGTCGCCGCGTCTGATCGTTCGCCGTTCGCCGTTCGCCGTTCGCTGAAATGCGAAAAGGCGGCCCGAAGACCGCCCTTCCTGCATGGCCGCGTGGGGCCCGTTCGCTACTTCTTCGCGAAGAGAACTTCAGCAATTTGCACCGCGTTGAGCGCGGCACCCTTGCGAAGATTGTCGCCCACGACCCACAGGTTGATGGCGCCGGGCACCGCGAGGTCATCGCGAACGCGGCCCACGTGAACGGCGTCTTGGCCCGTGACCGTGAGCGGCTGTGGGTGTTTTCCTGGGGCGTACGCTTCGCCGTGGAGCACGACGCCGGGCGCGTTTGCGAGGAGCTCTTTGGCCTCTTTCGCCGACATGGGTCGCTTGAATCGGCACCAAATGGCCTCCGAGTGGCCGTTGACGACGGGAACCCGCACCGCCGTCGGCGAAACGCCAATGGAGTCGTCCCCGAGCATCTTCCGGGTTTCGTAGACCATCTTCCACTCTTCCTCGGAGTAGTCGTCGGCGCCGGCCTTCCAGTCACACAGCGTATTGAACGCGAGTATGCCTGGAAATACCTCGTGTTCCGGCGTACGGCCTTCGGCTATTGCCTTCGCTTGCGCCACGAGTTCGGTGACCGCTTCGTGCCCTTTGCCGCTCGCGGCTTGGTACGTCGAAACCACGATGTGCTCGAGCGTGGCCGCGTCGTGCAGAGGCTTGAGCGCCACGAGCATCTGAATCGTCGAGCAGTTCGGATTCGCGACAATTCCCTTGGGAATCGACTTCAGGTGATGCGCATTGACCTCGGGGACCACGAGGGGGCAATCCGGGTCCATGCGCCACGCGCTCGAGTTGTCGATGACGATGGCTCCCGCTTTCGCGGCCACCGGAGCCCACTCCTTTGAGGGGCTTGCGCCTGCGCTGAAGAGCGCCACGTCGACGCCCTGAAAGGCCTCGGCGCTCACCGCTTGAATGGCGACTTCCTCGCCGCGGAACGTGAGCGTTTTACCTGCGCTCCGCGGGCTCGCCAGGGGCACGAGCCTCTTCACGGGGAAATTGCGCTGCTCGAGGATGCGGACCATTTCCCGACCGACGGCGCCTGTTGCGCCGACCACTGCCACCGTGAAGCTCATTGAAAAACCTCCAGACCTTCGTTTGCGTCGTGAACGTATGCTTGAAAAAAAACAGGGTGCAAGCGCAATTTACGCGCCGCGTCAAACGGGGGCCTCAGTGGCCGCTGCTCACGTGTTTGCTCGGGCGTGCGTTCCAGATCGTCAAGCAGAGCGCGAGACCGACGACGGCCACCGGGAGCATGGCGGCGGGCCACACTTTCCACGCGTCTGCAGACTTCGCTGCGGCCCCCGTGGGGAGTGCGCTCGCGTAGTAGAAGGCCTGCGCGCCGGTGCCGAGGTACACGAAGCCATCGATGACGCCCGTGACGAGGCCCGCGTTTTTGCTGCCGCCAAAGTCCATCGACGCGGTGCCCGAGAGCATGCCGTGAACGCCGATCACGCAGAGCGACATGAAGACAACGCTCCACCCGAGCAGGGGTCCGTCGAGGAGCATGTACGCCGCGGCGCACCCCGCAAGCAGGCCCGCGTAAAGCACGCTCGCCACCGGCCCGCGCCGTGAGTGAAAGATGTGATCGGAGATGAAGCCCGCGAACACGCCGCCGAGGATTCCCGCGACGCACAGGAGCATTCCCCAGTTTTGGTAGACGAACGAGCCGTCGGCGCCGATGGCCTTCGCGAACGGACGGTACTGCTTCATGACCGCCTGGCGCAGGAAGCCCGAGCAGAACTCGATGGCGACGATGATCCAGATCACGCGCTGTGAAAACATGCGCCGCACGACGTCACGGACCGGGACCGTTCCGACTTGGCCCGCGGTCGCATCTCCGGTGTCGAAGTCCTCGAAGCCGGCTTGCGCTGGCGTGTCGCGGACAAAGACAGCGGACATCACGACGCAGATCGCGAGCACCACTGCAGGCCCCCAGAACACCGCAGCAAACCCGAGCTTGGCGAGAAGCAGGCTCCAGTCGTAAGCGAAGTAAAGGCCCAGCGAGATGAGGATGCCGAACAGGCCTCCGAGAACTCCGCGCTCGCGCACGTGGAACCACGGGGCGTTCACCTTCACGATGCTCACCGCGCCGAAACTTTGAAAGTACATGTTTGCGGCGTTGAGCAGCAGCAGGCTGTGGCGCAGGGTCTCCGGTGACGTTGCTCCGCTCGCGCCCGAGCTCATGGTGAGGGCCATGCCCACGTTCAGAAGCGACGACGCACCGGCCGCGAGCAAGATGGTCGCTCGTCCGCCCACGCGATCGGTCAGCGGTCCATTCACGAGAAACGCGATGCCGTAGACCCAGGCTCCGACGCCGTCGATCTCGTTGAATTGCTGCTTGGTGAGGAGCTGCGCTTTGTCGAGCTCGCTTACGATCGCCGAGAGGTTGTAGCGGCCGAAGTAGAGGAACGCATACGTGAGGCCGAGCGGCAGCCAGTTGCGCACGCGTCGCTGCTTGAAGGCCTCGCTGTGGCCGAGTTCGACCTTGGGCATCCGTGCGACGACGATGCCGACGGCGACGAGAAGGAGGACGATGGGGGCGAGGTGGGAGAGCCAGGACGGCATAGGTTCGTTGCTCCGAATCGGTGCCACTGCGCCCGCACCGCGGTTCGCCTCGGGCAAAACGATCGAGGTCACGTGTAACAGAGACCACCGGCGCGGTCATGGGCGCGTGGGGTCTTCGATGCGGGTCTCCTCCATGCGTTGCGGCGTTCCCGAGCGCGTTCCCGCGACCAAACCGCGGTAACGTTTCGTCGCATGAACCCTCACTACCGCTGGCTCCATGGCGAGCTCCCGGCTCTCGTGCGCGACGGCGTCTTGAGCGAGGAGCAGGCGAACGCGTTGCGCGAGCGCTTTGCACTTGGTGAGGAAAAATCCAAGCTTGCAGCGATCTTGCCGGGCGTCGGAATGCTGCTCGTCGGGGTCGGTGTGCTCGTCGTGTTCGGCGAGCGATGGGACCAGTTCTCACAAGCGACGCGTTCGCTCTTGGCGCTCGCACCCACGGCGCTTGCGTTTGCGTATGACCGATGGGCTGGGTCACAGGAAGGCGCAGGCGCGTCGGGTCAGCGAGAGGCGTCGGCGGCATCGCTCGTGCTCGGCGTTGCGGCGACGATGGCACTCCTTCGCTCCACCTGGGGCATTGACGTGAGCGCGCCGCGTCTAACGTTTTGCGCGGCGGCCCTCACGCTCGTCGTGGCGTGGCAGCGTCGCGTGACGGGGCTTCACCTCGCCTACCCGCTGCTTGTGGCTCAATTCGCCCTGTCGGACGGTGGCCAGCACCGCGGCGCTGTGACGCTTCTTTCGGCGGCGATGCTCGTTGCGGCGGCACCGGCGCTTCGCGTGCGAACGGTGAGCGCCCTTGCCTCGCGCTGGCTTGCGAGCGGCTACGCCACTGCGACGCTCGTCGTCATGATGAAGGCGAGCATGGATGCGAATGCGCCGCCGACCGTCGCCCTTGCGTCGTGGGTCCTCGGTGCTCACGCGCTTTCGATCCTTGCGCTTGATTCCGCGCGGGAGCCCTTCCGCCTGATGGTGCTTTACGTGCGCGTTGCGGCGCTGCCGCTGCTGCTCATCCTCGGGTTCCGAGAGGCCTGGTCCACGGCCGGTGGGGCGATCGCCACGCTTCGTGAGCCGTCGTTGGAATCGCTGGCATTGTCCTTGTCGATGGTGGCGCCGTGGGCGCTGGCCGCAGGAGTCCTCGTCCGCCGATCGAAGGTGGATGCGCCGGTGGCGGCGTTGGCGTTCATCGTCGTCGCAGGAACGTTCGCGGCCGATAACGGTTTGTCGCGGGATGTTCTTCGTATGGTGATGATCCTACTCACGGCTGCGTGGGGGCTTGAACGCGTACGTACGGGTGTGGTCACCTCCCGAATCGGCGAGCTGAACTTCGGTCTCGTCCTCAGCCTGGGCCTCGTGCTCGTGCAGGTTGCCGGAACGAACCTCGGTGCCGTCGTGAAAGGCCTGCTCTTCATCGCGGCGGGCCTCGCATTCCTCCTGGTGAATCGCTCGGTCCTTGCGCGGCAGAGACCATGATAGGGGCGACGAGCATGAGTGCAGCGAAGCTGACGTTCGACGAGCGGGGCCTGATTCCAGTGGTCGTCCAAGACCGGCTCACAGGTGAGGTGCGCATGGTGGCGTGGGCGAACGCCGAGGCGCTGCGCCACACGGACGAGACGCGGCAGGCCACGTTCTGGAGTCGCTCACGCGCCGAGTTGTGGGTCAAAGGCGCCACGAGCGGCCACGTGATGACGGTGCATGACATTCTCGTCGACTGCGACGGCGACACGCTTCTCTACCTCGTCGACGCCGCAGGACCGAGCTGCCACACGGGGGCCGAAAGCTGCTTTTTTACGCCTCTCCACGAGGTCGACGCGCCGGCGGCTCGCGCTCCATTTTCGCTCAAGCTCGAAGGTGAAATTGCTTCGCGGCGTCACGCGACGGGCAAGGCCAGCTACGTGAAAAGTCTCCTCGACGGTGGTGCCGAGGCCATTGGCGCAAAGGTTCGAGAAGAGGCCGACGAGTTCGCTCGGGCCCTCGACGCGGAAGCCGACGATCGCGTCAGCTCCGAAGCCGCCGATCTCCTCTTTCACGTTCTCGTCGGGCTTGAGAGCCGCGGACTGCGTTTGCGCCAGGTGCTCGCCACGCTCGCGAAGCGATTCGGTCGCGGTGGTCACGAGGAAAAAGCCTCGCGTGCAAAACCATGAATCGTGCACCGCGCACGGAGAATTCCCTCGCGACTGCGTGCTCGCTGAACGCGTGTGCGGCGTGATGAATGCATTTAACCGCGTTCCCTGTCGTCGCCGTTGCGCCGGTGCGCGGCCCTTCGATACCGTTGCGTCCTTCCTGGAGAAATCATGAGTCTTCGCGTCCTCGTCTTCGACGGTGATTCACCGCTCGCCAGTTCCCTTGAGCTCGCGCTTGCTCGCCTCGGTTGCGACGTCGTTCGTCAGGGTGAACGAAGCTCGTTCATGGCCGCGGCCATCGCGAAGGCTCCGGCGCTCATCATTTTTGCCCACCAGCCCGGGCGCACCGAATCGTTCAGCGTGTGCTTGGCGGTGCGGCGCGACTCCTCGCTTGCGAAGGTGCCGACGGTGGTCGCGTCGACGTACGCCGTTGAAGCGGAATTCGAGAAATTCGCGGGAACGACCCTGCGCGCCGACGCGTATTTTGCCTCCGTGACTTCCGCCGAGGAGCTGCTCATTCGCTTGCGCGACGTCGTGCCCTCGCTGCCTGCGGCACCTCCAAGCGGCCCCGGCATCGAGATCCTCGAAGAGGGTTTCGCTGGCGACGACATGGTCGACGTGGACGACGATGCGCACACCGTCGTGGGGCGCATTCCCGACGAGCTGTTTTTTCGCAAGGAGCCCGAGCCGGAGAGTGCAAGTCGCCCCACGGTGGACATTCGTGAGTTCGCGGTGGCCGCCGGCGACGACGAGCCCGTGATCGACTTGGTGGTTCCGGTCGACGACGATGAGTCCATCGTTGCCCTCGGAACGATGCCCGATGCGGAAGAAGCACTGGCGCTGCCTCGTGCCGCGTCGATGCCGCCGCCGATGCCCGCTCCCGCGCCGTCTTCGGCGGTCTTCGACCTCGACGTGCCGTCGCATGACGCCGATGCCGATGCGGAACGCGCACGGGCAGAAGGTGCCGCGAGCGCGGCAGAAGCGTTTCGCGCGCAAGCCGAGGCGGCAGCGCGTGACCATGGGGCACAGCTCGCGTCGGCGCGCGCAGATGTCGAGGCGCGCGAACGAGAGGTCGCGACCCTCAAGGCTTCGCTGGTCGATTCGGATCGCCAGCTTGAGGAGCTTCGCGGGAAGTTGACGTCGGCCTCAAAGGGCCAAAGCAACGTTTCGATGAAAGAGTTTCTCGATCTGCGCGAACAGATCGGCAAGCGTGATCGTGAGTTGCTCCAG
>CAIQDA010000085.1 GCA_903870415.1 uncultured delta proteobacterium
GCGGATCGGCCGCGACGCGAGCAAGCACATCAACGGCTTCGCGACCTCGACCGGCCTTCGTGAGCGCGGATGCATAGGAAAGGCGCACAATTCCCGAGCCACCCGACGCACGCTCGGCCGCGAAGAACGCATTACCCGCGGCGGGAAATCCATCGGTCGTGAGAACGATGTAGGCGCGGTTCAGGAGCAACGACGCCTCGTTCGGGTGCGCGTCGAGACCGCGATCGGTTGCATCGAGCGCGCCCTTCGTATCGCCCTCATCGAGCAGCCGCGCCCCGAGCGCCAACGACGCCTCAATGTGCCCGGGCTCTTCACGCAGCACACCGTTGTACGCGTCCTTCGCGTCGGTGCCCGCACCGTGAAGCTCGGCCACGCGGCCCGCGAGCACACGCCCCGCTCGCGAGGCTTTTTCCTGCTCCGAAAGCTTGTCGAGGAGCCCGTCCGAATCGTCGCGGCGGCCCTCTTCGACCGCAGCACGGAGGGCACCGAGGCGACCTCCGTTGAGAGGAGCCGCGTCCGCATTCGCGCCGCCCGCAGGAGGAGCTTTCGGTCCGCCGCACGAAGCGACGAGCACGCTAAGAATTGCGCCCAGAACCCATCGCGTTCGCATGTCTCTCACCAACGTTCGGTCTCCAAGTTGCGTGTACTTTCCCGCTGCTGTGTTCGCTCAACGGCTGCCACGATGCGATCGCGGACGAGCTTTACACGCGCTGGGTCGGTAATCTTCAGCCCATTTGGCTCGCTCACATAAAACACGTCTGCGACCTGATGGCCTTCCGTATTGATCTTCGAACTCGCGATCGTGAGGCCGAGGCCGTGCACGCAGTTGGCGAGACCGAAGAGCAGACCCGGTCGATCACGGGCAAAAACTTCGATGACCGTGTGCTTTGGCGACGCACGATCGTCGACGACCACGCGTGTGCGCACCGCGGGGGTGGGTCGTTCGAGGAAGCCCGCAGGCAACTTGTCGTGAAGCCAACGCTCGATGCCGCCCGTGCGATCGTCGAGTGCGGAAAGATCGTCCACGATGCGCGCCCCGAGTTTTCGCAGGCCTTCGTCACCACGGAGCCGATGCGTGACCCAGAAAAGATCGAGGGCTTCCGTGCGGCCATTGGCATCGTGCACGCGTGAGTGAATCTGTGCCGCGAGCACGTCGAGACGTTGAGCGGTGATGACCGCGGCGATGCGCGCCAAGAGACCCGGCGCATCGTCCGCGAGCACGCAAACCTCCGCCACGCCGGGAACCTCGGTGTCTTCGACCGAAACGCGGACCTCGCCGAGCATACGGCCCTCTTCGAGTTTCGCGTGCGCAGCCATGCGGCGAGCATCGTTCGCAAGAAGGTAACGGTCAGGCATCGTTCGCAGGAAGTTTTCCACGGCTTCCGGTGCCAGCGAGCTCGCTTCGACCACCGTTTGGACGATGCGCCGGCGCCGCGTGGCATCGGCTTTTTCACGCGGACGTCCCTCGAACACCGCGTCCGCCGCCGCGTAAAGATCGTCGAGCATGCGCGCCTTCCACTGCGTCAGAGCCGTGGGCGACGTCGTCGACACATCGACGATGGTCAGCAAGAACAGGTTTCGGAGCCGCTCCCGATCCCCGACGCGCTCAACCAGTGCCTCCGCCGTTGCAGGGTCATCGAGGTCGCGGCGTGTCGCCGTGTGGTACATGTCGAGATGAAGGTCGATCAGCGCGGAAACGTCGGCTATTTCCTGTGCATCGAGGCCGAAGCGCTCCACAATAGGCTCCGCAAGACGCGCACCGACCGCGGCGTGATTGAGACGTGAGCCGGTCTTGTCTGGGTAGCCCTTGCCGATGTCATGGAGGAGCGCGGCGCAAAAGAGCACCCGCGGGTTTGCAAGCTCGAGCGCGATGCGGCTCGCGAGCGGAAAGTCATTTCCGAGCTCACCGCGGCAGAGAGCCGCAAGCCGGTCGACCGCCGCGACGCTGTGAATATCCACCGTATAGACGTGGTATATGTCGTGATGACTTCTGCCCGTCACAGGCTCGAATTCCGGCACCATCGCGAGCAAAAGCCCAAGCTCGTGGAGCTCACCGAGCGCCGAGCGACCGCGAAACGCCCCCACAGGAATGCGCTGGCTGAGGAGCTTCAAGAAGACGCGCACGGCTTCCGGCGACTGGCGCAAACGCGCGGCCCACGTCGACTCCGCCGCCAAGCGCGAGACCGCATCGCGCGTGAAGCTCGACATGGGCGCGTCTTCTTTTGAAGCGACGGCGACCACGCGTATCGCGAGAGCCGGGTCGCGTTGAAGACCCTCCACGTCGTCGACCGCGATGGCCCCGTCGAAGCGGCGAATTCCAGGCTCGAGCACGGCCTCCACGGGCTTTCCCCGGCGTCGTCGCGGACGAACGCGATCAAGGATGCGCTCGCAGGATCGGCTCACCGCATGGGCCTTGCGGTAGTACGATTGCATCAACGCTTCGGCCGCCAAACCGCGCCTGTCGACGGGGTCTTCGATGTGTTCGGGCTCGAACCCGAGCGCCACGCCGATGGCCTCTTGCGCGTCGAAGGTGAGGCGATCGTTGCGACGGCCCGCTTGCGCGTGAAGCCGATTGCGGATGCGCCACTGAACGTCTTCGGCTTCGGAAAATTCCTGCACTTCGCGTTCGACGAGAACGCCCTGCCGAAGAAGCTCGGCCCAGACGAGATGCGCCGGCGTACCGAACACAGGCCCCACGCGATGACGCGCACCAAGGGCCCAGCGCGCGATGTCCACGTCACGCAAGCCGCCGCCGCCGGCTTTCACGTCGGGTTCAAGCAAGTACACGGAACCGCCGAAGCGTTCCCCGCGCTTGGCTCGCTCCGCCTCAAGAGCGTCGATGAAACGCCCGAGCGCATCGTTCTCGAAAAGCACGGGCCAGGCGCGTTCGGCGATGGTCCGAGAGAGTTCCCGATTGCCGAAAATTTCCCGGGCATCGAGACATGCGGTGGCGCTGGCGAGGTCCGTCGCGCCCAGCTCGATCCAGTCGTCGAGGGTCGTGACTTGGTGGCCGAGCGTGATTTTCGCGTCCCAAATCGGGTACAGAAACGCGTCGGCCCAGCGCTGCACCGCGGCGCGATCCGCTCGTTTGGCAACGACGAGGCGAAGGTCCAGGTCCGAGGCAAACGGAAGCGCCCCGCGACCAAAGGTGCCCACCGCGATGATGGCGGAGCCGTCGGGCATCACGCCGCGCACGTCCGGGTCATTCGCCACGCGCGTGAGCAAGGATTCCAAGCCCTTCGCGCGCTCGACCCCAAGAACGATTCCATCGCGGCCCTCGTCGAGCATCGCCCTCAGGCGATCGTCCAGAGCGCGTTTGTCCGCAGCGAGCGCAGGAGCGTCGACCATGCGGCGCACCGTATCAGAGCGCGTTCGCGGCGCGAGACTCTCGGCGGTCAACGATCCCGGTCGCGTCGTTCGTCGCATCGACCAGGCGCCATCATTTGCGCCCCACCCGACGTCCGCCTCTTGACGGAATCCGCGCTCTCTGCTTTCTACCTGCGTCCGCGCGAAGGTGGCGGAATTGGCAGAC
>CAIQDA010000086.1 GCA_903870415.1 uncultured delta proteobacterium
CGGCGCCTAAGATGGCTTTCTTCCACGCCGCGTCGGCCTCGAGCCACGCGGCGTTTACCTTTTCGTCCACGCCCTGCTCCGCAAGGACCTCGCGAAGCAGCGTGTGACGCCGATCGAAGTGCCCCGGCAAAAGCGGCAGCGAGCGGTGCGCCTCGGGAAGCGGCGTGCCGGTGTATTTCGCTGGACCACCGAGCACGGCGATAACGAGAGAGACCTGCGCCTCGACGAGCGCACCTACGTCCCGACCCTCGAAGAAGAACCCGACCATCCGATCGGCCCGCATGCGCGTGTAGAGTACATGCAAGCAGCGACGCACCTCGTCTTCGCTTGTTCGCTCGAACAGCGGCGAATCAGAAGCGAACATCGAGCTGCGCGAGCTCCTTCACAATGACGGCGAGCGTCGCGAAGAACTCGACACTCGCGTCTTTCTCATCGACCCAATTCGTTCCATCAAAGCGGAAGTGCCAACCGCGTGAGCTCGCTGCGAGCCAAATTTGCCGGGTGGGACGCTGCGTATTCACCACGCAACGCTTTCCGCCGGCGAAGGTTAGCGTGATGACATCTCCGGAGCGCTCGCAGTCGACCAATGCCACGTCGAGGTCGCCGAGCGCGTTGTCGATGCGACGAAAGGCAGCTTCGGCATGGCGGAAATATTCGGCTTCGTCGTTCATGGTCAATTCAACGTAAGAGGCAGGCGCAGATCGAAGGGAGCTATCTTGGCGTCGAAGCGCGACGCGTCGGTACGCTCGAACTCGTAGGTGCCGTGCATCGTGCCGCGCGGGGTGCGAAGAACGCAGCCGCTCGTGTATTCGAAACTGTCACCGGGGCCGAGGCGCGGATGCTGCCCGACCACGCCAGGACCGCGAACTTCTTCGATGCGGCCGTTGCCGTCGGTGATGACCCAGTGGCGGCTCACGAGTCGCGCCGTGGCGAGACCGACGTTTGCGATGCGCACCGTGTATGAAAAAACGTAGTGATGCTCGCGCGGCGACGATTGCCGGGGGACATACGTCGTTTGCACCTCGATGCGGATTCCGTGCGTGGTGGCCGTTGACACCCGCCTTCGGTAGCGAAGTTCTATCGTCCGTCAAGGCAGCGCTCGACGCCTCGCGCGATCTCCGTAAGATGGCGCCCATGCTCCCGCCACCCCCACGCATCTCCGGCAAGGCCCTCGAAGCACTCAGCAAGCTCGCAAAGCATCGCGTTGGGGCGATGGCGATCAAAGGCATCTTCCGCAAGGACCTCGGGGTCAACCGCCTCGACAAGCTGCCCGCATCGTTCCGAGGCCGCATTCCCCTCGACAACGCGCCGCTTGTTGGTCGTGCACCGCGCTCGCCCAACGACTCCAATCTTGGTGCACCAAAGTACCAAGGCTGGGCACGCAATGCCGCGTCGCTCGTCGCGGACTTCCGCTCCGGCGCACTCGATCCGGTGGTGCTCGCCGAGCACGTGATCGCTCAGTCGAAAGCGATGAGCACGCGCGCGAACGGCTGCGGCCCTGTGTATGAGCTCGCCGAATCCGATGCGCTCGCAGGGGCACGCGCCTCGCGCGATCGCTACGCGGCGGGCAAACCGCTCAGCGCCCTCGACGGGATTCCCTTCGTCGTCAAAGAAGAGATCGCGGTCGCCGGCCTGCGCTGCCAAGCGGGCACGTCGGTCAAGGGCGGAGGCCCCGAGGAGCGCGACGCCACGATGGTGCGCATCCTCCGTGAAGCCGGTGCCATCATCATCGGAAGCACGGCGATGACCGAGTACGGAATGTCGCCAATCGGCTTCAACCCGAAGCGCCCCATGCCCCGCAATCCGCACGATCCACGATGTGTAGCGGGCGGGTCGTCCAC
The DNA here is from genome assembly GCA_903870415.1 of uncultured delta proteobacterium. GTDB lineage: Bacteria > Myxococcota_A > Polyangia > Polyangiales > Polyangiaceae > CAIQDA01. The sequence goes on from CAIQDA010000086.1 coordinate 1,842, forward strand.
CGGCACGGGCGTCGCCGTGGCCACGGGGCTCGTGCCTTTTGGCATTGGCGCTGACGGTGGCGGATCGATCCGCATTCCCGCATCGCTCAACGGCATCTTCGGCATCAAGGCGACCTGGGGCCGCGTGAGCCGAGCGGGCGATATTTTTGGCGGCACGGTCGAGCACGTGGGGCCGCTTGCATGCGGCACGGCCGAACTCGCCGAGGTGCTCGAAATCACCGCGGGCGTCGACGTCGAAGACGACCAAACCAAACTCGCGCCGTTCGCGCCAAACGGCCAGTGGCGCCACGCTCTTGGTCGCGGCGTCAAGGGCCTGCGCGTCGGCATGTACAAACACGAGTGGCAGAATGCACCGGCCGACGTCGCGCTCGCATGCCGCCAAGCGCTCACGGTCCTCGAGCAAGAGGGCGCTGAACTCATCGAGCTCGATGCAGACCTCGCGGCCTTCGCTGGACCGATCGGCGTCGTGAGCATCGGCGGGCCCGCAGCCGCCGACTTGGCTCAGTATTACCTCACACAGCCCGAGGCACTTGGTCTCGACCTGCGCATCAGCGTCGCGGCGCTTCTTGAGTTTTCGACCGTCGAGTATCTCGATGCGCAGCGCCTTCGAACCGGACTTCGCCTCGAGGTTCAGCGCCACTTCGAACGCGTCGACGTCATCGCAAGCCCTACGCTCGCCACCACCGCGCCCGAAGTCAGCGACGACGAGATGGCTGGCGGATTCCTCGACGCACGTCTCGTCGAGGCCCTGACGCGTTACACCTTCCTCGCCAACCTCACTGGCCTCCCCGCGGGCAGCGTCCCCGTTGGCGTCGACAAGAACGGACGACCCATCGGCCTTCAGATTTGCGGCGACGCGTGGGACGAGTCCACGGTTCTCGCGACGATGGCTCATCTCGAACGCACCGGAGCTGCCCGTTCGATGCGCCCGCAAGTTCAGGCCGCGCAGCTCTGACGAGTTCGCCGCGACACGGAGACGTGCCGCTCGCGTGTGCCTCACGGCAAAAAAAATGCCTCGCTCGCGCACCTCGAAGCGCGAGCGGGGCATGTGTCTTTCGTCGATGAGCGGTCATCCCTAACCGCACGCCGCGTCGCCGGACTCAGGCCGGGTCGGTGCCTGTGGGCGCCTTGAGACCCTCGTCGTCGAGAGCGTCTTCGAGGCCGGGGCGCACGAGGAAAGGCTCCTGGGTCGAGTACTTCGTGGCGTCGAGGAGAATCTGGGCGCCGGAGCGCGTCTCCGCGTCGACGACGATCGGTGCCACAAGGTTGACGCTCGCTCCCGCCAGCGCACTGACGTTCAGGACGACCATAACGGCAAGTGTGGCCTCGCGGCCCGAGAGGCCGGCCTGCTTGGCAATGTCGGTGAGGTCAAAGTGCGTCATGTCGACGTCGATAACGTCGAGGCTCACGACGGGCAGCGCGAACCAGGCCGAGGTGACGGACTGGAGCCAACCGACGAGCGCGCTCTCACGCGTCTGGATCATGACGAAGTGATGTTCGCCAGGAAACCCAATGATTCCTGCGGGAAACTGAATGAGGTCTGCCTCGTCGATGTCGACGGTGCCGAAGCGCTCGCTCTCGACAATCATGACCGATCCCCTTCGAAGCCTTTGGATGACGCGTGCACGCTCACGGGTCGTACCATCGCCAAGGGCGTGATCGCGGCTTCGTTGCGTCGTGAGCTCATCAGAAAGATGCTGCGCGTACATGGGGTCGACTCCGAGGTTTCAGGAGGCGGGGATGCGCCTCGGTCGGGGTCCATCAAGAGTCGTTCCATGCGTGGGCGGGCCCTTCTCATTCTTATTCGTAGACCGTAACAGGGCCGCGCCTCGCGGAAAAAAAACCGGCCGCTTTCGCACTGGCGTCCCGGAGCGCCTGTGGCAGCCCAAAGTCCGAGCCTTAACGAAAAACGCGCCTAAGGGCCCCCGTCCGCGCGCTTTCTCCGTGATTTTGGAACCTCGGCCAACCGCAGGCGGGAGCCATCGCTGGACGTCGAGCTGTTTGCCCCGGCCGAGCGAGCCGACCCGGGCAAGTCTTCCGTCGCGGTCGCGTCAACGAAACCAAAGGCACACCCAGCGACGACGCAAGGCATCTCCGTGCATCCTACACACAACTAGCCTCAAGCGAACATCGCTGCACTCTACACCCACGCGCTGATCTTCCCACGCTTCCGGGATGCCTTCGTCGCGAAGTACACGCCACGCGCGACGGGCAGTGCGGACGCCACAGCGCTTGTTGCACGCTCAATGAGTGGCCTCGCCTCGAACGACGCCGATGCTCGGTGCTCGGGCTTCGTGCCGGATGCCTTCGTCGCGAAGCACACGCCACGCGC
>CAIQDA010000087.1 GCA_903870415.1 uncultured delta proteobacterium
CCGTTCTCGCTGAGCCCAAACGCGACGACATTCCCCTTCGGAGACGCCACCCACCAATCGAGCGACGTGGTCCCTTCCGTTGAGAGGCCATTCACATCGACGACCGGGAGGTCCTTCCCGTCGAACCCGTCGCGAACGTAAAGAACCGGCTGACGTTGGTCCGACGAGCGCTTCGTGTAAAATACACGCATCGACCCATCGTTACGCTTTTTCACTTCGGGAACGCCGATGCCGCCCGCGTCGAGAAGCGTCTGAACGGTCTCCTTGAGCGTCGGGCGACCGGGCCACGAATCGACGATGGACCGCGTGAAGGCGTTTTGCGCGTCGGTCCACGACGCAACCTCGGGCGCGTCTTTGTCCTCAAGCCAACGGTACGGGTCGTCCACCACCACGCCAAAGAGCGTGTCGCTCACGCCCTCAACACGCGTTTCCGGAAATGAAAATGGAGCGCGTCGCATCGTTACTTTCGCCTCACGTGCAACGGGAGTCTTCGGATCCGGAACGCACGCGCTGAGGACAAACGCAGCGAATACGAGAAGTGGAGCGACCTTCATGGCGTGTTCAGGTCACTTTGAGGTGCTTGCCCTCGTTCGCGATGGAGGCGAAGAAATCGTTGCCCTTGTCGTCCACCACGATGAACGCGGGAAAGTCGACCACGTCGATCTTCCACACGGCCTCCATGCCAAGTTCAGCGTACTCGAGGACGTCGACCTTCTTGATGCAGTCTTGCGCAAGGCGCGCTGCGGGGCCGCCGATGCTGCCAAGGTAGAAGCCGCCAAACTGGGCGCACGCGTCCGTGACCGCCTTGCTGCGGTTGCCCTTCGCGAGCATGACCAAACTGCCGCCTGCGGCCTGAAAATCCTTCACATACGCGTCCATACGGCCCGCGGTTGTGGGGCCGAACGAGCCGCTCGCCATGCCTTCGGGAGTCTTCGCTGGCCCGGCGTAATACACCGCATGGTCTTTGAAATACTGCGGCAAGCCGTCGCCGCGATCGAGGCGCTCTTTGAGCTTGGCGTGAGCGATGTCGCGCGCGACCACGAGTGAGCCCGTGAGGGACAGGCGCGTCTTCACCGGATGCTTCGAGAGCTCCGCGCGAATCTCGGCCATGGGCCTGTTGAGATCGATGCGCACGACGTCGTCCGAGAGCTGCGTCTCCTTCGGCTCGGGCAAGTACTTCGCGGGGTCACGCTCGAGCGCCTCCAGGAAAACACCGTCTTTCGTGATCTTCCCGAGGCACTGCCGATCGGCGCTGCACGAGACCGCAATGGCCACCGGGCACGAAGCGCCGTGACGAGGCAGCCGAATGATCCGCACGTCGTGGCAGAAGTACTTGCCACCGAACTGCGCGCCGATGCCGAGCTCACGCGTCATCTGCAGCACCTCCGCTTCAAGCTCCACGTCACGGATGCCATGACCGAGCTTCGAGCCTTGGGTTGGCAAGCTGTCGAGGTAGCGCGCCGAAGCGTATTTCGCTGTCTTGAGGGCGTATTCCGCGGACGTACCTCCGATGACAATCGCCAGGTGGTACGGCGGGCACGCTGCGGTGCCGAGCGAGGCGATCTTGTCCCGCAAAAAGCTGCGCAAACTCGCCGGGTTCAGAAGCGCCTTCGTCTCTTGGTAGAGGTAGCTTTTGTTCGCTGAGCCGCCGCCCTTCGCCATGAAGAGGAACTTGTAGGCGTCGCCGTCGGTCGCATAGAGCTCGATCTGCGCGGGCAAATTCGTGCCTGTGTTGACCTCGTCGTAGGTCGAGAGCGGCGAGAGCTGCGAGTAACGCAAGTTCGAGGTCGCGTAGGTGTCGAAGACTCCGCGGGCGATCGCTGCTTCGTCGCCGCCGCCCGTGAACACGAGCTGACCTTTTTTGCCCATGACCACGGCTGTGCCCGTGTCTTGGCACATGGGCAGTACGCCACCGGCCGCGATGTTTGCGTTCTTCAGCAAATCAAGGGCGACGAAGCGATCGTTCGCGCTCGCCTCGGGGTCGTCGAGAATGCGCTTGAGCTGCGCCAAGTGACCGGGCCGCAAGAGGTGTGCAATGTCACGCATCGCCTCGCGCGTCAGCAGCGTGAGTGCCTCAGGCGCGACCTGCAGGAACGTCTTTCCGTTCGCGTCGAAGGTGGAGACGCCGTCCTTCGTCAACAGTCGGTACGGGGTCGTGTCGTCGTGGGCGAGCGGGAGAATCTCGGTGAACGCAAAATCGGCCATGGGTCACTCCTGTGCGCACACCTAGCCTGGGTCCACTCCGATGGGGAGCGTGGGGGAACTCTGCCGAAAGAGCGACGACGAAATCGAAGGACATGAACTGCGTTTTGACAGGCGATTTGCTGCGCATCGCGGCGCCTTTTGACTACGCAATTGCCGTGCTTACGGCTCTCTCTTTTGCGGCTCTCGCCGTCGCGTACGCGGTCGTATGGGGCTCGGGTTCACTGCCTCGTTACGAGGCCCTCGGCTTGCCATTTTTGGTTCTCGCCTACTGGCACCTCAACCCGCGTACGCCCTCGCGTTTGCGGATGTCGCTCGTGTCGCTCGCGGGCGTCAGTTTCGCGGTCGCTGGATACATGCATCTTGCACGGACAGGCATGGAGGGTCGTGCCGCGCTCGTGGGGCCATTCAACCCGTGGTCCGACGCTCACGACTACCTGAGCGACGCGATGCGCCTTGTGCACGGCGAGCCGTTCACGGGTTTCGGCGTGAAGCGACCAACGTACCCGCTCGTTCTCGCTGCACTTCTGCGCGGTTTTTACCTGGATGTTCGCGTCCCTATTCTCATCCTCGCCGGAGCATCAGGCCTCGCCCTCGGCCCGGCGGTCGAGCGCTTCCGGCGGCACCTCGGTTTGCCTGCAGCCGCCCTGCTCTTGCTGCTCACGCTCACCGCGCTTCGTCGCTTTGGCTCCGTCATCGGCAGCGAAGCGTTGGCGCTTCCTCTCATGCTCGTCGGTGCGACGGCGCTTGCACCATGCGTGCATTCCACAACTTTTTCCCGCGGTGGCGCGGTACTCGCGGTGGTGGCGTTTACGCTTGCTCAGGCCACGCGACCGGGAGCGCTTTTGGCCTTGCCTGCCCTCGTCCTCGCGCTGGCCATGCTCGCACCGAAACCCGAGCGCCGCGTGGTCGCAGTCACGCTCACAACCGCCCTGCTGGTCGCCTGGTCAATCCCGTCTCTGCTTGGAAAAACACTTGGAGATGGCGTTCCGTTCGTCGACTACCCGGCCATATTTTTCGGCATGCTTCGCGGCGAGGACTTCACCATTCTCACAGCCGAGCACCCCGAGCTTTTGTCGATGGACCCAGGCCTTCGCCCGGCGGCCACGGTGGCGATCATCGGCGCGACGTTGGCGAGAGCGCCATGGCTGCTTCCCATCGGACTCGTGCGCGCCATCGGTGCCTTCTTCGTCACACCGCACGGGCTCTTCTCCCTCGCGTGGACGTGCAGCGACGATCACGTGCTCGAAGGTCCGCTCGCGCGAAAAGCGATAGAGGAGCGCGGCCTGAACGGAGCCGTGCACCTGTGGGTGGATACCCTCGGTTCATGGAGTCTTGTGAACACCGTCGTGGCCGCACTCGTTGCCGCGGCGGTAAGCGCGTACCTCATCCGCCTATTTTTCGGCGCATTTCGCGATGCACGGTTGTCCTTGCTCGGGCACGTCAAAGCGGTGGTCGCCCTCGCGCTCGCGGTCTCGCCGGGCTTCACACCGGTTTGGATCACCGAGGGGACGCAGCTTTCGCTCGCGACGCTTCCGCTGCTCGCACTCCTTGCCGCGGAGCAAACCGCGACGCAGCCTGTGTCATCCGAACCACGTACGTCCGATCGTTCGTGGAACACGTTTTCACTTCTTGCACTGTTGTTCGTATTTCCAATACTACGCGCAGGCCTCGCGCTCGCCCCCCTCGCGGCACCCGCGTGCTCAAACGACGAGACTCGCTTCGTTCGACTGCCGAGCACCGCAACGACGATCGGTGGAGACGATCCCCAGACATTTGGCACGCTTTCCGCGAAGACCTACCTCGTGCAGCGAAGCTTTCTCGAACGCCACTTCGAGGAGCTGACGATGGTCTTGGACGACCACGTGCGCGAGGGGACGATCGTTGCGACGGCCTACGACGCTTGCCGCAAAGAGACCCGGCTCACGCTCACCGAGCCGCTCGGTTCAGCGCTCGTGATGACGCCCGCCCGCCACGACGGTATTGAGCCGGACCCGCGGGTCGTCGTCACCGGCCGGTGACAGCTCGCTTGGTGCCATGCGCGCCAGAATTCCCAAGAGAACAAGCCGGTGCGCGCAGGCGGAGGTCGCGGACGTTTGAGCTCAACGACGCGGCGGCGAAGCGGCGGCTTGGTCAACGCGCGACGCGAAACGCCTGGGTCGCGCGCGCGATCACGCGACCTTGCGCAGGCACAGGCAACGTCCACCACGCGGACGCGAGCACCGCGCCAAACCCGCGCCAAGCGTCGGCCCAATTGGGCGCAGCGACGAAGCGAGGCACGTGATCGAGGGCCGGCACCGTGTGCGCCACAACGAGCGCGTACGCGAGAACTTTTGCGAGAGCCTGCCGCTCTATCCAAAGCCTGCCGATGATGCGCGCGAGCTTGCGAGGAGAAGCCACGAACACAAGAACGGCGATCGCCGATCCGAAACCCTTCCAGGCCTCGCTCAGGCCGGGCTCGCGCAGAAAGAGCCCGAGGTGGCGCGTCGCAGGAAACGTATGCGCAAACGCGAGCACCGCGCCGACAAGAGCAAGGGCCTCACCGCGCGCGTTCACGGAGCGAGCTCCAAGCGAGCAAATTCACTGGCGGAAGGCCACGCGCGGCACGCCACTTTTCCGTCGAGCGGAACGTCGCATCGTGACACGCGAGCACGAAACTTTTGACCCGGTCGCGCCTCAAGCCGAAGCGCGCGCAGCGGGAGCGTCGCTTCAATCGTCCACTCTTCGTCGAAGTCGCCCGGACGTTCGACCGTGCCATCCGCCTCCGTCGCGACCTTCACGTCGCGGACCCAGCGCACGCTCGTTCCTCGCTCCGATTCCGGTACGCCCGGCGCAGCAACGACCTTCCCATCGGGGCCGAACATCGCGCGGTACGAGCGGCCGCCCGCTTCGATCTCGAGAAGAAAGCGGTCGATGGGGCTCTCCACCGGCGAGACGTTGATGTCGAGATCCGCGGCGTAAAACGCGAAGAGCAGGTCGTCTCCACGCCACGCGAAACGCGCTTCGCTGAACGGCGGAAGGGTGCCTCCGCGCACGTCGGAAAACGCGCCGGAACGACGGGCCTCCGTGAGCCAGACGACGTCGGCCAGTTCGCCATCGACGACCGGATCGTGGGCCACGCGCGGCACTGCGAACGTGGGCGAGACATGTTCGTGACGATGACCTCGCGCCGCGATGGCAACCGCGGCTCCGAGTGCAACGGCAAGGCAAACGCCGTCGAGGGCTCTCACGGAGTCGCCTCGCTACCGTCCGCCTTCAGCGCGTAGTGAAACGCCGTGTCGGCGCGATTCGTGTCCTTGTCCATCATGTCCACAACGATGGCCCCGTCCGACGAGCGCCGCTTGAGGAGCGCGTAACCATAGTTCTTCGAATCGGCGAGCGGAGCTCCGCCATTGCCGACCAAGAGTTCACGACCTGTTCGCGTATACGTATGCGTATGACCAACGATGCACATCGTATAGGGGAAGAGCGCCATCGTGGCCTCTGTCGCCGCGACACCAGGGGGCGCGGGAGATGCGTTCGCGGGCTCGTGCCGAATGACAAACGTGTACGTGGTCGCCTCGGCCATCGCGGCCTTGAACCACGTGTCTTGCGCCGCATCCCAGGCATTTGCCGCAGGAAAAACAAACTTTGAGGTCCACGAGCCGTCGGTGGCCGACACCTTGATCGTGTAATACGGCTTGGTCTTGCCGAGGGGCGCGAGGACCTTTTCCTCGTAGGCGGCGAAGGCGTCGTTCGCGTTCATATCGAGACTGCCGGCGACGCAGTTCGACGAAGAAACCGGCGAGCACTCGTGGTTGCCCATCGTCGGAAACCACGCGCCGCTGTAGTGGCGTCGCGCCGCGAGGAAGAGATCGAATTGCTCGAGCGCCGTGTTCCCGCCGAGCAGTCCGCGTTTGAGAATCGAGTTCTGGTAGTCGCCCGTGCCGACGACGAACGGAGGCTTGTTCGCGCCAAGACCTTCGATGTCATCGTAGATTTTCGTAATGATGTCGCTAGGGTATCCGCTCGTCTGATTCGGCAGGCTCGGTCGCGTGTCTCCGGCTACCGCGAAGTAAAGTTCGTCGACGAGGCCGCCGTCGTTGTCGATGTGCGCCGGCGCGCGAGCATCAGGAGCCGGGCCAGCGTCGACGATGACGATCGCCGCATCCACGGTGCCTGCATCCTGCATGGAGGCGTCCACGATCGCCGCATCGACGAGCAACGAGGTGTCATCGGTCGTCGTGCCGCTGCCGCCGCAGCCAACGAACACCGCGGGGAATGCGGCAGAAGCCGCCGCGACAAGAGCCAAGCGTACCGAACGATGCATGCTGCCTCCGCAAGTTCGGGTGCCGTCCATGGGTGAACCGCCACGCCCGAAGCGAGCACGTTACCTGGCAATGTCGGTCGTGAAACAAGAAGGTGCCAACGCGCGACGCCTTCATCGTCGCCACGGGCGCGCCCCAACGCTCCTGAACGGCGCGCGCTGCGACTTAGTGGCGGAAGTGGCGCGTTCCCGTGAAGGCCATCGCGACGCCCATTTCATCGGCCTTCGCGATGGAGTCCGGGTCCTTCACCGAGCCGCCAGGCTGCACGATCATGCGAATGCCGAATTCGGCGGACGCAATGACGTTGTCGGGAAACGGGAAGAACGCGTCGCTCGCGAGGACCATCTGGCCGATCGCTTGCTTGCATTCTGCATCATTAAATGAAGGACGTTCGCGCTTGAGCCAGTCCATGACGCGCGGCTGTGCGAGCTTCTGGTTCGAGTCGATGCGGTTCGGCTGGCCCATGCCCCCGCCCACGAGGCTGAACTGGCCTGGCGCATATTCGAAAGCGACCGCGATGGCGTTCGACTTCAGGTGCTTGCAGGCCTTCCACGCAAACGCGGCGAGACCCTGCTTTTCCTCGGGGAAAGCGACCTTCGTCATGCTCTCGAACTTCTCCCAAACGGCCACGTCGCGGTCTTGCACGAGCATGCCGCCGACGACGTGCTTGTAGACCTTGCGCGCACGACCCGCCTCGAAGGAACCGATGGCGAGGAGGCGAATGTCCTTCGACTTGTTCTTGAGAAACTCGAGTGCGTCGGCCTCGAACGACGGCGCGATCACGATCTCGACGAAGCGCCCCTTCAGAAACTCCGCGGTCTTGAGATCGACCGGACGCGTGAGCGCGATGACGCCGCCGAACGCCGAAACCGGGTCCCCCGCCCAAGCCGCCACGAGCGCCTCAGCAAGCGTCGCACCGGTCGCGTATCCGCAGGGATTCAGGTGCTTGATGATGACGGCCGCAGGTGCATCGACGAGTTCGCGCGCGGCTTCGAGGGCCGCGTCGGCGTCGACGATGTTGTTGAACGAAAGCTCCTTGCCGTGGAGCTGCTCGAACTTGCCAAGGCTCGCCTCGCCGCCCTGCACGCTCGCGGGCTCTCGGAAAAAGGTCGCCGCCTGGTGGTTGTTCTCGCCGTAACGAAGCTTCTCGCCTTGCTCGAAGGTGAGGTGCAGGCGCTCTTCGTTGTGAATCTGCTTGGCGAGCCAGCGCTCGATGGCGGCGTCGTAGGCCGCGGTCTTCGCGTAGACTTTGAGCGCGAGTTCTTGGCGCGTGCGCAGCGAGGTTGTGCCGCTGGCGAGCTCCGTGAGCACCTTCTCGTAGTCGCCTGGCTCGGTGACGACGGTGACGCGCGCATGGTTTTTTGCAGCGGAGCGCAGCATCGACGGGCCGCCGATGTCGATGTTCTCGATGACGTGGTCGTAGCTCGAGGTGGGGTCGCTCGAGGCCTTGTCGAAGGCGTAGAGGTTCACGCACACGACGTCGATGAGACGTGCGCCGATGCGCTCAAGGTCGCCGAGGTCCTTCTCGGCGCGGGCCAAAAGACCGCCATGAACGCGCGGGTGCAGGGTCTTCACGCGGCCGTCCATCACCTCGGGCGAGTTCGTGTAGCTCTCGACCGGCGTCACGGGCACGCCCTCTTTCTGAAGGAGCGCCGAGGTGCCTCCGGTCGACAAAATTTCGAAGCCGAGCGCCACAAGCTTGCGGCAGAAGTCGGCGATTCCAGTCTTATCGGTCACGGAGACGAGGGCGAGCTTGGCGGCCATGACGCGGGCGGCTAACGCAAGCGTCTGCCCCACGCAACCGAAGCGTCGACAGAACCGAACGATGGCCAAGTCTCTCCAGGATGCGAAGCTCAACCCGGCCCAACGCGAGGCCGTGGCGCACGTGCACGGGCCTCTTTTGGTCCTCGCTGGCGCAGGCTCGGGCAAGACCCGCGTCATCACCTACCGCATGGCGAACCTCTTGGCGCAGGGCATTCCCGCGAGGCAAATCGGGGCGCTCACGTTCACGAACAAGGCCGCCGGCGAGATGCACGAACGCGTGTCGAGCCTCCTCGCGGACCTTGGGCACGGCGCCAGTGCCTCGCGCGAACTGACGGTGTCGACGTTCCACTCGTTCGGCCTCGAATTCCTCCGCAAGGAGGAGTCGGCCATCGGCGGCAAGTTCGCGATCTACGACCAAGGCGACGTGCAAGCGGTGGTGCGCGAGGCGCTGAAGTTCTTGGTGACGGGCAAAACGTACGACGTGGGCGCCATCGTCGCGCGCATCTCAAAGCTGAAGAACGCCTTCATCGATCCCGAGCAATTCGAGCCAAAAGACGACGACTACGACGTCATCACGCACATGGTTTACCCGCGCTACGTGGCGGCCATGCGGAACTTTCGCGCGTTCGACTTCGACGATCTCGTCTGCGAAGTGGTGCGTGTACTCCGCACGCGTCCCGACGTTCGCGCGCGCTGGCAGGAGCGCATGGGCTTCTGGATGGTCGACGAATACCAAGACACAAACGGTGCGCAGCTCGAACTCCTGCGGCACCTCGTCGGACCACGCAAGAACGTCTGCGTGGTTGGCGACGACGACCAGTCCATCTACGGATGGCGCGGAGCCGAAGCGCGCAATATCATCGATTTCGAACACCACTTCACCGGCGCGAAGGTGGTCAAACTCGAGCAAAATTACAGGTCTCGCGCGCCCATCTTGGTGTTCGCGAATGCCGTGCTCGAAAAGCGTGCAGAGCGCAAGTACCCCAAGGTTCTGTTCACGGAGCAAGTCGCCGGCGACGCTCCACGCTTTCTCATCTCCCCAAGCGCCGAGGCCGAGGCCGACTGGGTTGCGAGCGAGATTCGCCGCCTCATCACCGACGAGGGCCGACGCCCGAAAGACTTCGCGATTCTTTACCGCTCAAACCTCCTCGCGGAGCCTCTCGAAGAGGCGCTCACCGAGCAGCGGGTCAAGTACAAGGTCTTCGGCGGTCAGTCGGTCTACGAGAAGAAAGAGGTCAAGGACGTGCTCGCGTACTTGCGCCTCGTCGTCTCACCGCACGACGACCTGAGTTTGCGCCGCGTCGTGAACTTTCCTCCGCGCGGACTCGGCGAGCAAAGCCTCGAAACCATCGCAAAGCACGCCGTGGCGCGAAGCTGGACGCTGCACGACGCCCTCGACAGGCTTCAATCGATCGATGCGATTCCAACGGCCGCACGAACGGGCGCTGAAAAGTTTTTGAGCATCCTCGCCGAAGCTCGCCGAGCCCTCGCAGGCGGGACCAAGCCCTCGGTCATCGCGCGATCGGTCGTCGTGTCGGCGGGAATCCGCGAGTACATCACGAGCACCTCGAAGGGCACCGAGTTCGATCGGCGCTGGGGCAACATCGACTGGCTCTTCAACGTGCTCGAACGAAAAGAGCGCGCGGGCACCCTTGGAAGCGGCGCAGGAGCGTTCGCGCAAGTGCTCCAGCAACTCTCGCTTTCGTTCAACGACGACGACGAGAAAGGCGGCGACTACGTGACGCTTTCCACGCTGCACGGGTCGAAGGGCCTCGAATGGGAGGTCGTGTTTCTCATCGGCTGCGAGGAAGGCTACCTGCCTCACCAGCGCACGCTCGAGGTTCGCGCGACCGAGGCCATCTCCACGGACGTCGAGGAGGAGCGGCGCCTCTTCTACGTGGGGGTCACCCGAGCCCGCGAGCGCATCTACTTGGGCCGCTGCGAAAAACGCATGATGCGCGGCAAGACCATGGCGCGCGTGGCGAGCCGCTTTCTTGCGGACCTGCCCACCGACAACACCGAGGAGGTCGTCGTTCCTGAAAAAACAGGAATGAGCCTCATGGGCGTTCAAACAAACTTGTCGAACTTGCTGGCGGCGCTCAAGGGCTTCGATTGAATCGCGTGCGGGCGAATGCGGGACGTCGCACGCCCACCATCGCCAGCGCGTCGATACGTTCCGCGGTGGGTCGCAGCGTGAGGTCGTCGAGCCACGCGGACGCCTTCGCACGCACCGTTGCGCGGTCAAGATTCGGCGGAAGCATGGCCACCGCGTGCTCGAGCGCGCAGCCGCTCCACCCCGCAAGCACGAACGCGATGGCCTCGCGGTCCACAGGCGCGGCGTCTTCACACGCGGTCGCGGGCTCGGTGACGGAGGGGGTGACGGCGTGAACGGCGCTCATGCTCTAAGCGTCCCAGCCGATGGGCCAAATGGCAAAATTTTCAGGGAAATAGGCGGCCTGTCGCCTCATCAAGTCGCACAAAGCTACGGCCTTGACCCTTGAGCTCGTCGACGATGGCGCTGAGCGCAGCGAGTTTCTTCGTCGCCGGCACCCGCACGTCGGGTTGATGAGGCCGTAACGCCTCAAGACCGTCGTCCGCGTCGAGAAAGTCGATGCCGTGGAGCTCGAAGTTGAACAGCGTATCGTTCGCGCACGACGCGGCGGCCTTGCGCGCAAAACGCTCACCCCAAAGCGTGACGTTCGTTCCGATGATCGGAATGCGAAGACCCGGAGTCATCTGAATGGGAAGCTCCGGAAGACCTTCACCCTCCCGCCAATACGGGACCCCAAGGCGATACGGAACCCTGGGAGAAAGCATCACTTCGGCCTCGCCGAGAATGCTGCGACTCGTGCGCCCGCGAAGGGAATACGAGGCCATGACGATCGTCTTCGCGGTGTAATACGCAGGGCAGCCAAATACCGATGAGTCGTACGTGTGCCCAACTTCACGGAGCACCCGCGCGAGTTCGTCCGTGAACGTGTATCCGGGCGCCCGAAAACCCCGAGGGCGCTCGCCGGTGACCTCGCCCAACATGCGCGCCGCATCGTCGACCTGCGTGCACATCGCCGCGTGGTCGAGACGCACGAGGTCGTAGCGATGGTCGAGGGTGTGGCTCGCCACCTCGTGCCCGAGACGCGCCGCGTTCCGTATCATCGAGCGATTTTCCTCGCGCTCCATGTCACTGGCGATCGTGAAAAGCGTGAGGGGCAGCTTCATCGCGGCGGCCCAATCGACCATGCGCGCGATCGCTCGATCGTAGACCGCGTGGAGCCCGGGGCCCGTCGGGTCGAGTCCGTGGATGGCGAAGTAATTGGGAACCTCATCGAGGTCGACGTTCACGGAGGCGAGCTTCACGGCGCGAGTTGGTAGCCGCTTTTCGTTCGTTGCGGGGCTCCGGTGTCGCGCACCTTTTCCGCCTTTGCGGCTCCTGCCTCCGGTCGAGTCCGTCGCCTTCGACACTCGGATGCCAGCGCGAAAGCAAGGAATTCTTCACGCGCGCGACGCGCTCTCGCCAACGACCGCGAGAAGCGATACCGATCAGCTCATGGCGAGCCTCACGATCGACGTCATCTCGGATGTGGTGTGCCCCTGGTGCTACATCGGCGTGCACCGGCTCGAAACCGCGATGCGGCTCTTCGACGCTCCTGTAGATTACACTCTGCGCTTTCACCCGTACCTTCTCGACGCCTCCGTGCCCGACGAAGGAGAGCTCATCGCCGAGCGGATTCGCGCGCGTTACCGCACCGACCCGGAAGCCATGTTCGATCGCGTGAACGAGGCTGCGAGAGAGAGTTCGCTCGATCTGGATATTCGCAAGCAGCCGCGCACGTACCCCACCGTAAAAGCCCATACGCTTTTGCGTTTGGCCGTCGCCCACGACGCGCAGCTTGCGGTGGCGCACGCGCTTTTTCGGACGCACTTCGTCGACGCGGGAAACATCGCCGACCTCGCCACCCTCGTGGCGATTGGGACCGGTGCAGGCCTCGACGCGGAGTTTGTTGCCTCGGCGCTTTCGAACGAGAACGCGCTGGCGCAAACCCGCTCGGAGGCTGCGCGGCTTGCGGAAGGCGGCATCCGCGGCGTGCCCTTTTTCCTCTTCGGCGGCAAGGTCACGGTGTCGGGCGCCCAGACCGCTCCCTCGCTGATGCAGGCGATGCGGCAAGTGATCGGATAGGCGCTTTTACGATTCAATCACCACGCGCGACGCCTGGGAATACTCGTCGTTTAGACGTTTCGCCAGGTGCGTCGCGCGCTCTTTTTCACTCCATTGAACTCAGTCGTCGACCGGGTCGCGGACGACGAGCACGGGCACCGTTGAGCGGCGCAAAATGCTCTCCGCGACGCTGCCGAGCAGAAGTCGACGAAAGCCACGTCGACCGTGGGTGCCGAGAACGATCAGCGACGTTGATCGTGCATCGGCCGCACCGAGCACCTCGTCGTCGGGGAAGCCGACGCGAAGCATGCCTTCCACATCGAGGCCCTTCGCCTTGACGCGCGCGACGACCGCATCGAGGTTCTTGCTCGCGGCGTCCGAGAGCGCGACGACGACGTCCTCGTTAGGCACGACGGCGCCGGCCGCAGGCGACACGAGTGGAATCGAGAACGCGTGCACGAGCGTCACCTTCGAGTGGAAGCGTTGCGCGAGAGCGACCCCGTGAGCGAGAGCGAGCTCGGCTGTGGCACTGAAGTCCGTTGCAATGAGGATGTGCGGGTACAGCTGCATTTCGGGCTGCACCGTTGTGTCGCCGGTCATGGAAGCACCTCCCCACGAAGCTCCTTCGCGAGGAGCCGAAGGGCGTCGACGCTCGTGAACACACCAAGGACCCGGTCGCCCTCGGCGACGATGGCCGAACCAAGCTTGTGCTTCGCCATGTGATCGACGACTGCGTCGAGGGCCTGCTCTGGCCGCACCGCGTAGACGTCGCTCGTCATGGCCTCTTCGACGAGCACCTGGCGTTCATCGAGTTCGTCGAGCGCCTCGACGAGGTCAACATCGCGCTCGGTGACGATGCCCACGAGGCGACCTGCGCGCAGCACCGGAAGGTGACGCACGTGGTGCTCACGCATGACCTCACGGGCCCGAAAGAGGGACTGATCAACGCCGATGGTGTGCGGCGCTGGGGTCATGATGTCGCGTATGCGCGGGGTCGGCATGAAGCTTCTCCAAGGTGCAGTCGTGATGGTGCGGTCGGTGCTGTCGCTCGACGTTCGAGGCCACGTGCGACCCGGCATTCACCGTGACCTGAGGCAACTTCTGAGCCAAGACGAAACGTCGTCAAACCGAGCCATTTCTCTCGTGGGTACGCGCAACGGGTGCACGAACCTGCGTAAAGTGCAGGGTTCGATTGGATCGCAATCCGACGTTCGCTACGCCCGTTTTGCGACGAGTTCCCGCGACCGTTCGCTCGCCTGTTAGGGGGTCGAAGTTCGATGTCCTCACGAGTCTCCAGCACCGTCTCTCAAGCCCTTCGACGCGTCGTGAGCGGCTCTCGCGTCTTCCTCGGTTCCGGAGCGGCCATGCCGAAGGCGCTCGCCGTCGAACTCGCGAATCGTGCCCAGGACCTCGAAGACATAGAGGCGCTCCACATTCTGACGCTCGGTGACGCGCCGTGGGCAGCGCCGTCCCTCTCGGGCCATCTCCGCGCGAACGCACTCTTCGTCGGCGCAAACGTTCGCGATGCGGTGCACGAGGGCCGGGCCGACGCGACGCCGATGTTCCTAAGCGAAATTCCTCAACTTCTGCGCGTCGAAAAGCCCGTTGACGTGGCCCTTGTCCAGGTGTCGCCGCCGGACGCACGGGGGCTCGTGACCTTGGGCGTCTCCGTCGACATCGTACGCGCCGCGGTCGATGGAGCACGCGCGGTCATCGCGCAAGTGAACCCGCGCATGCCTCGAACCTTTGGCGCGGGCATCCTTCCCTTCTCCCTTTTCACCGATCACATCGACGCCGACGAGGCGCTCGAGGAGTGGTGCCCGCCGATCCTCACGCCGGTCGACATGGCCATCGGCCGCAACGTTGCCTCACTCGTTCGCGACGGCGACACCCTTCAGCTCGGCATCGGAACGGTCCCGAACGCGGTGCTCGCGGAGCTCGGAAATCACCGCGATCTTGGCGTCCACACGGAGATGTTTTCGGACGGAGTCGTCGAGCTCGTGGAACGCGGCGTCATCACCGGCGCGCGCAAAAGCTACCATCGAGGTCGCATCGTCACGAGCTTCGTCATCGGAACGAAGCGCGTCTACGACTTCGTCGACAACAACCCGCTCGTCGAGTTTCACGAGAGCGACTGGACCAACAGCCCGTCGGTCATCGCACGCCACGACGCCATGGTTTCGATCAACAGCGCCATCAGCGTCGACCTCACCGGTCAGGTGTGCGCGGACTCGATCGGCGGAAGAATCTATTCGGGCGTCGGCGGTCAGGTCGACTTCGTTCGCGGAGCGCGCGCGTCACGCGGTGGACGCAGCATCCTCGCGCTGCCATCCACGGCGAAAGGCGGCTCGTGCTCGCGCATCGTCGCCGAGCTCGCACCCGGGAGCAGCGTAACCACCTCGCGCAACGACGTGCACGTCATCGCGACCGAGCACGGCATCGTGAACCTGCACGGGCTCTCCCTTCGTGAACGCGCCGCCCGGCTCATCGGCCTCGCAGCTCCAGCTTTTCGAGACGACCTCGCCCGCGAGGCCCGTGCGAAGGGTCTCCTCGGCGCCTTCGACAAGGTTTGAAACCGCCCGCCGCCCTCACGCGTCCGCGTCTTGCCTCTCGCGTCCGCAAGCACGATTTGCAGGAACTGCTGCATCGAGAAGCTTCGGCCGAGGAAGCGTGAGCTCCCCCATCAGCGTGACGAACGCGTCGCGGGTCTTGCCTGCGAAACGTGTGTTATGCACGCGTTCTTCTGCGATGGTCGACTGCGTGTGGCCCCGGTAGTCGTGCCCCGGGTAAACGATCGTCTCCGGCGCGAGCGTGAAGAGCTTGGCCGTGATCGCGTCGTACAACGCTCCGGCGTCACCGTTCTGAAAGTCCGTGCGGCCGCATCCGCGCACAAGAAGGGCATCGCCCGTGAAGACGAAGTTCGGGCCGACCCCGGAGATCGAATCGTCTGTGTGTCCGCGCGTTTCGAGAACGTGAAGCGAGGCGTTCCCCAAGCGAATCACGTCGCCGTCGGCGAGCGCGCGATCCACGCAAGGCGCTCCCCCCACCCCGCTCATGGTCCGGCATCCGCAGCGATCGCGCAGGAGCCCCGCCCCGGTCACGTGGTCCGCATGCACATGCGTATCGATAACGCCCATGAGGCGAAGACCGAGCTCCTCGACGAGCTTCAGGTCCCTCTCCACCTGCTCGCGCACCGGGTCCACGAGCAGCGCCTCGCGCGAGTCCGGCTCCCAGACGAGGTACGAGAAGGTCGACGATTCAGCGTCGAAGAGCTGGCGAACGCCGACGCGAACAGCTGAAGAATCCGTCATGGAAAAGGTGTCCCACGATGCGCGCCGGAGCGACAGACCGCCGATTATTGCGGCCCGCCGTCGCGAAAACTTCGCGCAATCGCGGATGAACGCGATCCCCAAGGGTTTCGATAACCTGACCGCATGACTCCGCGCACCGTCACCGGCATCGAGTTTCCGAACGCCATCGCCGAAGGGATCGTCATCGTCGACTTCTGGGCCGAGTGGTGCGTGCCCTGTCGTGCGTTCGCGGCGGTTTGCAAGAACGTCGCAGCGGCGATGCCCGACGTGGCTTTCGTGAACGTGAACACGGAGGTCGAGGCGAGCCTGTCCGAAGCCCTCGGCGTCAACTCGCTGCCCACCCTCATGGCGTTTCGCGATGGGGTCATGCTTTTTCGCGAAGCGGGGCTCTACTCGGAAGAAGCCATCACGGTGCTGATCGAAAAAATCGGCAAGCTCGACATGGACGAGATTCGCGCCCGCGTGGAAGCGAATACCGCCGCCGATGACGCCGCTGCGGCCGCTGCATCCGAGTAAGACGCGCACGGGAGATGTCCGTGAGCGCAACGAATCGTCGAACTCTTCGCATCCTCGCCTCGCTGGCGATCGTGTTCGTCGTGCCTTTCTGGGCGCTCGCGCTCCTTGGCATCGCGCCCATCGAGGACATCGTGCCCGGCCACGCTCGCCACAGTTGGGCATTCCTCGCGCCCGACGTGTGGATCACCTGGCGGGCCATTTGCATTCTGCATGCATCGAGGATCTCAAGCGTAGAGTCGGATGCGCGACTGCGTGACGCGTCGCTCGTGCTCGGCGGAACCTTCGTGCCGATCGGCCTTTACGAACTCGCGTATGGCCTCGGCGCACGGGTCCTGCTCCAGCCCTTTCGCGACGTGGCGCTCGAGTGGCTCACGCTTGTGTTTTTGCTGGTGGCTGGACCGTGGCTTCTCCTACTCGGCAAGAGCGAGACACCCGCCGGACGCGACGTGTCCTAAGCGCTGTATTTCGACGAGACAGCCCCGACGAGTCGAAGCGCAGCGCCACTTTCCAGCGACCTCCTAGCCACCACGCGAGCACCCATCATGGCCGAAGCCCACGAACGCGCACGAGGCGATCTCCACGCCTGGCAAGAGTCGCAGCCGAAGAATTTCTTCACGTCGAACCGGCAGCTCGAGCGCCTTCTGCGTGAGCATCTTGGCGACGAGGTGCTGCGCGCGCACCTCGAACA
>CAIQDA010000088.1 GCA_903870415.1 uncultured delta proteobacterium
GCGTCGGCCACCACTCGGCGCACCGCTTCTGTCGATGAGGGCGACCTCCGAAACGTCGACGCCGAGCATGCGAGCGGCGTGGTCGCGCGGGTTGCCAATCGTGGCGGTCGCCATGATCACCGTCGGGTTCGAACCATGAAAACGCGCGATGCGAAGAAGGCGCTGAAGCACATGACTTACGTGGCCGCCGAAGAGGCCTTTGTACGTGTGGAGCTCGTCGACGACGATGGTCTTGAGGTGCTGAAAAGTCCGGGCCCAATTGGTGTGGTGCGGCAAAATGCCCGCGTGGAGCATGTCCGGATTCGTCAGAAGAATTCCAGCTTTTTCGCGCGCTACGCGCCTTGCGTCGCCCGGCGTATCGCCGTCGTAAACGATCGCCGAACCGGCTCCTCGTCCCGCCAGTCCCGCGTCTTGAAGCATCGACCTGAGACCGGCCTCCTGGTCGCGGGAGAGCGCCTTTGTAGGATACAAGTACATGGCCCGCGCATCGGCGTCGTCCGCGAGAGCCTGCAAGACCGGCAGGTGGAAGCAGAGACTCTTGCCCGAGGCCGTTGGTGTCGCGATGACGACGTGCTTGCCGCTTCTCGCCGCGTCGAATGCTTCGATTTGATGCGTGTAGAGCTCATGTATCCCGCGGCGCTCAAGCATCGCGCGCAGGTTGGGGTGAAGCGCCGATGGAATCGCCCCGCAACGCGCGTCACGGGACTCGATTGGAGCTTCGACGACGAGGTTTCGCGCGATCGATCCTTGGTCGTGCCACTTGGTGAGGACCGCTTCGAGACCGCGTGGACGAGACCATGGCGCACTGGGCATGCCGCAAACCTTAGCGAACTTTTCCGTGGGAAAATGGGCTCAAACGGGTGCGCGGCGCGCCTCTACGAAATAGCGCACACGGCCCACTCGCAGCGACCGCGAACCTCCTACGCCCGAAGTCGCCGAAGTCGTTGCGCCGCAAGCTCAAGGGACTCCACCGATGACACGTCGAGCACCTCCGTGCAGCGCGGAGCGAAACGCGCCATCGCGGAATCTCCAACAGTCCACTGCGACCGAGGCTCAGGGCAAAGCCACACGAGTGCTCGTGCGCGGTGACGAAGCGTGTCGAGCACCGGTGCGCCGTCATCGGTCCAGTTCGTGCGGCCATCGCCAAGAATCACCACTGTTGAACGCTTGTCGACGTCGCGACCGTGACGTTCGAGGAAGAGCCGAAGGACGCGCCCGTAACTTGAGTTCTCCGTCACCGGTACAACGCCGCCCGAAGCGATGCGGTCGCGCGCGCGCTCAGGCGTTGCGCCCTTGAGAAGCTCCGTTGCCTCGCCGAGTTCGCGAACGAACACGAACGTTCGCGTGCCCGGAAAAACACTCTGTGTAGTTTGCACAAACTCGATCAAGAGTTCGGCGGTCCCGCGCACCGAATCGGAAATGTCGCAGATCACGAACAACTTGGGTTTCGTGCGACGGCGACGACGAAACACGTGCACCATCGGCACGCCGCCCATGCGAAACGCCAGTCGCACCGTCCCCCGCGCATCGAAGCGCCCTCGCTTGGCGAGACGGCGTCGCACACGTTCACTGCCCGCCATTTTTTCCGCCACGAGCTTCACCGCACGGCGCACTTTCTCGCGATCAGCCGGAGCAACTTGTCCCAAGGTCCGCGACGTAAGCTTCTGCTCGCGCGCAACCTGACGCTCCACGCTCGCCTGGCGCCGGGCATCGACCATCGCCCTAACGTCGGCCTCGGCCGCTTGAATTTCAGCGTTCAAGAGTTCTGCAATGAGCCGCCCGCGCTCGTCCCCGAACGCGTCGACAAGGCGCGCCGTCAGCGCCGCCAGCGCGTCTTTCGCTCGGCGCATGCCAACAACGAGTCTTGCTTGCTCGACGACCCAGCCTCGCGCCACCTCCGTTCCCCCCGCCCGATCAACTCCCTCGCCTGCGAGCGCGAGAAGTCGATCGAACGCGGCCCCTCGCCCGGCCACGGCCGCAAACGAGTCGCTACCGCGGTTCGAATCGATGCGTGTACCTTGCACAAGTTCGCGCACTTCACGAACCTCGAGCTCCGTGAGCCCCGCTGCCGCAAGGCGCTCGAACACATCGCCCCGGAGCCGCTCGCGCCCAAAAAAGCGATCGAAGACCCGCTCCACGACGGCGACGTGACGCGACTCCTTCGCGGCCACAGCAACGAACGCATCGCGCAACGCCTGCTTTCCGCCGAGGCCCAGCGAGTCGACCGCGAGCACCCAATCGATCACTTGCGAGGGCGCAACGCGGACGCCCGCACGACGCAAGCTCCACACGAGCTCGTCGAGCACCCGTGGCAACGCATCACGATCGAGAGGTTCATGCACGAGGGTGTTGACAAGCACGAGGAAACGACTACATCCAGTCCTCCCATCAGCACCCGTAGCTCAGCTGGATAGAGCACCGGTCTACGGAACCGGTTGTCGTACGTTCGAATCGTACCGGGTGCGCAAGTAAAAATGGATCTGTTGGCAGCGCGCGATGAGTTCTACATCGGGCGCTGTCTTCATTTGGCGGACCAGGCGGCGCTTCGCGGAGAGGTCCCCGTCGGCGCGGTCATCGTCGACGCGAGCGGGGCGGTGGTCGCCGAGGGCATGAACCTTCGTGAAACCGAGTTCGACGCGACGGCCCACGCGGAGGTTGTCGCGCTCCGGCGAGCCTCGTTGCTGCGACGACGCTGGTACCTGGAGGGGCTCACGCTCTACGTCACGCTCGAGCCCTGCATCATGTGCTCCGGCGCGCTCGTTCAGTCCCGTATCGCGCGTGTGGTTTACGGATGCACGGACCCGAAGGGCGGCGCCATGGGCAGTCTTTACGACGTGGCGAGCGACACGCGCCTCAATCACCGCTTCCCGTACACGCCAGGAGTGCGTGCAGAAGAATGCGCGGCGCGCCTCTCCACGTTCTTTCAAGGCAAACGGAAGAACCGAACTCCTCGCGCGTGAACGTGCAGTCTGCACACGTTTCCGCTCGCGGTCACGGCCCTTCAATGGCGCGCAACGGCCGCGTGCGTGGCGGCGGCTCGATCCCGAGGCCGGGAATGCGCGCAGACGAACCAGCCAGCCGCGGAAGCCTCACCTCGCCCGCTTCCGCGTCGGCCACATCGTCGTCGGTGAACCATCCGTGATCGCGGGCCTTGCGTGCGAGGAAGCGCAGCTCTTGGAGTTTGCCAGGTGAAAGCGACCCATCGGCGCGCGCATGACCTCGCTCCTTTGGGTTCGGGAGGAGCGTCGCGAGCCAGAGTCCCTCAAGAACCGTAAGCTCGTCGCTGCCAACGCCGAAGTAGTGCTGCGAGGCCGCTTCAACACCGAACACGTCAGGGCCAAGCTCCACGATGTTGGCGTAGAGTTCGAGGATGCGCTCCTTGCCGAACGCGTCCTCCAGGTAGTCGGTCAGAAGAACCTCCTCGAGCTTGCGCCCAAGGTTCTTTTCGCGCGTGAGAAAGAGGTTCTTCGCGAGCTGCATCGTGATGGTGCTGCCGCCGCGAACAAAGCGTTTTGCCTTGAGATCGTCCACGAGCGCCGATCGAATCGCGCCCCAGCTCACGCCCTTGTGGCGAAAGAATCCCGCGTCCTCCGTCGTGAGCACCGCCGCAAGAAACGATCGGCTGATGCGCGGAAGCGCGCGCCATTGCCCCGTACCCGGCCCGAACGTTTCGTTGTGCGGTTGCCCGTCGCTCCCGACCACCGTGAGGACGAATGTGTCGTCGAACGCCGCGGGCGCGAGAAACGAAGGAGCCGCCGTGGCCGTGCATGCACCTGTTTCCGTCACGTCGAACACCGCATCGTCTGGCCTCGAGACGCTCGCCGATAGGGAGACGGAAAGGCTCTTTTTTCCCTCAAAACGAAGTTGACCAAGCGTGCGACGGAACGGCTCAGGCAAGTTCGAGACCGCGTCGTCGCAAGCGATGACGTCGACGGTTGCGCGCGCCTGCACGCGAAGGTCACGCATGTCGCCAGACGCCGTGAGATGACCACGCAGCGGCTTACGGCGCCCGAGTTCAAACGACCCTTCGTCGAGGCGAAACGCTCCGGTCGCCTCGAGGACGACATGACCACCGAGCGCACCGTCCACGGTGAACGACGACGCCCCGAGCCACGCGCGCTGAACGCGTAACCCCGAAACGCGCAGAGCCCCACGCGCGTCGATGCGCTTTGCAGACAAGTCGAGATCCGCGTGGCCTTCGACAGCGATTTCCGCCTCTTCTTGCGAAGCGACTGCGAGCCGAAGCGGTCCACCGTGAGCATCGACAACGATACGAGACGCGCCTTCGTCAACGGTCATGTCCAAAACTTCGGGCACCGCGTCCGGCGCGCCCGATACATCCAAGCGAAGCTGCAGACCGGTCGACTTGCGCGAGACGGTGACGTGTTGAAGGTGAAGCTGAACGCCGGGGAGCGCCGGAAGTTTGTCGATCACCGCCTCGTCGATCGATCCATCCACGAACGGAACCGCGGACAACACGCGTGCGATTCGCTCGCGACCTCGAAGCATCACCGTCGCGGCGACGTCGGAGCCGATGTCGAAGGAATCACGCGCAACCTTGGGAATCTCGGGCTCTGATGCGTCTTCGACCGCTTCGACGTGGACGACGTTCACGTGAAAGAGCGCGTGTCGCTGGCGATCCCGTGCGCCATCGATGCCCTCGGCGTTAACGCGAACGCCGCCCCTTGTGGCCATCGCATCGCGCGCATGAAGCGCCAGCGCGCCGTCCGATGCGCGATCGACAACAACCTCGTGAGCCGACGCCGACACAGGACGACCGCGCCACGTGCCGGCGACGACAGCCTCCTCAACGCGCAACCGCACCGGGACAACGTCATGAGCCACGGGCGGAGATTCCGCCGCAGAGTCCGCCGATGCGTCCTTCGCGTGAACATCGATGGAGGTCACGTCGACGAGTACTTTTCCATCTCCAAACGAAACACGGACCTCGGGAATAGTGCCCGTGAATGCGCGCGTCTCGATGTTCACGTGACCGAAGACGACGGCCCCGAGCGCCAGCGACACGGACTCCGCGCGCACCTGCACGCCGCGCACCTCGACACCACGATGAACGGCCACCACGAGCCCGCCGACGACCAGCGTCCCCGCAACGAGAACCGAGCCCGCAACGATGAGGGCCGCACGTCGACCTTCAATCATGCGCTCGGCGCGGAGGAAACCGCCGCGAGGGCTTCGTCGAGCGTGAAGCGCTTGTCGTAGAGCGCTCGACCGATGACAGCCTCGCGCAGCCCGGCATCGCTCAAAGCCCGCAAATGATCAAGAGAACCGATGCCGCCAGACGCGATGATCGGAAACGGAACGAGCGCCTGCATCGCGACCGTGGCCCCCACGTTCGGGCCCACGCTCGTGCCATCGCGGGAGATGTCCGTGTAGAGTACAGCTCCAAGCGGGAGCGTCGCCAGTTCCTGAGCGAACTCGGTCGCACGAATCTCGGACAGCGTCGTCCACCCGTCAATCGCGACAAAACCGTCCTTCGCGTCGAGCGCCACGACAACGACTCCAGGGTTCGCCTTCGCGAGCGACTCCACGAGAGCGCGGCTTTTCACCGCGGCCGACCCGAGAACGATGCGCGTCGCTCCGAGCGCCAAATACGCGTCGAACGCCTTGCTTTCCCTCACGCCTCCGCCGACTTGAACGTCGCCAGCGAACGCCTCGATGATCGCGCGCACAAGCTCGCGCTGCACGGGCGAGCCCGCCTTTGCTCCCTCGAGGTCGACCACGTGAAGGCGATCGGTACAGGTGCGAAACGCGACCGCACGGGCGACCGGGTCCGCGTCGTACACGGTGACCGCGTCGTAGGAACCTTGATGCAAGCGAACCGCTTCACCGTGGAGAAGATCGATGGCGGGACGGAGCAAGAGCGTCATCGGGAGAGAGTTCCTTCGGCCCAGGCGAGCACGTCGACGAGGACGCGTGCGCCCGCCCCTTGGCTTTTTTCAGGGTGAAACTGCACCGCAAGAATGTTTGAGCGGTGCACGGCGGCCGTGATCGACGCGCCATAAGACGCCGTCGCGCAGACGATGGAGCGATCCTCGGGCACCGCCGCATAGCTATGCACGAAGTACATGTATTCTTCATTCACATGCGCGAGAGGACTTCCGGGGCTCACCGCGACGCGATTCCATCCCATGTGAGGAACCTTGCGCGCGCCGACCGCGGAAAGTGCGTCTCCGCCCAGACGACGTACTTCGCCGGCAAAGACGCCAAGGCCCTCCGCCCCCTGCGCTTCGTCGCTCGATTGAAAAAGGAGCTGAAGCCCGAGGCAAATGCCGAAGAACGGTTTGCCGGACGCCACGTGAGCCGCGATCGCACGACCGGCTTCGGTGCGAAGCGAGTTCGCCCCGTCTCGAAAGGCGCCTTGACCGGGAAAAACCAACAAATCCGCCGCGCGAAACTCCGACGCGTCGCCGCTGACCGCCATCGAAACGTGGGGCCCACGAAGGGCCGCAGCACGGGCGACCGCGCGCTCCACACTTCGTAGATTTCCGAGGCCGAGGTCCGCGACGACAACGCGCATGGGCCGGGGCCTACCACGCTTTTGCTGCGTGCGCGGGCCCTCTGCTACAGTGCGTCATCGATGGTCACCGACGCCCCTTTCGCCGCACTCGATCGCCTTCTCACCGGTTGGGAGAGTTCGATGGTCGACACGCTTGGGACCCTCGTACGTACGAATTCGTTCAGCGAAAATCGTGAAGGTGGCCAAGAGGTCGCGGCGCATCTCGACGAACTTTTTCAGTGCGCGGGCCTTGAACGTCACGTCTTCGAAAGCACCCAATACGCTGACCATCGCGCGTGGTCGAGCGAGTCCGGCGTCGGTTACCCGGTCCTACTCGTCGGCCATTTCGACACGGTCTTTCCTCCGGGAACCTTCGAAGGCATGCGCGTCGATGGTGACCTTCTGCGCGGCCCCGGCGTGCTCGACATGAAAGGTGGCCTCGTCGTGGTCGCCTACGCATTGCGTGCGCTCGCGGAGGTCACCGGACTCGATCGCATCGTGCCCGTTCGTGTGGTCGCGATTGCCGATGAGGAGGTGGGCTCGCTCGAAGGGCGTGACGTCATCAAGGCGCTCGCCCATCGCGCGGACGCGGCTCTCGTGTTCGAAGCCGGGCGCGCCGGTGACCGCATCGTGACCGCACGCAAGGGAACCGGAATGGTGTCCGTGCATGTTACAGGCAAAGCCGCGCACGCCGGAGCAAATCACGCGGACGGCCGAAATGCGATTTGGGGGCTCGCGCGATGGATCGACCAGGCGCAACGTCTCACCAATTACGCAAGCGGAGTGACCGTGACCGTGGGCGTGATCAAGGGCGGTACGGCGCACAACGTCGTGCCTGCGGACGCGAGCTGTGAGGTTGATCTGCGCTTTGAAACCAAGGACGATGGCGAGGCTGCGCTCACAGCGTTTCGCGCCATCGCGACGCGCGTTGAAGCCGAGTTCGAGGGCATCGCGGTTCGCGTCGACGGGCGCTTGAATCGCATGCCCCTTGAGCGGTCACTTCTCGGCGGAATTCTTCTTCAAGACTACGCGGAGCA